>JANLOX010000226.1:0-2263 GCA_031366795.1 Candidatus Eiseniibacteriota bacterium | reverse complement strand
ACGTGCGCGGGGTCGACATGCTCGACGGCACACCGTTCGTCGATCTGAAGCCCTATCTTTCGAGCATTCCCGCGGCAGACATCCGGCGCGGCTGGATCGCCGAAGTGGAAGCCTCCAAGAAGCAACGATGACGTTGAGGCTCGACGCTCACACCACCGCCTTCGTCTCGATCGATCCGCAGAATGGGGCGCGCTGATTGGCTTCCTACTCTCGGGAGGCTCGTTTCTCGCGTTGTCGAAGGGCCTCACGAACGAGCGGTAGTGGCGCGGCTCCGCGCTCGGCGCGAGTCTGGTTCGTGACCCCCTCGAACCCCGCCAGCAGCACCGCCGCGATCGCATAGAACACCACGCCGCCCCACACGACACGCTCGAAGCCGAACGTCATCGCGAGCCCCAGCGAGCACACGCTCGCCGTGACGCCGCATGCGCCGTTGACCGCCCAGAACCAGGGCTTGGCGACGTCGCCGAACTTGAGCATCCCGAGCGGTAGTGCTACTCCCATCAGCAGCCCGAGCGTCCCCGTCGCCAGCGAGGCGGCGATCACGCGCGCGGCCCACGCCCAGCCGATCGTGGCGGTTACGAGGTGCGGAATTCCGATGTTCGCCGCGGCAACGACGGCCGCGAGCAACACGGCCCAAACCACGATCGCCCTGCCCCGCAACCGTTCCGCCAGTATGGAGCCGAGCCCCGCGCCGCACAGCATGCTCGCCAGCACTACCGTGATGGCGTGGCTCGGGTGGCCGAGGTACAGGATCATGCGCTGGATCACGGGCAACTCGACGAGCATGAATCCAAAGCCGATGGCGGCGAAGTAGGCGCTTCCTCGCCAGAAGCCGCGCTCACGTGGCAAAGCCTTGCCGAAGGCGAACGGCAGGAAGAACAACACGACCGCGAGCAGGGTCACGATTTCCATGAGGCGCCGCAGCACGAGTACCGCACGCGCATTGTTCAGGAATGACTTGGCGTCCGCCGGCAGTTGGCCGCCGAACACTTCGACGCTGTGGAAAAAGAACGGGCGGTCGTCCACTGGCACCGACACGTCAAAGCCACGCGCCTTGAAGGCGCCGTCGCCCTTGGCCAGCACGAGTCCCACGCCGATGGAATCCGGCTGCGCCGCATCGGCAGGCCACAGCAGCGCGAACCCGCGCCGCTCGCACACCGCGCGCAACGAGTCGAGCCGCGCTCCAGTGAACGGTTCGCGCGATGCCAATACGGTCGCCACTTGCCCGCCCTGCGCGATCGCGAGGTGCGTGCTGGGATCCGCGACGTGCTCGCGCGACAGCGCTTCGCGCACGAGGTTCGCGAGCCGCACGGCTTCGAGCGAGGAGATCCAGCGGCTCGTCGAGAGAATTCCCGTTGGCGTGAGCCGGTTCCAGTACAGCCGGTACGCTTCGAGCGTGTAGAGGTAGTTCTCGGACAGCGCGTAGGCGCCGGCCGCGGTCGCTGCCCAGCTGTCGATCAGCGAGATCTGGATCAGGTCATATTTCTTGGCCACGCGCGCCAAGTAGGAACGCCCCTCGCTGACCACCGCGTGCACTCCCGGAGCGTGATAGATGTCGCCCGAATATCCGCCGAATTGCGTCGAGACGAGTTGCACGATGAACGGGTTCATCTCGACCGCATCGACATCGCTCGCGCCCGCACCCAACGCCGTCAGCACGTCGCGGCCTCCGCCTGCGCCGATCACGCAGGCGTGCGAGGGGGGTTGGAGCTGGTCCGCGAGACTGGTGACGTCGTAGTAGAGGTGATCGCGTTCACCGGGAGCGCCCGTCACGTGCGTGATCGGTGTGCCGGCCGCGCCATCCTGTTCGAGCCACACCTGGTCGACCTGGCGCGGCACGTAGCGCGAGCCCATGCCCCAACCGAAGGCACGCTGCTGGAACGCGGTCGAGATGACGGTGAGCCGCGCCGTCGGCGTCCAGCGTTCGTACAGAACGTTGAGGCCTTTCTCGGAATACACCTTGCCGTACCGCACATGAAGCGCACCGGGCCACGCGAGCAGCGCCCCGACGACGATGCTCACGAGCACTGCCATGCGCGACTTGCGCAGTGCGACAAGCGCCAGCACCGGCAGCAGCCCCGAGCCCGCGACGATCAAGGGCGTGGGAAGGACGCGCATGAACGGCACCACCGCGATCGCCGCGAGTGTGGCGCCGAACAAGTCGGCACCGTACATGCGGCCGATCTCATTGCCCCGAGCGCGCAGCAACAGCGCGCACACGGCGCTGCCCAGCGCGAGCATGGGCACCAACACGCACACGGTA
>JANLOX010000224.1:0-2079 GCA_031366795.1 Candidatus Eiseniibacteriota bacterium | reverse complement strand
CTCGCGCGCGTTCCCGGAGCCGCGCTCGCCGACGACCTCTTGCGCGCGTTGGATGACTTCGTCGGTGCGCCGCAGGGCTCGCTCCGCCGCGTCACCGGTGCCCGCCGCGAGATTGCACTGGCGCAGCGATCGCATCACCCGCTCGCGCGCGCCCATGGTGAGCTGCAGGGCGGCGAGGGAATGCCTGCTGCTGCCCGCATCCTCGGCGCGGAGCTGCATGGCTTGTGCAGTGCGCAGCAGAATGCGCGCGCGCTCGAGGCGGCACTCTGCGATGCGTGGCGCAGCGTTCTCGATCATCTCGCGAGTGCGGTCGAGTTGGCCTTGCACACGCTCCGCCCCTGGCATGCCGTTGATCCAGGCGTTCGCACGGCCCCCTGGGTTCCGGGCACGCCAACCCCTCGCCTGCGCCCCCGTGGACGTGGGCAGCGTGAGCGAAAGCAGGAATACCCAGAAGGCCAAAGCGCGGAAACGGTTCACGACGGCTCCCTCAAACGAACGAGGTCCCCTCCCCAGGGGACACTCGCGCACGACAAACTAGAGCAGACTATATGCCGCGAGGTACTCGGGGCAGGATCCTGAACCGCGCATTGCGGCCAAAGGAGTTGCGGCCAGAAGCGCCGCCCCCTCGTGCGCAGGAACCCCTGCTATTGGCCGCTTTCGTACGCAGAGCCGCCGTTTGTGGCCCCGGGCGAGCAGGGTGCCCCTGAGCGGCCTCAGTTGATCGATCCGAGGAGGACACGATTCGCTACGCCGAACGCCCCCTCTGCAGCCTCAGCCCTTGGGCGCCCGCGCCTTCAGGCGCTCCACGAGGCGCACGATATCCGCCCGCTCGTTGTACACCTGCGCCGAGATGCGCACCCAGATCCTGTCGCGCCAGGCGTGGAGCTGCACCTCGATCGAGTCCTCGAACAGCAGCAGGTCGCGCAAGCAGTTCGCATCAGCGTCCACACGGCCGAAACGCTCGGGCAGGCGCAGGGTGACCATCGTGCCGATCATCGACTCAGGGCCCATGGGCTCGGCACCGAGCTCCGCTACGAGCAGCGCGGCGGCATCGAGTGCCAGCGCGTGGTTGTAGTCCCGAACCTTAGCCGCGCCCAGGTCGCGCAGCATGGCGATCGCCTCGGGCGAGGCCAGCCAGGCCGAGGGGTCGCGCGTGCCGACCCAGTCGAACTCCGCGGTGAAACCCTGATCGAGCCCCCACGAGATCACCGGCGGGTGCAACTCCGCCTGCCGCCCGGGTGCTGCCCACAGGATGCCGCAGCTGCGCGACGCCCACGCCCACTTGTGGAGATTGCCGGTGTACCAGTCAACGCCGAGGCTCGCGATATCCAGGTCCAGGGCACCCGGCGCGTGCGCGCCATCCGCCAGAACCGCGACGCCGCGCGCGTGACAACGGCGCGCGATCTCAGGCAAAGGCATTACGAGTGAGCTGCCGGACGCCACGTGATCCATGACGAGCAGCTTTGTCGCCGGCCCGATCGCGGCGCTGACCGCGTCGGCGACCTGCTCTGGCGAGCGAACCGGGAAGGGCAGTTCGACCACGCGCACCGTGGCGCCAGCGCGTCGCGCCACGTATTGCGCCGTGTAGGTCACCGCGCCATAGCCATGATCGGTGACGAGGATCTCGTCGTCGGCGCGGAACTCGAGCGATCGCAGCACCGCGTTGACGCCCGAAGTCGCGTTGTCCACGAACACCAGGTCATCGGTGCGGACACCGAGGAACGCCGCGACAGGCTCCGCCGCCTTGCGCATGCGTCCCATGGCCGGCCGCCGCGCGCCGCTCAGGCCAATGATGTCGCGGAGGAGAAACCGGGAAGGCTGGAGCTCCATCTCGTCACGAATCGCTTGCTGGCTGGCCAGCACGCGCCGTGGCGTGGCCCCCACCGTACCGTGGTTCAAGTACGTGATTGCCGGATCCAGCGCCCATTGCGCGCGCATGGCATGGCCGAATGACGTGTTCGACCGACCCACCACAAGAGACTCCTGAATCGGGTAGGCGGGGTGGTTAGCCCCGCCTCCCACACCACCGTACGTGCCGTTCGGCATACGGCGGTTCAAGTTGAGCGCGCAAGGCGCCGG
>JANLOX010000204.1:0-6099 GCA_031366795.1 Candidatus Eiseniibacteriota bacterium | reverse complement strand
CCTTCAAGCCGCGGACGGCAACCCGCCCTGGGGCGAGTCGCCGTACGCGCGCCTCGCTACGGTGCCGGCATCTTCGGCACGTACTTCGCATCCACGGGTTCGCCCTCGAGATTGCGGAAGCCCATCTCCCCCAGCTTGAGTGCCGCGATACTCTTCTCGATCAGCTTGCGGTCACCGACCGCGATCACTTTCAGATCCTTCGGGCTCATGTGCTTCTTCGTCGCCTCGAACACCTGGTCTGCGGTGATCGCCTCGAGCCTGGCGGGCAACCCCTGGTAGTAATCGGGCGGCAGACCGTACAGGTGCAAGTTGCCGATCGTGGCCGCGGTGCTCAGCGTGCTCTGGAACGCTGCCGGCAACGAGCGGCTGATCGACTCGCGCGCGAACTTGAGTTCATCGGCGGTCACCGGAGCCGCGGCGATGCCGTCGACTTCCTTCAACACCTCTTTAACGGCAGCGGCTGTGGCATCGGTGCGGATGCCTCCTGAAATCGTGAACGGGCCCGGCTGGGTGTTCTCCGGCATGCCGGAGAAAGCGCCATAGGTGTAACCGTGCGCCTCGCGCAGGTTCATGTTGATGCGGCTCGAGAAGGCGCCACCGAGGACCTGGTTCATCACCTCGAGCTTCTCGAAGTCGGGATCGGACCGCGCCACACTCACGCCGGCCACGAGTAGCGTCGTCTGCGGCACGCCCGGCTTGTCGGCGATCAACACACGCTCGGGCGCCGGCGCCAGCGCCGCGGCGGCCACCGGAGGTGCTCCCGCGCCCGCCTTCCAGCCGCCGAATGCGCTGGCCGCGAGCGAGCGCGCCTCGGCTTCCGTCAGGTCACCGGCCAGCACGAGTGCTGCGTTGTCGGGGCGGAACACCGAATGGAAGTGCTGTTCCAGTTCGGCCCGCGTGATCCTGGCAACGGCCGCAGTGGTGCCGATCACCATGTGACCGTACGGGTTGGCCGGACCATAGAGATCGCGCCACATGATCTTGAACGCCGCGCGGTTCGGGTCATCGCGGTCCTGCATCAGCGACGCCAGCCGCTGGGCGCGCACGCGCTCGACTTCCTTCTCCGGGAACGCCGGGTTGATCGCCATGTCGGCGAGCAGCTTGAGCGTCGGCTCGGCCGTGCGCTTCAGTGAGCGCACCGTCAGCGAGCAGCCATCGCGCCCCATGTCGCTGGCGAACTCGGCGCCCTCCGAGTCGAGATTGCGCGCGATGGTCAGGGCGTCCTGCGTCGCCGTGCCCTCATCGAGCATCGCCAGCGTGAATCCGGACAACCCAGGCAGCGCGGGCGGGTCCGCACTGCTTCCGGCGCGAACCACGAGCTGCGCGGTGACAATGGGCAAAGTGTGCGATTCAACGAGGTACACGGCGAGCCCATTCGGCAAGTCGAAACGACGGGCACTCGGCAGCGGTGCGGTGGACAGCGGCCCGGGCAGCGGGGCCTTGTCGCGCCAGGGCTCGGCGGATACCGTGGTGTTCTTGGTGACCGGCGGCGCCTTCGGCGTCGGCGGTGAGGGCGGCAACACCTTCTGGCCCGGCCGCACTTCGATCACCACCCGTTTGTCGTGGCCCAGGTACCCAGCAGCGAACTGCTTCACGGCATCCGCGGTGACCGCGTCGTAGCGCGCGAGGTCCTTGCCCAGGTAACCGGGGTCGTGCGCGAAATAGTTGTAGTAGTTGAGCCGGTCCGCCAGCCCGCCGAGCGACTCGATCGAGGTGAGCAGGCTGGACTGGATGATGTTGCGCGCCGACTCCATCTCGTCTTTCGTGGGCTCGCTTGTCGCGAGGGAATCCAGCGCCGACTGAATCGCCGCCTCAAGTTCCTCAGGCGTGTGGCCAGGACGCGCGACCGCGGTGATCTGGAACACTGACGCCAGCTCCGCCGACTGCTGGGCGGCGTTCACGCTCTGCGCGATCCTGCGGTCGTAGACGAGGCTGCGGTAGAGGCGGCTCGCTTTCCCACCGCCCAGGATACGCGCCACCATGTCCGCCTCGGCGTCGCCCGGCTTGACCGCCGGAGGCGTCAGCCAACTCAGGGTCACCCGCGGCAGCTCGACCTGGTCCGTCATGGCGACACGCTTCTCCGCCGTGATCGGCGGCGTCACCACCTGCACGGGCGCCACCACCGGCCCCTTGGGAAGCGTGCCGAAATACTTCGCGACGAGCGCCTTCGTTGAATCCGCGTTGATATCTCCCGCGATCACGAGCGTCGCATTGTTGGGCGTGTAGTAGTTTTTGAAGAACTCGCGCACGTCTTCGAGCTTTGCGGCCTGGATATCGGCATGCGTCCCGATGACGGAGGAGTAGTACGGGTGCCCTGCGGGGTACAACTGGTGCGCGACCTCCTCCTCCGCGAGCCCGTAGGGAGCATCCTCGGTGGTCTGGCGGCGTTCGTTGCGCACGACATCCTGCTGGTTCGACAGCATCGATTGATCGAGCCGGTCGAGCAGGAAACCCATGCGGTCGCTCTCGAGCCATAACGCCAGCGACAAGCGGTTGGCCGGCACGTCTTCGAGGTAATTGGTGCGGTCGTAGTTCGTCGAGCCGTTGACGTTGGACGCGCCCGCGCCTTCCAACAGACGGAAGTGCTGGTCCGCGCCGATGTGCCCCGAGCCCTGGAACATCATGTGCTCGAACAGGTGCGCGAAACCGGTGCGCCCGGCAGTCTCCTTCGCGGGGCCGACGTGATACCACACGTTGACCGCGACCACCGGCAGGCGGTGGTCCTCATGCAGGATGACTTCGAGCCCGTTCGGCAGCACGTACTTCTCGAAGGCGATGTCCGTGTGTGTGGACGACTTGGCCGTGGCCCCGGGCGAACAACCCGCGCAAGCGAACGCGCCCGCGGCGAAGATGAACATCAGTGACGCCAGCGCCACATTCGGGTGGCGAGTGTCTCGCGACATGCTACGACTCCTTGGTATATGGGAAAGGGACGCCCACGTTCGGGCGGAAGTGTGCTCACGGGCACTGTGCGGGGTCACGCGAGCCATTGCGCGGGCTTTGCGACCAACGTCGCCGCTGCCGGGACGGACGCAGCGCGTTCGCCACATGCGCGGCAGCGTAAGTACGCCACCGCCCTACGGTACGCCGCGCCCATGCAGGACACGGTCCGCCGTTCAGTACCCCGCGAGCTCGAGGATCGCCTTCAGCAGGTCGTTTTTCTGCGGCAGGATCTGGTCCTCGAGCGTCGGCGCATAGGCGACCATGCAATCGAGCGCTGCGACACGCTTGACCGGCGCGTCGAGCGACGTGAAGCACTCATCGGCGATCTTGGCGGCGATCTCGGCGCCGAAGCCACAGAACTTCGTGTCCTCGTGCGCCACGATGATGCGCCCCGTCTTGGCGAGCGAGCGCGAGATCGCCTCGAAGTCGAGCGGCTGCACCGTGCGCAGGTCGAGCACTTCGGTCTCGATCCCCTGCTCCGCGGCTTCCTGTGCCGCGAGATAGGCGCGCTGGACGAGCGCCCCGTACGTCACGAGCGTCACGTGGCTGCCTTCGCGTACCACGCGCGCGCGGCCGAACGGGACCATGTAATCCGGGCCCGGGTACGGCGACTTCGCGTACGGCTGGCGGTAAAGGTGCTTGTGCTCAAGGAATAACACCGGGTCCTCGCAGCGGATCGCCGTGCGCATCAGGCCGTTGGCGTCGAGCGCGTTGCTCGGGATCACCACACGGATCCCTGGGCAATGCGCGAAGATGCTCTCGCCGCACTGGCTATGGTAGGGCGCGCCCCCCTGTAGGTAGCCACCGTACGCCGTGCGGATCACCACCGGCGCCGAGAACTTGTTGTTGGAGCGCCAGCGCATGTTGGAGAGCTCGTTGCGGATCTGCATCATCGCCGGCCAGATGTAGTCGAAGAACTGGATCTCGACGACCGGCTTGATGCCCAGCGTCGCGAGCCCGATGGCGCGGCCCACGATATTGGCCTCGGCCAGCGGCGAATTGTAGACGCGCTTGCCGCCGAACTGCTTCTGCAGTCCCCAGGTCACGCCGAACACGCCGCCCTTGCCCTTCGCTTCCTCGAGCACCGCTTCATCGGACGCATCGGCGACGTCTTCGCCAAACATGACGATGCGCGGGTTGCGCTTCATCTCATCGCGCAGGCAGTAGTTGATAAGCTGGAGCAGCGTCTCGCCCTGCGCGCCCTCGGTGATCACCGGCTGCGACACGAAGCGATCCGACGTCGGGTCGACGTTGGGCGAGAACACGAACATTTCTGAGGAGTGCAGCGGCGGCTGCTTGTGCAGCAACGCCGCCTCACTCGAGGCGCGAACTTCCGTCTGGACTTCTGCCTGCATGGCCGCAAGTCCAGCGTCGTCGATCAGGCCCTCCTCGACGAGGTAGCGGGCAAATGTCTTGAGGCAGTCCTTCTCGGCCTCGGCGTCACGCGAGGCTTTCGTCTTGTACTTGCTCTCGTCGTCCGACATCGAGTGCGAGTAGGGCCGCGTCACCGTGGCACGCACGAACGCCGGCCCCTTGCGCGCGCGGCAATAGGCGATCGCCTCCTGCAGGACGCCGTAGGACTCGACCGGGTCGTTGCCGTTGATCTCGCCCACCCAATGCAAGTTGGGGAAGTTGCGCACCAGCGTGGCGATATTGCCGCCCGCGGTCTGCACGTCCACCGGCACCGAGATGGCGTAGCCGTTGTCCTCGATCAAGAACAGCACCGGCAGCTTCAGGTTGCACGCGGTGTTCAACGCTTCCCAAAATTCGCCCTGGCTCGTCGTGCCATCACCAGCCGACACGTAAACGACTTCGTCGCCAGCGACTTCGCCCTTGAGTTCCGGATAGTCGCCTTCGAGCTCGCGGTACTTGACCAGCGCTTCGGCCGCACCGACCGCCTGCAGGAACTGTGTTCCCGTCGGGCTCGACTGCGACACGATGTTGAGCTTCTGGTGGCCCCAGTGACTCGGCATCTGGCGGCCACCCGAATTCGGATCGTCCTCGGCACCCAGCGCCGAGAGAAACATTTCCTTGGGCGTCATGCCGAGTTGCAGGCACAGCGCGCGATCGCGGTAGTAAGGGTAGAACCAGTCATGGCCAGGGCGCAGCGCCTTGCCCGCGGCAGCCAGCACGGCCTCGTGGCCTGCACCGGAGATCTGGAAGAAGGTAAGGTTCAGCTTCTTGAGACGGATTTCCTCGTCGTCGATCTTCCGCGACGTAACCATCGTGCGGTAGAGACCGAGCAACTCCTCTTTCGAGAGCCCGTGGTAGCGGGCGGTCGTGCTGTTTGCCGTGCGCATTGCGGACATGGGAGGAGAGTCTCCAAGGAAGGGGAACGCGAAGCTCCCAAGCAGACTACTCGACCCGCAAATGGGCTTCAACACTGACGAAAAGGACGTTTGGACTCCCGCAAGCAGCATCGGGCGGCGCACCGGCTTACGAGCCGGCTAGTGTCCGCCAAACCCGATTGCGCAGCCGTCCTTTCGGGGTTCAGTCGCTCCTTCATATTCGCCGTGCCCCGGCGACCGGCGAATGGCCTGGTAACCGCCGAACGTGCTCGTCTCAGTCTCCGCGAGACGGTGTCCTCGGCGCCGCAATTCGGCGCGCACGGCCGCCGGGACGCCGGGCTCCAGGTGCAACTCACCCCCGTCGCGCATGAGCGTTCCGGTCGGCTCCGAAGATCCGCCGTGATGGAAGCGCGCTGCGTCACCGGACTGCTGCAGGTCCAACCCAAAGTCCACCAGGTTCGCCACGATCTGCGCGTGACCCTGCGGCTGCATGTCGCCGCCCATCAGGCCAAAGGCGACCTCCGGCTCACCGGCGCGCAGGATGAATGCCGGAATGATCGTGTGGAACGGTCGCTTGCCGGGTGCCAGCGCATTCGCATGTCGCGGATCGAGCGCGAACAACGCGCCGCGATTCTGGATACCGAAACCGAGCGCTGGGATCACGTGCCCGGTACCGAAGCCGGTGTAATTGCTCTGGATCCACGACACCATCATGCCGCTGGAGTCCGCCGCGCACAGGTAAGTGGTCTCGCGGCGCGCCAGGGCGAGCGGGTCGCCCGCGGGGTCCGAGCGCGACGCCTTCTTCATGTCGATGCCCGCGCCGCGGATGCGCGCGTAATCCTTCGACAACAATTGCTCGACGGGAATG
>JANLOX010000199.1:0-10405 GCA_031366795.1 Candidatus Eiseniibacteriota bacterium | reverse complement strand
ACTTCAAGCGCATCCTGCTCAAGTACTCTGAGCCTTGGACGCTGACCGCCGCCGACGTGATGACGCGCTCGCCCGCGACCATTGCGGCGACAGCGCTGGTCGCGGCCGCGGTGCGGGTCATGGAAGAACGCCCGAGCGGCGCCATCACCGCGCTGGTCGTGGTCGATGCGCAGGGGCGACCGGCCGGCGTGCTGCACCTGCACGATTGCCTCAGGGGCGGCCGCTAGCTCACGCGGGCTGCTGCAAAACCCCGATTGCTGCGTCGGCTCGTCGCGCCCCCGCACAGCCCGCCCTGCCGTGGACACTGTGGTCCCAAAGGGGACGTCTCGGACGTCAAGCCGGGTAGGCATAAGGCCGATAACCTCATAGAACTAGAAGGTGGTGGCATGCTGGCACAAGCCGTGCTTGAGGGTGCCCACACCATTTGTTAGCGTGGGTTCGAAGCGTATGCGATTCAAGGCGACATCTCCCGAGGGAGCCCCCTCATGTTCCGCCCGTTACGACCGAGGCACTTCTGGCTGGTTGCCCTGCTGTGTCTCGCGGGCGCGATCGGGGCCGGCGGCTGCGCACAGCGGCGGCCGGTGGGTCCCGGGGGATCCTCGGTCGAGCTGCCCGACCAGGAAATCAACGACTTCGCCATCACCGAGACCGACGCCGGCCGCCTGCTGTGGAAGCTCAACGCGCTCCACGCCGCGGAGTTCCGCTCCAACAACAAGATCTCAGCACAAACGCTGCGCGTCGACTTCTTCAACGCCAACGGCGACCGCTCCTCGGTGCTGACGGCGCGCGAAGGCGAGATCAACGGCCGTAGCCGCGACATGCTCGCGCGCGGCAACGTGGTGCTCGAGACCACCGAGGGCACGAAGCTGTCGACCGAAGAGCTGCGCTTCCTCAACCACGACCAGAAGATCATCGTGCCGGACGACCAGTTGGTCCGCGTACAGCGGGCGAACGACGTCCTCACCGGCTACGGCTTCGAGAGCGATCCCGACCTGAAGCACTACGAATTCAAGCGCCAGGTCCAAGCAACAGTGCGCAGTCACGTGCCGATCAAGGAAGCAGCCGGAAAATGACCGAACCCAACGTGACGAACGCCGTGCCCGAACGCAGCCCCGGGCTCGTGGCTCGTGGACTGGTCCGCGACTACGGCCGGTTCCGCGTGGTGAACGACGTGTCGATCCAGGTGCGCCAGGGCGAGGTCGTCGGGTTGCTCGGCCCCAACGGCGCCGGCAAGACCACGAGCTTCTACATGATCGTCGGGCTGCTCAGGCCGAATTCCGGCATCATTGAACTCGATGGCGAGGACATCACCAACGAACCCGTCTACCGGCGCGCCCGTCGCGGCCTCGGTTATCTCGCGCAGGAGCCCAGCGTGTTCCGCCGGCTCAGCGTGCGCGACAACGTCCTGGCCGTGCTCGAAACCATGAAGATGACGCGCGATGAGCGCGAAGCCCGGCTCAAGCAGTTGCTCGCCGACCTGAACCTCACCGGGTTGGCGGACCGCCAGGCGCAGAAGCTGTCGGGAGGGGAGCGGCGTCGCGTCGAGATCACTCGCGCTCTCGCCCGCGAACCTTCCTACATGTTGCTTGATGAACCGTTCGTCGGCATCGACCCGATCGCGGTCTCCGAAATCCAGGACATCGTGTCCCGGCTGCGGGATCGCGGGCTCGGCGTGCTGATCACCGATCACAACGTTCGTGAGACGCTTCGGATCACGGATCGTGCCTACATCATGTACGAGGGCAGAATCTTGCTCCAGGGCACGGCCGAAGAACTGGCGCAAGACTCACAGGCGCGAGAAATCTACCTTGGCGAGCGCTTCACGCTCTAGAACCGGAACCCTCCCATGGAACTGAAGCCATCGCTGAACATGTCGCTGCGCCCGGCGCTCATCATGACGCCGCGGTTGCAGCAGGCGCTCAAATTGCTGCAGGTGCCGACGCTCGAACTCCAGCAGATCTTAAAGCAGGAGATCATGCAGAATCCGCTGCTCGAGGAAGTCGACGAGGTCACCGACCAGGACGATCTCGACCGCGAGGATTCGCCGGAAGAAGAGGCAAACAAGGAGGCCGAAGACCCCGCCGAAGACGACCCGATCGATTGGTCCGAGTACATGCAGGACGGAGCACTTGACCGCACCTACGTGCCGCAGGGCGAGCAGTCGGTCGAGTTCCTCGAGAAGGTTCCGGTCACGCGCACGACGCTGGCGGAGAGCCTGCTCGAGCAACTCCACTTCCTCAACCTGCCGCCCGATCCGATGCATATCTCCGAATTCCTCGTCGGTTCGCTGGACGACAGCGGCTGGCTGGCCACCCCCCTGGACGACGTCTCGGCGGCCATCAACCGGACGCTGGAGGACTGCGAGCACGCCCTCAAGCTGATCCAGGCGCTGGAGCCGGCGGGAGTGGGGGCGCGGAACCTCCGGGAGTGCCTGATCATCCAATTGGAAGCACGGAATGAGCAGGACAGCCTGGCCTACAAGATCATTCGCGACCATTTCGACCATCTCGTGAACCGCCGCTTCCCCGAGCTCTCGCGCCAGTTCAAGTGTTCGCTCGAGGAAGTGCAGGCGGCGGCGGACTCGATTGCCACGCTCAACCCGCGTCCGGGCCTCGAAGTGTCGGCGGAGGATCCCAAGTACGTCATTCCCGACCTGCTCGTCGAGCGGGTGGACGAGGAGTACGTCGTGCTGCTCAACGACCGGCACCTGCCGCGGTTGCGCATCTCGTCGGCGTACGAGGGGGTGCTGCGCGACAAGAAGAAGTCGGAGATGAACGCGGACCAGCAGAAGACGCGGGAGTACATCCAGGGCAAGCTGAGCTCGGCGCGTTGGCTGATCCAGACGATCGAGCAGCGGCGCAAGACCATGATCAAGGTGATGACCTGCATCATCCGCGAGCAGCGCGATTTCTTCGATCGCGGCATCGCCTACCTGCGGCCGCTCACGCTGCAGCAGGTGGCGCGGCAGATCGAAATGCACGAATCCACGGTGAGCCGCGTGTGCAGCGGCAAATACGTGCAGACGCCGCGCGGAGTGTTCGAGCTCAAGTTCTTCTTCTCGAGCGGTCTCGAGACGGAGGACGGCGAGGACGTCTCGGCGCGCACGGCCAAGAACATCATCAAGAACCTGATCGACGAGGAGGACAAGAAGGATCCGCTGTCGGACCAGCGGATCGCGGAGTTGCTGCACGAGAAGGGGCTGCGCATCGCCCGTCGCACCGTCGCCAAGTACCGCGAGCAGATGAACGTGCTGCCCGCGCGCTTCCGCCGGCGTGTGGCCTGACGGGTCCCACATCTCGTTGTCTGAAGTGCGAGGGATGACATGCACATCAACACCACGGCACGGCACTTCGAATTGTCGCAGGACGATCGCGCATTCGCGCACATGCGCCTCGAGAAATTCCGCCGCTTCGCACCGGATCTCCACGAGGTCCATCTGGTCATCACCGCCGAGAACTACCGCTACACCGCCGAGGCCACGCTCCGCCTGAAGCAGCGCGAACTGGCCGTGCGCGAGGAAGCCACCGACCCGCGGCTCGCCATCGATCGCGTGTCGGACCGCGTCGAGGCGCAATTGCGTCGCATTCACGACAAGCGCGTCGATCATAAGCGCGCCCCGGGTGCTCAGGGCATCGAGTTCCCGCAGGCGGAATCCGCGGACGACGACGAGGCCGAAGCCGCCGCGGGCGGAGAGGGTTGAGTACCACGTGAAGTCCGTCAGCATCGCCAGGTTGTTCGAGGACCAGCGCGAAGAGCTCCAGCTCGAGCAGCTCACGGTGTCGCTCGCGTCCAAGCGCGAGATCGCGCTGAGCGACGTCAACCGCCCGGGCATGGCGTTGATGGGTTTCCTCGACAACTTCCTGCCCGAGCGCATCCAGATTCTCGCGCAGACCGAGCTCGCCTACCTCGCGACCTTGTCGCAGGAGCGGGCGCACGAGGCGATCAACCGGTTGTTCAACTTCGACCTGCCGTTGATCGTCGTGTGCAAGGGACTCGAGGCGCCGGCGCGCTTGATCGAGCGCGCCAACGAGTGCCAGGTGCCGGTGTTGCGCACGCCGCAGAGCACGACGCCGTTCATCCATCACCTGACGTTGTACCTCGATCACATGTTCGCGGCGCAGACGACGGTCCACGGCTCGCTCGTCGACGTTTACGGCGTGGGACTTCTGTTCACGGGGGCCAGCGGCATCGGCAAGTCGGAATGCGCGCTCGATCTCGTGGAGCGTGGCCACCGGCTGGTCGCCGATGATGTCGTCACCGTCACGAAGCGCCATGGTGATGTGTTGATCGGCACGGGGAACCAGTTGCTCCGCCACCACATGGAGATCCGGGGTCTGGGCATCATCGACGTGCAGTCGATCTTCGGCATCCGCGCCATCCGCTTGCAGAAGCGCGTCGAGGTGCAGGTCAATCTCGAGACGTGGACGAATGACCTCGAAATCGAACGCGTGGGTCTCGACGAGAAGAAGATCGAGATCCTCGGGCTCGAGGTCCCCTACGTTCAGGTGCCAATCACTCCGGGCAAGAACATCACGGTGATCGCGGAAGTGATCGCGCTCAATTACCTGGTCAAGGTCACGGGCGGCTACTCGCCGGCCGAGCGGCTCAACAAGCACATGATGGAATTGATGAAGCGCAAGAGTGCCGCCCGCAGCTGGGTGCGCGAGGACACCGAATGAACCCGCGCGTGCCAGCGTTGCTCGTCATGCACGCCGACCTGTCTGCGGCCCTGCTGCGCACGGCGGAGAAGGTGTACGGACAGGTCGAGGGTGTCGACGTGCTGTCGAACGAGGGCCTGTCACGCGACGCGCTCGAAGGCGCGATCGACGAACGCGTCGCGCTGTGGACTTCGGGTGGACTGGTGCTGACCGATTTCTGGGGCGGCTCGTGCCACCTCTGCGGCGTCAGCGCCACGCGCGGCCGCACCGAGGTCGCGGTCGTCAGCGGGCTCAACCTGCCGATCCTCCTCGACTACCTCCATAACCGCGACCAGTACGAACCCGGCGCGCTGGCCGAGCGCCTCCAGAAGAAGGGGCAGGACAGCATCCGCGTGCAGCGGAGCCCGGCATGAGCTGGCTGCTGCATCGTGTCGACGACCGGCTCATTCACGGACAGGTCGTCGTGGCATGGGGAAACCGCCTGGGTCCCCAGCGCATCTGGGTCGTCGATGACGCCGTCGCGGCCAGCGAATGGGAGCGCGAGCTGCTCGAATCCTCAGCGCCCGACGTCGTGGTGCGTGTGGTGAGCGTGGCCGAGGCGGCGGAACACTGGCTCGCCGAGCGCGACGCCGCGGGAGGGGCCTTCCTGCTGGTGCGCGACCTCCAGACCGCCCTGCGGCTCGTGGAAGCGGGCGCGGCGATCAACAGCCTCAATCTCGGCGGCCTGCACTACGCGCCGGGCAAGGACAAGGTCAGCGAGTACATCTACCTGAATGAAGCCGACCGGGCGGCCGCGCGAGCCCTGCGCTCACGGCAAGTGGAGTTGCGCGTGCAGGACGTCCCCGCGGCGAAGGCCGTGTCGCTGGACGAGCTGGACCCGCAGTGCGCCCGCCCATGACCCCCAGAACGAGTGCGCCCGCGTGATTCCGCAGATCCTCATGACCTTGGCTCTGGCGGGAGTGGCGATGCTGGATGCCACGCCCGTGGCGCAGACGCTGCTGTCCCAGCCGCTCATCACCGCCTCGATCGTAGGGCTGGTGTGGGGGCAGTGGGTGCTGGCGCTCAAGGTCGGCGTCGTCCTGCAGCTGTTCGCCGCCGGCACCATGCCGGTGGGCTCGCGTACCCCCGAGGACTACGCGACCGGCGGTGTCGTGGGCGCCGGCACCGCGGGCCTGCTGGCGACGGCGATCCCGTTCTCGATGGCGCACGAGGCGAGCGCATTCGCCGGCGTGATCGTCGGGCTGCTCTCGGCCACGCTGGGCGTTCCGCTGATCAAGTGGCAGCGGCGGCGCAATGAGGGACTGAGCCACTGGTGCGAACAGGCACTGCGCGAGGGCGACCTCGCTGCTCCGGGCAAGGCCAATATTGCCGGGATCGCGATGGCGTTTGGAATCGCGATTTTGTTCTGCGCCGCGTTCTTGGGGTTAGCCGCATGGCCGCTCAAGTCGCTCGTGCTGCATCACTCGATGCACATCGCGCGCGCCTGGACACTGGCGCAGCCCGTCTGGCTGGGGCTGGGGCTCGCGCTGCTGCTGGCGGCGTTCGTCCAGCGGCGCTTCATGCGCGCGGCGTTGTTCGGAGTTGGACTCGTGGTCGGCTGGATCCTGCTGCTGGTGAAAGGTTGACCGCGTGACCCTCAAGAACCGCACTCTGGCCCGCATGGGATTGCGTGCCGCGTTGCTGCAAGCCACGTGGAATTACGAGCGCCAACAGGGCATCGGCTGGGCGTACGCGATTGCGCCGGCGCTCAAGGCGCTTTACCCAGACAAGGCGGAGCGGGCGGCGCGACTCGCCGAGCACACGGCCTACTTCAACACCCAGCCGACGCTGGCATCGGTGGCGCTGGGTGCCGTCGCGCGGCTCGAGGAAGAGCGCTCGCTCGGCCGCGAAACCGACCCGGGCACGATCGCGCGCGTCAAGAGTGTGCTGGGCTCATCGCTCGCGGCACTCGGGGACCGGTTGTTCTGGTTCACCCTGCGCCCGTTCGCCGCCTGCATCGGCATCGTCCTCACGCTGCTGGGTTCGGTGTGGGGTGCCCTCGCGATGTGGCTCATCTACAATGCGCTGCACCTGAGCGTGCGGCTGCTGGGTGTGCGCTGGGGATACAACGCAGGGCCCGCGGTCGCTTCAGGCCCGCTGCGCTCCCGGCTCGAATCGGTGGTGGGTTTCTGCGGGCGTGGCGGCGCGCTCGTTTGCGGTGTGATCATGGCGTCGCTCATGGTGCCGGGCGGGAATCCGAGTTCGCCGGGGTTCCAGCTGCTGCTCGCCGCGGGATTGGCGCTGGGGTTGATGGTGGCGCCGCGGGCGCGGCCGTCACCGACGGAGTGGGCGTTGCTGGTAGGCGGTTCGGCACTTTTGGTGGGGTTTCGGACGTGACCATTCGTGGTGGAGTGAGGAGCGCGTGACACAGGCCGACATGCTGATTCGCAACCAACTGGGGCTGCACGCGCGGGCGTGCGCGTTGTTCGTGAAGGCGTCGTCGCGCTTCAAGGCCGAGGTGTGGGTGGCGCGCGACGATCTCGAGGTGAACGGCAAGAGCATCATGGGCGTCATGATGCTGGCCGCCGAGGAAGGCTCGACGATCCGCGTGCGCGCCGAGGGCGCGGACGAGACGGAGGCCGTGGCGGCGCTGCAAGAGTTGGTCGACGGCAAGTTCGGGGGCGAACCGTGAGGCTGACCGGCATCGGCGCCTCGCCCGGCATCGGCATCGGCCCCGTGTTCCGTTATGAGCGTGAAGAGTTCACGGTGCGCGAGTCCCGCGTCGAGCCCGACCAGGCGGACGCCGAACTGGCGCGCTACCGCGAGGCGGTTGAGCAATCGCGCAGCGAGCTGCAGCGGATCCGCGACGGCATCGCCAACGAACTCGGCGAGGAAGAGGCGCGGATCTACGATACGCACCTGCTGATGCTCGACGATCCCGAGCTCAAGCGGGCCGTCGAGGACGGCGTGCGCCGGGATCACCGCAATGCCGCGGTGGCGTTCCGCAGCCGTATCGGCCAGGTCGCGGCCCATCTCGAGTCCGTCGAGGATGAGACGTTGCGCGAGCGGCGCGCCGACTTGATCGACATCGAGCGCCGCGTGCTGCGCCACCTGCTCGGCGGCTCGGCGCGCGCGCTGTCTGCGCTCACCGAGCCCTCCATTCTCGTGGCGCATGACCTGGGCCCGAGCGAAGTGGCGCAGCTCAAGCGCGACCGCGTCATCGCGTTCGTGACCGAAGTCGGCGGGCGTACCTCGCACAGCGCGATCGTGGCGCGCGGCCGCGGCATCCCCGCGGTGGTCAGCGTGCGCGGAGCGATGCAGAGCGTGAAGTCCGGCGAGCTCGCCGCGGTGGATGGCGAGACGGGCCGCGTCGAGCTGAATCCCGATGCGATGGTCGTCGAAGCGTACGAGGCGCGCCGGCGGCGGCTGGACGAAGCACTCGGCGAACTGCGAGCGGTGCAGCACGAGCCCGCGACCACCCGCGATGGTCACCGCATCGAGCTGGGCGCCAACATCGAGCTGCCGACCGAAGCCGAGGTCGTGCTTCACTCGGGCGCCGATGGCATCGGGCTGTTCCGCACCGAGTTCTTCTACATGAACCGGCTCGAGCTGCCCACCGAGGATGACCAGTACACGGCCTATCGCAGTGTGGCCGAGTGCCTGGCGCCCAAGCCGGTCATCTTCCGTACCATGGACTTGGGGGGAGACAAGGTGGCGTCGTACCTGGGCACCACCCGCGAGACCAATCCATTCCTCGGCTGGCGCGGCATCCGCTTCGCGCTCAACCACCCTGATATGTTCCGCACCCAAATTCGCGCGATCTACCGCGCCAGCGCTCATGGCCGCGTGCGCATCATGTTCCCCATGGTGTCGAGCGAGGACGAATTGTTGCGCGCCATCGACCTGTGCCGCGAAGTCGAGGCGGATCTCACGCGTCTGGGGATTGCCCACGATCGCGACATTGAGATGGGCGTGATGATCGAGACGCCGAGTTCGGTGTGGATGGCCGACGCGCTCGCGCGCCACGTGAAGTTCCTGTCGATCGGCTCGAACGACCTGACGCAGTACACGCTCGCCATCGACCGCGACAACCCGCGGCTCGCGCATCTGTACGAACCGCTCGACCCGGCAGTGCTGCGCAGCATCCACCACACCGTCCAGGCGGGGCACGCCGCCGGCTGCTGGGTGGGAATCTGCGGCGAGATGGCCGGTGATCCGCGCAATGCCGTGCTGCTCGTCGGCCTTGGGATCGACGAGCTGAGCATGTCGAACTACGACCTGCCGCGCGCCAAGGCCGCAATCCGCGCGATCTCGCGCGCCGAATTGGCGGTGATTGCACAGCAGGCACTGGCGATGTCCTCGGCGCGCGCGGTGCGCGAGCTGATGCAGACGCACGTCGAGCCGTTGTTGCCCGCGTTCCTGCTGGCCACGCGGAGTGAACCGTGAGCGTCTCGCTCGAGCCGCCGTTTCACGATCTGGACTGCTCGGGCATGGGACAGCTCATCGAGTCGGCGCCGCAGCAGATCCGTGCGGCACTCGATGCGATTCCGCAGTGGTCAAAGGTGCAGAACCCGCCCGACCTGCTCGCCGTCGGCGCCATGGGCGGCTCGGCGATCGCGGCCGAGCTGACCTCGGCGCACTATCGCGCGCGCTTGCCGCACCCGCTGCTGGTGGTGCGCGACTACCAGTTCCCGGCCTGCGTGACCTCCCAGTCGTTCGCGCTGCTGTCGTCCTATTCGGGCAACACCGAGGAGACGCTATCGCTGGCGCGCGAGGCCGTGGCGCGCGGCATTCCGTGGCGCGCGTTGACGACGGGCGGCCAGCTCGGCGAGCTCAGCGTCCAGGCGGGCGTCGAGTGCCGCGGGCTGCCGGGCAACATGCCGCCGCGCGCGGCAACCTATGCGTCATGGGTGGCGATGTCGCGATTCGTGGCCGCACTGGGCTGGGTTGACGACCCGACGGCCGAGTGGCGCGAAGTGGCGACTGCGCTGGAATCGTGCGCGAGCGCATGGGGATTGCACCGCCCTGAGCCGGACAATCCCGCCAAGGTGCTGGCCCGCGCCTTGAGCGAGCACATCGTCTTCCTGCACGCCGGGCAGCGGCTCGAGCCGCTGGTGACCCGGTGGAGGAATCAAATCAACGAAAATGCTAAGCTGCTGGCCCATTCGACCGTCGTGCCCGAACTCAACCACAACGAAGTCGTGGGGTGGGAGCATTCGGGCAACATTGCATCACGCGCAGCGGCCGTGTTGTTGCGCGACGGGCTCGAGCCGCCGGCTCATGAAGCACGGCTCGTGCTGACGGCCGAATACCTGCGTCGCCAGGGAGTGCCGGTGTTTGAACCGGAGGCTCCATCGGGCGGGCCACTGGCCCGGCTCGCCAGTCTGGTGATGTTGGGGGACTACGTGAGTTTTTACCTGGCGATCGCGAACGGTGTCGATCCCACACCGATCCAGTCGCTCGATGAGTTCAAACGCCGCCTGGCCGAGTGGTGGGGGGCGCGCGCGGGTAAACCCGCATGATCCGCTGAGGTCTTGAAACGGCCTCGGCATCCAGCGAGGACCGTTCATGGCTGAACGTCATTTGTTCACGTCGGAGTCCGTCACCGAAGGACATCCCGACAAGATTGCGGACCAGATTTCCGATTCCGTCCTCGACGCGCTGATCGCGCAGGACAAGTACAGCCGCGTCGCCTGCGAGACGCTGGTGACCACCGGGCTCGCCGTCGTGGCGGGCGAGATCTCCAGCAAGGGCTACGTCGAGATCCC
>JANLOX010000152.1:0-3499 GCA_031366795.1 Candidatus Eiseniibacteriota bacterium | reverse complement strand
TAGATGCCGTTGTAGGTCAACGTGAAGTCGAGGTCGGGGCTGATGTTGCTGCTGACGACCACGCCCGGGTTCAGCCCCACGGTATTCGACACCGTCTCGTTGCCCGCGACGATTCCCGGGGAGCGGTTCCAGGTCACCCCCCCGCTCAGGTTGAGGACGCTCTTGAGCAGCTTGAGCGGCCGGCTCGAAGTCAGGAACGTGCTCGCGTTCCAGTTGCCCTGGAGGTTCACAGGTGTGACGAGCTGCGTGCCGCGGCGAAGGAATATGCCGCTCGCGAGCAGCGTGTCGACTGGCGCCGTGTAGGTGTCATTGGCGATCGAGTTCGCGGTGCGCTGGACGGACGCGGTCAGGAACAGGCTGCGCGACACGGCGGGCTGCGTACGGGAGTAACGCACCATCAACGCGTGCGACACCGATTCCTTGAGCTGCGGGTTGCCTGTGGTGAGGATCAGTGGGTTCGAGTCGTCGATCACGTTCTGCAGCTGCGTCACACTCGGCGGCCGCGTCGAGGCCTGGTAGGTCACGCGCAGGTTGCGCTTGTCGGCGGTGTTGATGTTGAGCACCATCGAGGGCAGCACGTCGTCGAACGTGCGCTCCACCTTGGCGCCACGCGGCACCGTCTGTTCCGAGCGCAACGTGCTGTGCTGGTACGCCGCGTTTACCATCAAGTTGACCAACCCGCGCCGCATCAGCACACCGGCGCCACCGTTCTGGGCGATGCTGGTGTTCTCGAAGGTGTTGGTCAGCGCGCTGTCGGGCGTGGTGTAGACGCCGCTCAAGGGATCGATGAGGAATCCCGTGCTGCGCGAGCGGCTGAAGGTTCCCGAGGGCGAGGCGAACAACTGCAGCAGCGCGTGAGTCCCGAGCGGCTCGGTGTAGACCGCGCGCGCCGACAGCGTGCGCGTGATGGTGTTGAGCCCCGTCAGCTCGTCGGTGGTGTCGCCCAGGGCCGCGGGTTGCAGGTACTCGACGCGCGAGAACAGCGAGCCGTTGTTGTCGCGAAGGGTGCCCGAGGCGCCGAGGTCGAGCGAGACCGTGCGACCCCGCACCGCGAATTTGTGACGCGCGATCAAGTGCGAAGTCAGGTTGTTGCCCTGCGTCGTGCCGCTCGTGACATTGTCGGCGTGACTCAAGTCGGTGCCGATCGAGCTTTCGTTGAGTCCGGTAAGTGCGGTGGCGCTGCGGTTGTCCTGGAAGTAAAGCCGCGGCTGGAACACCACGGAGTTCGAGGAGTCCGGGTTCCACTCGAGCCGCACGTCGATACGATGGTTGTCATTGCGCGTATCGGTGGTGCTGTTCTGGCCGTAGAAGTACAGCGAGTCGAGCGGCGGCGTGTACTGCCGCGCCAGCACCTGGCCATTGTTGTTGTCGGTGCGATTGAAGAAGTAGCTGGCGTTGGCCTGCAGCGTCTTGGACAGCGCGCCCGAGTAATTGCCGCCGGCGGAACCGATCTCGCTCAGGCCATCCTGCTGCCCGACGAGAAACCCACCGGGACCGGCAGCACTTCCGCCAAACGCGCCGCCGAAGCCACCGCCGAACGCACCACCACCACCGCCACCGGGGCCGCCCTGCCCACCGCCGCCAGGGCCGCGTCCGCCAGCCCCGCCGCCGAAGCGCCGGCCTTCGCCGGCGCCAAAACCTCCGCCGCCGCGCTGGCCGCCGCCGGTGTTCAGCACGCCAAGCAGGTCCTGCGCCGAGAAGTTCTGCTGGTTGATGTTGTTGGACCCCGCGATCAGTGAAAGGCGATTGGCTCCGCGCAGGATGGTCTCGTTGCCATTGACCGCGTAGTAGTCGTGATCGCCGTGACCAACGGCCACCTTGCCGAAGTTTGCCTTGAGCCCAAGCCCGCGCAGCGACAGGTTCATGGTGCGCACGGGCTGGCCGTCATCGAATCCCGTCCACTCGGACAAGTCGCTCATCTTGTCGTAGACCTGGATCTTGTCGACCACGTCCGCCGGCAGGTTGCGCAGCGCCAGCGTCGCATCGCCGCCGAAGTAGGGCTTGCCATCGACGAGGACCTGCCGCACGGCTTCGCCATTGGACTTCACGGTGCCGTTGTCGATGGTGACTCCGGGCAACTTCGTCACCAACTCCTCGGCCGTCGCGTCGCGATGCGTCTTCACGGCCTGCGCCGAGAATTCCGTGGTGTCCGCCTTCTGCACGGCGGCGGGCACGGCGCCCTGCACCACGATCCCTTCCTGCGGGACCGCCACTTCATCGATGAGCAAGTCGCCTGCATCCACATCGGCATGATCGACGGTGATCGTCTGGTGAAGTGCTGCGTAGCCGATGCGCTCGGCGATCAAGCGGTAATCGTGGTTCGACAGCCCATTGAAATTAAATGATCCATCATCGCGGCTGCCGCCGGCGCGCACGTCGGTCGTGTCGGCGAGATTGATGAGGCGCACGTAAGCCCCTGCGATCGGCGCCTTGCTGGAGCGGTCGACAAGGTGGCCGTGGAGACGGTTCGTCTGGGCCAGAACGGGAGACGCCAGAGAAGCCAACAGCGCACAGGCAAATATGAATAGTCGCATGGTCGCGGAGGATTGCTCGTTTGCTGCCGCCCGTCCAGTCCGCTGGGCGAAGTTTTGCAATAGGTTGCGGGGTTTTCGGGCGTTCGCGGCCAATCGGCCGACGGACGACCGCCGGGCCTATTTAACCACGGGCTATAGAGCGCGCCCCGGCAGGCCGACAACCTCCGGGAAGGAGTGCGCCCCTGCCGCCGCAACCGCGCGCTCCACAACAGGGAGGTTGTGTACTCGCGATGATACGCTTCTGGCCTGCGGCATTCATTGTCATGGTGTGTGCGATGGGAACGCCCGCAACGGCCGGGGTGATCCGCGGCACCTTGCGCGTGCCCGCGAACTTCTCGCAGTTGCCGCCCGCTGCGAATGTTAATCCGGGACACGCCGTCGCCATGCCGGGAAGTCACATGACCACGCGCGGGCTGGCGAGTGACGCGGTGATCTATGTCGAAGCGATTCCGGCTGAGGTCAATCCAGCACTCGCCGCGACCGCACCGCCACCGCCGCGCCTGGCGCAGCGGGACCAGATGTTCGCGCCGCGCGTGGTGGCCGTCGCCGCGGGCGGCGCTGTCGACTTCCCGAACCAGGACCCGATCTATCACAACGTGTTCAGCTTGTCGCCGACCAAGCGGTTCGATCTCGGCAAGTACCCCAAGGGCAGTTCGCGCCGTGTCGACTTCCGCAAGACCGGCCTCGTGAACGTGTACTGCGACATTCACTCGAACATGGAGGCATTCATCCTGGCCGTGCCGAATCGCGCCTACGCGCGGCCCTCGGCCAACGGTGAGTTCGCGCTCCCTGAGCTTCCCGCCGGCAGCTACACGTTGCATGTGTGGCACCCTGATCTCGGCACTCAAACGTCGACCGTCGAGGTCCCCGCATCGGGCGACGTCGTCGAGTCATTGAGCTACTGACATGCGCATCGGCCTGCGTTGGAAGATCCTGTTTTTCACGGTGCTGCCCTTGGCGATCCT
>JANLOX010000141.1:0-7776 GCA_031366795.1 Candidatus Eiseniibacteriota bacterium | reverse complement strand
GGCCGGCGCGCTGGCGCCCTCCCAGTCGGCGAGCGGAACGATCTCCAAGCCCGGCAGCGCGAGCAGCGCCGCGAGTTCACGCGCCTTGTCGCGATTGAAGGTCGCGAGCACGAACTTCAAGCGGCGTCCACCGGCAGCAGGCCGGAGCCGCCGAGCAGCTTCACCTGCGCGCGCGTCACGCGCCGCAGGCCCGACTTGGCGAGCCGGATCAGGCCGCGCAGGTCCTCGTCGCCGAAGGTGGCGCCCTCGCCGGTTCCCTGCAGTTCGATGAAACGGCCGCGGCCGGTCATCACCTCGTTCATGTCCACCTCGGCGCTGGAATCCTCGACGTAGTCCAGGTCGAGGCACGCCACGCCCTTCACCATGCCCACCGAGATCGCCGCCACCGAATCGCGCAGCGGCGCCCGCGCAAGCGCACCGCGGTTGGAGAGCGTGACGAAGGCATCGTGCAGCGCCACCAGTGCGCCGTTGATCGCCGCGGTGCGCGTGCCGCCATCGGCTTCGAGCACGTCGCAGTCGAGCGTGATCGTGCGCTCACCAAATGCCGTCATGTCGGTGATCGCGCGCAGCGAACGGCCGATCAGGCGCTGGATCTCCTGCGCGCGTCCGCCCGTCTGGCTGGTGCGCGGCATGCGCGTGCCGGTGGCGCGCGGCAGCATGCCGTACTCCGCGGTCACCCAGCCCTTGCCGCTGTTGCGCATCCAGCCCGGGACGCGGTCCTCGACGCTGGCGCTGCACAGCACGCGCGTGCGGCCCATGTGCACAAGCGCCGAGCCCTCGGCGTGCGACATCACGCCACGCTCCACGCGGAACGGCCTGTGGTCGCGGGGCTGGCGGCCGTCGTGACGGGCAAATGGCGAATCGGCGGCGGGTGCGGCTTCGCGGTCGCGGATGGGCTGCGGCTTTCGGGTCACGCGTCGGGTTCTCCGGGTGGGGGCGTGGAAACGTGGGGTCGCTCGAACCACGGCAGGTCCGTCTGGTCCACGACGGTGACCGTGGGCATGGGGCGGCCGAGGAAACTTTCGGCGACGCGCGCGAAGCTGCGCCGCCGGGGTTCGTCGCTGAGATAGAAGTGGTGCTGCGGCCCGTCGCTGGAGGGTGGCGCCAGCATGCCGCGCTCGGCGAGCAGGCGCGCGGTGGCCCCTGCGGCTTCCGCGCCCGAGTCCACCAGTGCGACACCGGGGCCCATCAGCTCCGCGAGCAGCGGCGCGATGAGCGGGTAGTGCGTGCAGCCCAGGACCAGGCTTTCGAGCTTCGCGGTGCGCAACTCGGCCAGGTACTCCTCGGCGACGAGCCGTGTCACCGGGTGATCGAGCCAGCCCTCCTCGACCAGCGGCACGAACAGCGGGCAGGCTCGCAGCCGCACGTCCGCGCCGGGCGCCAGGGCGCGCACGGCATGCGGGAACGCACCGCTGCCGACGGTGGCCAGCGTGCCGACCACGCCAATGCGGCCGCCCGGGCTGGCTGCCACCGCGGCCTTCGCCGCCGGCTCGATCACGCCCACGATGGGCAGCGTGAAGCGGGCGCGCAGTTCGTCAAGCGCGTGGCTCGACGCGGTGTTGCACGCGACCACGATGCACTTCACGTCGCGGCGCACGAGGAATGCGGCGATCTCCAGCGCGAAGCGCGTCACCGTTTCCTTCGACTTGTTGCCGTAGGGCAGGCGCGCCGTGTCGCCGAAGTAGTAGACGGATTCGTGCGGCAACTGGCGGAACAACTCGCGCACGGCGGTGAGCCCGCCGAGCCCCGAATCGAATACGCCGATCGGCCTGGGATCGTGAGTCGCGGGCATGGCTAAGGCATCTCCGATACATCGATCGGGCGATCAAGCGGCAGGTGGCCGCCCAGCGTCGCAACCGGTTCTCCACCGCACACGATCAGCACTCGCTTCACCTCCGGCACATTCGCGGCGAGGGTGCGCGTCAGCGATGCGATCGCCAGGTACTCGGCACCCGTGCCGCCCTTGAATCCCTGCTGGAACGCGCGTGACAGATCGACGGTCATCAAACCGTCCGCATCGAGGAACACGCGCAACAATGACGTCCCCGGCGGCAACGCCGCGACGCCGGGACCCGCGGGGCCACGGTCTAGCTCGCTCAACAGCGCCGCCACCCGCTCGTGCAGGGTAGCGCTCTCGGGCAGCTCGCGCGATTCGCTGATCAGGTGATCGCCCCCGGGCGAGGCGAAGAACAGGCGCACCGCGCGGTAGCCGGCGGTACTCGAGTCCGCGGCGGCCGGCGCCACCACGGCGCGGCGCGGTGCGATGACGAAGGTCCAAGCCGCCCATGCGGCGGCGGCCAGCAGCACGAGCATGATGAGGAGCCGGCGCATGCGGTTACTCCGCCCTCCGATAGGCGTCGAGTCCGGCGGCAATCGCGCGGGCCACGTCCGCCAGCCCTGAAGCACCGAGGATGCGCGCGCGATCGGCGTCGGAGGTCAGCGTGGCGCACTCGATCAACAATCCGGGTGCGTTCACGCCCAACAAGGGATAGGGCAAAGTCTCGCGCAGTCGTGTGGGCCCCAGACCCTTGAGGTCGAGCGATGACAGGAGCGCTTCTGCCAGTTCGCGGCTGCGCACGGCGTGGCGCGTGGCCACGTCGCGCCACGGCAGCATGACGATCGGCTGGGGGCCCGTGTTGTCGGCAGCCGCCCCTCCGCCGAAGGTCGCCGGCGTGCAGTACGCAGTCACCCCGCGCGAGCCACCCGAGACCGCACCGTCAAAGTGGAGCGACAGCACGACGTCGGCGTGGGCGCGATTCGCCGTCTCGGCGCGCTCCTGCATCGAGGGATTGCGGTCGTCCAGGCGCGTCAGCACCACGCGCGCGCCCAGGTGCGCTTCGATCTCGCGAGCCAGCAGGCGCGCCAGCGCGAGCGTGAGATTCTTCTCGACCGCCTCGCCCGCGACCACGCCCGAATCCTTCTCGCCGTGCCCCGGATCGATCACCACCACCTTGAGCTGTCGCGCACCCGCTGGGCCCTCGGGAGCAAAGCGCTGGTACTGCGGGCCGGTCTGCAGGGTGAGCACCACTTCGACGGCATCGCCGCGGCGCGTGGGAACGATCGAGAACCCCTGCGCCTCGGGGCGGACCGCCAACTCGACGGCACTGCCTTCGGATGCGGAAATGAGCCGCGCGCCACGCAACAGGCTGCCCGGCGGTTGCGAGTCCGGCAGGGTGCCCACGAACAGGCCGCCAAAGCGGATGCGGAAATGCGCTCGCCCACGCCCCACCACGACGGCATCTTCGGGCCGGTCGGTCGGGAAGGTCATGCGAACCACCCCGGGCCCCGCGTCGATGCGCGGCGTGCGCACGAGGCCCTCGGGTGGCACGCGCAGCACCAGCCCGCGGCGGGCATCGTAGATGAGCTGAGTCAGCGTCGAGTCGCGCGGCAAGGAATCGATGAACGCCACCGGCACGCGCAGCTGGCCGCCCGCGGTCTGCACCGGTTGCGCAAGTTCGAGCGTGCGGTCGTCGAGCAGCACGAATGGATTGTCGACGGTGAACTGGATGCGGTGCAGCGGCGTGCGCAGCTCGAGCTTGCGCAGGGCGCCGTGCCAGTACTTGGTGGCGCCGATCAACCGGGCGATATCGGTGGCGGCGATCCAGCTGCCCTGCGCATCACGCTCGACGGGCGCGTTCTCGGGCAGGTCCGCCGACTGCGTGCGCAGCGGGTCGAGCGCCGCGGACTTGGGATACGCCGAACGCGCAGGGAACGCGCGGCCCGCGCCGGCGGTGGAGCTGCGGCGCGTGGAAGACGACGCGCGAGGCACGGCGTAGGTTGAGCGCGGTGCGGCGGCAGCCTTCGCGGCGGGTGCTGTGGGCGTGGCGGCCGGCGCCGTCTGGGCAAGCGGGGTCGCGCGCTTGTTCGAGCCGCCCCACGGGGGCAGCGCGGCAAACGTCTGGGCAACGAATCCCACGGCGAATACCGCGATCACCACTGCGACTCGTGCGTTCCTTCGCACCCGAACGGTCACTCGCGTTCCCCTCGCCGTTTGGCGCGGTCCATTTCACGCTTCGCATCGCGCTCGGCGATGGCGTGGCGTTTGTCGTGCGTCTTGCGGCCCCTGGCGACGCCGATCAACAACTTGGCGATACCCTTGGAAAAATACAGTTTGAGTGGCACCAGCGTGTGCCCCTTCTGGGCGACGGCACGCTCGAGCTCGGCGATCTGGGCGCGATGCAGCAGCAACTTGCGCCGGCGCACCGGGTCGAGATTCCAGCGGTTGCCCTGCTCGTAGGGGGGAATGTGCAGCTGCAGCACGAAGGCTTCACCGGATTCCACGGTGGCGTAGGCCTCGGCCACGCTGGCTTTGCCACCGCGCAGGCTCTTGACCTCGGGGCCGGTCAGCACCATGCCGGCTTCGATGGTGTCGAGGATCTCGTAGTCGTGGCGCGCGCGCCGGTTCTGCGCGACTAGTTTTTCGCTCGAGTCGTCTGGCGAGGCCATCCGGAATCCACCTTGGGGATCGGTGACCTGGGCTGCCGACGAATTCGCGGCCCTGGAACACCGCTCCGCTCTTGCCGCTGGCGCGACACGAGGCGTCGAGGAGCGAGGCGTCGGGCACCACGGGCCCCCGCGCGTCAACACGGGAGGAAAAGAATGGTGCGGAAGGGGGGATTTGAACCCCCACACCCTTGCGGGCGCTAGAACCTGAATCTAGTGCGTCTGCCAGTTCCGCCACTTCCGCACTGGGCGAGGCAGCAATATAGGCGGGCGCGGAGGGCGTGGTCAACCGGGTGCGTGCCAGCCGGGCGTGAGGAAGTGGTTACCGGTACAGGGCCTTGAGGGTGCCCCACGTTTGCCGGGCGACGGGATCGATGAAGCCGGGATTGACCTGTACCGTGTGAGGGAGCAAATCGCCGGTGTTGTCGAAGGCCGTGGCGGTCGAGCCGGAGGCCGATACGGGTGTGAGTCGCGTAAGAGCGAGCGTCGCCGCGTCTCCGCAACCCGTGGAAGCCCCTCCCGCTTCGAGCGACGAACCGAGGTCAATCATGAGCTGCATGCCGAACAATTTTTGTTCGGCCAGTACCGCGACGGGAGTTGGCCGATAGGCGCTCAGGTCAATGCGGATATGCTGGAGACTCACGACGTGACCGGAAACGGAAGAACCTGCCCCTGTCACGGCGAAGGTATTCAGATAACTGGCGCATCCCAACGGACGAAGGTGACTGCTCGACAGCGCCGCGGTGTTGACGGACTCGAAATCCCAAAATGTCGCATTGGTGTTGAGGTATCCGGCCACCGCCAGGTCGATAACCGCATCCGCCCGGACCAGGTCGCTGATCCGCTCCTGCGGCGCAAAGCTGACCAGCACGATGAGAGTAGCTCCGCCCGCACAGTCCAGATTTCCCGCATCGAGCGACGACCCCGCAAACCCCGGGCAAGCGGACACGGAAATATCCGCCGAGCCGGCGAGCGCATTCGAAGCGCAAGCACAGCAAACAAGGGCGATCAGGATGCGTTTCATATTCGGGCACTCCTTCCACGGAGGGTGGAGTGTCAGGATAGCCTCGATTTCGCGCTCAAGACAGCAAATTATCCCCTTCGCACATTCGGGCATTGGGGCCCGTATTGGGTTTGATTCTCGAAATTCCCGCCAGAGCGAGTATCGCTGCGACCTCAACTCGTCCCGGGACGAGTTGAAGGTTCGGATCGCGCGAGGCATTCCTGTTGGGGCCGCCGCGCGCGATGCGTAAGGCTCACCGATACATTTGTTTGAGCTCGCCCCACGTGGCTCGCCTCGCCGGGGTCGCGCCGCACGTGTTCGCGGCACCGGGCGACGGCGCGCATCCGCTGCCCACGGGCAGGGTGGTTCCCGTGTAGGGGTTGAGCGAATCGAACAGCCCCCAGTTGCCGACGTCATTCAATCGCCCGACCGCGCGATCCGCGGCGGCTTCGTGGCTCTTGTAGGTGTAGGAGTCCACCACGACGGTGTCCGCGCCCTGGATCCGCCACAGCACCACCGCGTCGCCGCTGTTGCTGAGCGACAGGCCGAATGCGGGCTGACCGTTGGCCTTCTCCCAGTCGTAGGACTGCTTGCCGGTGACGAGGCGCCGTTCGCCGGATGCGAGGATTCCGGACAGCGCGAAGCGCGGCAACGAGTCGCCGTCGGTGATGATGAAGCCGCTCATGTCGCGCGGCGCGGCCGAGGCGTTGCGAACTTCGACCCACTCATCGTCGCGCGTGCTCACGGCACCGCTGCCATCCCAGTCGCGCGCCGGGCCCGCGAGAAACTCGTTGAGCTGGAGCGTTTGGGCACCGGCGGGAACGACGGCGAGTGCCAGCATGAACACGGCAGGTGCGATGCGACGGGTGGTGTGCGAGAACAGCGAATTGAGCCAGTGGTTCATCGGTGCATCCCGCGGGGGCGGCGATCGAACGGCGGCGAGCAATGCGCGGCGCGCGTACGAACAAGCCGCGAGCGCGCCATGCATACGTAACGCACTTCATGTGCCAGCGCTGATTCGCCCGGCGATGCGCGGAGTGCGTGGCGTCGGGGGCCCATGCGCGTCACCTATGGACACCGCGTAGGCCACCCCGTTGTCACCCCGCGCCAAAATCACACGCTCACGTTTCGCGCTGACGTCCGCGCGGAGGCGACTACGCCGCGCTCACGCCCGGCGCCGCAGCCGGATGCGCCGCGACCATTGCATCGCCCACTGCGTTTTCGCCGGGCCGCGAGCGTGTGTCATCACGAGACTCGAGCTCAACGTACCCTCGGCCAGCGGCAGCTTGAGTGTGGCGCGCGTACGATCACCCGCTCCGCTCAGGGCACGCAGCACCCAGCGGTCGGTGTCGCGCTCCGGCACGTAGACGGTTTCGCCTGAGTGCGCGCGGTAGACGGTGTGCGAGACGTTGAGTGATAGCCCTCCCGGCAGCGGCGCGTCGACTCCCACGGCGAGCGATTCCCGCACGCGCGCGCGCACGAACGGCCGGCTTCCCCACCGCTCGCTGCGCACCGTGAGCGCCGCGATCGGCGTCTCGCCACGCCACTCGAGCCATGCGCCCTGCCGCATCCCCGGCAGCTTCGCCGTCGCCGTGGGCGCGCGGCGGGCGCCGTGCTGCTCCTCGAAGCCCCACGACCACACGCCGCGTGTGGCGTCGCGCCACACCACTTCGACTCCGGCGCGCGTTCCCGGCGCATCGATATGGTAGCGCCATCCCGCGAGCGTCGCGGTGCAGCGCAGCGCGCGACTCCCCGCGGTGATCGTGGCGACGGCCGCCCGCGCGGGCGTGGCGCGCGCGGGAGCGAGCGGCGCCTGGAATGCTTCGTCGCCCGCAGCCATGCGCAGTTGCCCGCCGAGCACCGTGCTGCCGCCCGTCATCGTCACTTCCGCGCGCCAGCGCAGCACGCTGCTCAGCGCCAACTCGAATGCACTGTCCCCGAGTTCCGCCGTGAGACTCACGCACTGCGGCCGCCCCCGCGCGCTGACGCTGCCGAGCCGCACGCCGTGACGCGCCACCCCCAGACCGAACGCCTCGTGCCCGGCGACGCGCCCTGCGAAACCATCGACGCCCAGCCCTGGCCATGCGCACGAAACGCCATCGCCGCCCCGCGCGCGGGGTTCGAATGGGCCCGCAGCCGAACGCTGGCGCACGGTCCACGGGTCCGCTGGGGCGCCGACGGCGAGTCCTCGACCCCACGCGGGCGCGATACGGCCGATACGCAGCACGCGCCCGTGGGAGCTACTGCTCACGTCACCGCCCGCATCGGCGTCGGCGTCGCCTTCGCGCAAGCCCGCCTCGACGCTGTCGCCGCGAAAGCGCAGCGTGCGG
>JANLOX010000117.1:0-2999 GCA_031366795.1 Candidatus Eiseniibacteriota bacterium | reverse complement strand
AACGTGACCTCGGGCGAGGTACTCGTCCGCGACCCCGTGCGCGACCGGCTCCTACTGATCGGCGGGTCGATCGGGGGCGCGATGCAGGTGTGGGCGGTCGATCTCGGCGGCGCACACACGTGGACGCAGCTCGCCACGTCCGGCACGCCGCCCACGGGCGTGCTGGACCCGGCGGCCATCTACGACCCGAACGGCGACCGCCTCGTGATCTTCGGCGGCTACACGGTTTTCAACGGATCGGTGGACCAAACGATGGCACTGTCGCTCGCGGGCTCCCCCTCGTGGACGCCGCTGGCAGCGCCCGGACTCCGCCCGTCGGCGCGTTTCGGGGCGAGCTTCGCCTACGACTCCCAGCGCCAACGGCTACTGGTCCATGGCGGCGAGAACGGCCCCGGCAACACCTACGCGGACACCTGGGCGCTGGCGCTTACGGGGTCGCCCACGTGGACCTCGATCGCGGACGCCGCTTTCCCCGGCGCCAACCGTCCCGGCTGCTATGACCCGGTGCGCGACCGGTTCGTCGTCGACTCGCACGCGCTGCCGCTGGGCGGCACCACGTGGAGCGATCTCGCGACCACCGGCAGCGGACCGTACTGGGCGGGCTGCGGCGTTTACGATGCCGTGGGTGATCGGCTGATCGGCCCCGGCGCAGGCCCCACGAATCCGTGGGCGCTCGAGTTCGGCCACACCGAAGGGCTGGCGGTTCCCGCGGACCTGAACGCGAGCGCGGCCGGCGTGCAGATACGCGCCATCGAGCCGAATCCCGCTTCGGGCTGCTTCCGCGTGCGGTTCGATACTCCGGCCGTACGCGCGGTGCGGGTGGAGTTGCTCGATCTGGCGGGCAGGCGCGTTGGTGGGCTGCCCCTCGGCGCGATTCCCGCCGGAGCGCGCGCGGTGACGCTGCGCCGGCCCGCGGGGCTGCCGGCGGGCGTCTACCTCGTGCGCATGAGCTCGGACGGCCGCGCCGCGACGCGAAAAGTGGCCCTGCTGCACTGATGCGGGGGCCGCGGGCGGGCAGCGCAGGCCTTTGATTTACGCGGGCGGATTCGCGATGCCGACCAAGGGCGAACAACCAGCTCCCGTCCTGGCGTCTGGCGCTCGTGAATCATCCGCGCTAGAGCTCGGAATCGCTGTCGGGTGAGAGAAACCGTTCCACCCACCGAAAGCCCTCCAGCACGATCAGCGACAACACCGTGCTGATAATCGCCAGCGTGTAGGCATGCACGCCGACCGCGACGCCGATCGCCGCGACGATCCACACGCTGGCGGCGGTGGTCAGCCCGTGCACATAGCCCTCGTGGCGCATGATGCTGCCGGCGCCGAGGAAGCCGACGCCAGTGATGACGCCATGGATGATACGCGTCGGGTCGGTGTTCAGGTGGCCACCATCCTGGACGATGTCGATCATGGCGTGCTTGGTGAGCAGCACGAACAGCGTCGAGCCCATGCAGACGAGCACATGTGTCCTTAAGCCAGCGGGCTTGCGGCCCATCTGGCGCTCCCAGCCCACCAGCGTGCCGAGGGCGGTGGAGATCAGCATCGCGATCAGGTCGCTCATTTCATACCCCTCAACGTCCGCTGAACCGCGCGGGCCGCTTCTCGATGAATGCCTTCATGCCCTCGTGCATGTCCTGGGTCGCCGCCAGCAATCCAAATCGCGCGCTCTCGAGCCTAAGTCCCTCGGCGAGTCCCAGATCTGCCGCGGCCAGCGTTGCCTCGATCGCGGCGCGGACGGCGAGTGGACCGTTCTTGAGAATCGACTCGGCGAGCTTCACCGCCTCATCGACCAACTGCGGCAGCGGCACGATGCGATTGACGATGCCGATGCGCTCGGCTTCATCCGCCTTGACGCGCCGCGCGGACAGCGTGATCTCGAGCGCGCGGCCGAGTCCGACCAGCCGCTGCAGCCGCTGGGTGCCGCCATAGCCGGGGATGATGCCGAGGGTGACTTCCGGCAGGCCGAACACGGCGTTCTCGCTGGCGAGGCGCATGTGGCAGGCCAGCGACAGCTCGCACCCGCCACCCAGCGCGTAACCATTGACCGCGGCGATGACGGGTTTGCCCGAACGCTCGAGCCGGTCGAACACGCGCTGCCCGAAACGCGATGCTTCCTCGGCGCCCTGTGCATCGAGGGCCGCGAGTTCATTGATATCCGCGCCGGCCACGAAGCTCTTCTCGCCCGCCCCGCTCAGCACCAGGGCGCCCTGCGCATCATCGGTCTCGAAAGCGGTCAGGAACGCTCCCAACTCCTCGATCGTGGCGCGATTGAGGGCATTCAACACTTCGGGGCGATGCACCATGAGCACGGTGACGGCCCCCCGGTGCTCGAGGCGCAGGTTCTGGTAGGCGGGCAGTGTGCTCGACATGGGGCATTCTCCGCGGGCGGGGCAACGCTCGGGCACGGCCACAGTCGCCAGCCAGCGCGAGCCCCAGACGCGGCAGTATAGGAACCGAGGCCTGCAGCGGCAAGCTCTGCCCAGACAGGCAATTAGATCTTGCGTGCGGGAGGGGTGCGGTGCAGGAGCTCGGCTTCCCGCGTGCCGCGTGGTGCGGCGGGGCGGCGCCTGCGGCCTTCGCTGCTCCGGCGGACCGTGCCGTGACTGCGTGCATGATCGAACGCCTGTTCGCTCGGGAGTTTCGATCGATCGAGGCCATCGTCGATTTCGTGAACGGCTTCCTCACCGCCCAGGGCCTCGACCAGGATCAGGCATACGACGTCCACCTGATCATCGAAGAATTGTTCACCAACAGGGTGAAGTACAGTCGCGAGAGCACCGCCGACATCGAACTCGGCCTCGACTGGCAGGCGCCGGTGCTGACCCTCCGGTTGCGCGACTTCAACGTGGAACCGTTCGATGTGACGAAAGCGCTGCCCGTCGATCTCGACCGTCCGGTCGAGGATCGCGGTCACGGCGGACTCGGCTTGCATTTCGTCCAGCGTGTGGCGGACGGCCTCGATTACGCGTGGGCCGGTCGCACCAGCACGATCACCGTCACCA
>JANLOX010000289.1:0-11563 GCA_031366795.1 Candidatus Eiseniibacteriota bacterium | reverse complement strand
TGCGGCTCGGCATCCGCCGCCTGATCGAACCCATTCTCCCGCGCCTGCCGGTCATCTCGCTCAGCGAATTGCCGCCGCAGACGCCGATCGAAAACGTCTCGACCTGGGAGCTGAGCAATGCCGCTTGAAAAATTCCATGGAACCGACTTCGCCGAGTTGCTGGCGCGCGCGCGGACCACGATCGGCGAGGACGCCGTCATCCTGTCGGTGCGCCGCGGTGAAGGCATCGCGGCGGGGCTATTCGAAATGGTCGCGGCGGATCCCGCCACGGCCGAGTCGGCGCGCCCCGGACCCACGGTCGCGCCCGCGGCGAACACCATGCGGCCGCTCGCGCGCTCGCGTATGGGACAACCCCTGCTGGTCGCCCTCGTCGGCCCCACCGGCGCCGGCAAGACGACGACACTCGCCAAGCTGGCGAACCATCCGCAGGTCTTCGGCGGCTGGCCCGCGGGCCTGCTGTGCCTCGACACCTACCGCATCGGCGCGCTTGAGCAGTTGCGCATGTACGCCGAACTCTCGGGGCTGCCGATCGACATCGCCTACACACCGGAAGAAGTGCCCGAGGCGATCCATCGTCTCGCGGGCTGCGAGGTCATCCTCGTCGACACCGCTGGAAGAGGCCCGCGCCAATCGAACGATCTCGCGGCACTGTTGCAGCCGCTGCGTGGCATGGGCCCCCTCGAAGTGCATCTGGTGCTCCCCGCGGGGCTGCGCCCCGAACTGGCGCGGCGCTTCGTGGCGCACCACAAGCCGCTGGGACTCACGCATCTGATCGTCACCAAGCTGGACGAATTCCCTGGCGACGAACACGTGTTCGCACTGGCCGAGCACTTCGGGCTCGGCATGCGCTGGGCGTGCGACGGCCAGGAAGTGCCGCACGACCTGCACTCCGCCGCGACCCAGCGCCCGCAAGTTCCAACAGCGACGGCCACCGCGTGAACGACCAGGCTTCAGCGCTCAGGCGCCAACTGGCCGCGCGCCCAATGGCCGCGAACCCGGCCTGCCCTGTCCCCACGTTTGTCATGGGCAGCGGCAAGGGCGGCGTCGGCAAGTCGGTACTGTCCGTGCTGCTGGGCAATGCGCTGGCGGCGCAGGGTCTGCGCGTGCTGCTGTTCGATGGCTCGCAGAACCAGGGCAACCTGCACATCCTGCTCGGGCTGCATCCCGCGCCCCGGCTCGAATCGCTGCTCAGCGGTGCCGCGCAGCCCGCGGATCTTCTGCTGCAAGTGCGGGGCAGTCTGTGGCTGTTGCCCGCCGACTCGGGCGCCGAATCGCTTCACGCGCTCGGACCCACGGATCGCGCGCGCCTGCACCTGCGCCTGAGTGCGCTGACCGACGGCTTCGATGCGGTGATCGTCGATTCGGGTCCCGGCGTCGACGGTGTCGTCCGCGCCGCCGCCACGCGCGCCAGCCGCCTGATCGCGGTCGCGGTGCCCGAACCGGCAGCGCTGTCGGATGTCTACGCCACCATCAAGCTCGTCCACCTGCAGGCCCCGACGCTGCCGATCGACATCATCGTCAATCGCGTGCTCGATGCACCTGAGGGCGAAACCACGTTCGAGCGCCTGCAGCTGGCGGCGTCCAAGTTCCTGCACCGCGAGCTGCGCTACCTGGGCGCGGTCGACGAACAGACCGACATCCTGCGCGCAACGCGCAAACCCGCGACGTTGCTCGACACCCCGTGCGAAGCGATCCGGCGCATCGCCGAACAACTCACACGGCTCGCGGTCGAACCCGCGGCCAGTGGCACCCCGCTCGCGTGAACTTAGCCCGCCGCCTCGATCCGCACGACGATCCCACGGCCGTGCTGTGGCAGCGCTACCGCGGCGCGTCTGATTCGCGAGCGCGCACGCAACTGCTCGACGGCTACCTCGGGCTGGTGCACCACGCCGCCCGCGAGATCGCCCGGCGCGGCGCACGCACGGTGGAACTCGATGAATTGATCAGCGCAGGCACGGTGGGGCTCGTGCAGGCGCTCGAGGGCTTCGACCCCAACCGCGGTCAGGCCTTCAGCAGCTACGCCATGCCGCGCATTCGCGGCGCCATCCTCGACGAACTGCGCTCGCTCGATTGGCGATCGCGCGGCGGCCGCTCGCGCGTGCGCACGCTCGAGCGCGCCCAGGCGCAGCTCGAGCAGCAGCTCGGTCGCCGCGCCGAGGCGCACGAAATCGCCGCGGCACTGAACGTTGACCTCGAGACGTACTGGAAGTGGAACGCCGAGCGCGACAGCAGCCCGCCGGTGACGCTGTCGCTCGTCGAATCGAACGACGACACCGGGGCCGCCGGCATCGCAGAACGCATCGCCGATACCTCCGCCGAATTGCCCGAAGATGCCATGGTGCGCAGCCAGTCGCTGGCGACGCTGCGCGAGGTGTTTCTGTCGTTGCCCGAGAAGGACCGGCTGGTGTTGGCGTTCTCGTTCGAAGAAGAACTGTCCCTGCGCGAGATCGCGCAGATGCTCCATGTCACCGAATCGCGGGTGTCGCAGATCCGCACACGCGCGCTCAAGCGGCTGCGCGAGAACCTCGTACTCAAGGAGGAGCGCTCATGAACCGTTCACCGTGGACCGCGGTGTTCTGGACCGTACTCGTGCTGGTCGGCACGACACTGTCGAGCTACGTGCCGTGGAACCGCATTGCCCCTCCGTTGGTGCACGCCGCATCGCTCTCGACGTCACGCCAACTGGCTCAACTGAACCAGTGGATCGAGGAACAACGCTTCATCATGGCACTCAACGCCGTGGCGCATCCGGCCGCGCGTCCCTTGCCCGTGACCACCATCGTCGCCGGCGCGGCGCTGCTCGCGGCGCTCGTCGTCTTGTTCGCGGTACTGGCAATCCGCGCCCAGCGTCAGCGGCTGCGCGTGTTGCGCATGGCGCAGCGCGGCAGCCCGATGAACCACATCGCGCGCGACACACGGCTGTCCCAGGACGCCGTGCGCCTGCTGCTCTCGCCGATGATCGATCCTTCGCGCGCGCGCGTGCGAAGCGGCAAATCTTTCCGCACCTCCCCGGCACTCGCTGCCGCGCGGCCTCGCGTCGCCCAGGGCGACGCAACCGCAATGTGAAGTGAACAGGAGCATTAACTCTTTGGACGTGCCGCGGTTTCCGGCGGCATGGGGTTTGCAAAAGTAGCCGCGGGCACGCAGGTGTGTGCCCACCTCTCGAAAGGACCTCGCGATGGTCATGAAGGGAATCATAGATACCGCGCGCTCGCTCGCCTACTGGCAGCGGCTGCAGGAGGTCACGTCCAACAACGTGGCCAACGCGAATACCGATGGCTTCAAGGCCGACCGCCTTGCGGCGCACATTCTGCCCGGCGGTGAGAATCCCGTGCCCGTGCAGTCGACCGACCTGAAGGCCGGAGCGCTGCGTGACACCGGGCGTCCTCTCGACCTTGCCCTCGAAGGCCCCGGCTTCTTCGTCGTGCGCACGCCGCGTGGCGAACGCCTGATGCGCGGCGGCTCGATGCGGCTCGATGCGCGCGGCGTGCTCTCCGACATGAATGGCAATCCTGTGCTCGGCCAGCAGGGCCCCGTGCTGGTGAGCGGCTCGAAGATCGAAGTGCATGCGGACGGCACGCTGGTCGTCGACGACGCCATCGCCGGCCGTCTGCGCATCGAGACCGTCGATGAGCCCGCCACGCTGCTCAAGGAAGGCCAGGGCCGCTTCCTGCCCGCGACACCGACCAAAGAAGTCGCCGAGGGCCAGGCGCTGGTGCGCCAGGGCGCGGTGGAGGAAGCGAACCTCGACCCGCTGATGTCGATGGTGGATCTCGTCACGATCCAGCGGGCCTATGCGTCGAATATTGAAGCCATGCGCGCGATGGACAGCGTGCTCGGATCGATCACCACCGAGGTCGGGCGCGTCTAACGCCTGAACACCTGCAGGGAGGAAGCATTCCATGGACTCGAGCCTCAAGACCTCCGCCAGCGGCATGATGGCGCAACAGCGCATGATCGACGTGATCGCCAACAACCTGGCCAACGTCAACACCACCGCCTTCAAGCGCAGCCGCGTGTCGTTCGAGGATGTGCTGTACGAGACCGTGCAGGGTGCGCGCATCACCAATCCCCAGACCGCCGAGACGGTCGGCCCCGTGCAGATCGGCAAGGGTGTGCGCGTCGGCGCCGTGTTGCGGCTCGACAACGCGGGCGCCCCGGAGACCACCCAGCGGCCGCTCGATGTGTCGATCGAGGGGGACGGCTTCTTCCAGGTGCAGCGCCCCGATGGCGTCACCGGCTACACGCGCGATGGCGGCTTCACCATGTCGGACGCCGGCTCGCTCGTGACGAAGGACGGCCATGGCCTGTTGCCCGAGATCACGGTGCCCCAGGACGCTTCCGCCATTTCGATCTCGCCCAACGGCGTCGTGACCGCCACGGTCACCGGTTCGAGCACGCCGACGGAAATCGGCCGCATCGAACTGGCGCGTTTCCTCAACCCGAACGGCCTGATCGCCGTGGGGCAGAACGAATTCCTCGAGACGCAGGCATCGGGCACCGCGTTCACCGGCTTTCCCGAGGATGAAGGTCTGGGCCAGTTACTGCAGGGCTCGCTCGAATCGAGCAACGTCGAAATCGTGCAGGAGATGACGGACATGATCGCGGCGCAGCGCGCCTACGAGATCAACGCCAAGGCAATCCAGACCAGTGACCAGATGATGCAGGCGGCGCATGACCTCATCCGCTGAGCTCGTCCTCGGATTGGTGCTGGCCGTGATGTCTCCGCCGGCCGCAGCGGCTCCCGCGGCCACTCCGGTGAGCGTCGTCGCCCGCAACATCGGCGGCGCCGCAACGCCTGCGCGGCCGGCAAGCGTGGTCGATCCCGCGTGGATCGATCGCGTCAGCGGCGCGGTGGCCAAGCGCTGGAACGTGGCGGCGTCCGCGTTGCACCTCGATTGGGGGGTCTTGCCTCCTGCCGGGATGCCCCCGGCGAACGCGCCGTTCAAAGTACTGGGTGGCACCGACGGGTGGTTCATGCTGTCGATCGACACGGGCGATGGCGATATCGCCGCCGTCCGCGTGCGCGCCGGCAGCGAGGACTCCGTGTGCGTCGCGACGCGTGATCTGGCGCGTGGCGAACGATTGAATGAAGGCGATGTGAACGTGGCGTCCCGCATCCATTGGGGTGCCCCGCGCTCATCACGCGAAGGCGCGCGTCCCTCAGCCGGTTGGGAACTGCGCCGCGCCGTTCTGGCGGGCACGGTCATCGACAGCCCGACGGCGCTGCCGCCGGCGCTCGTCAATGCCGGCGACCGTATCGCGTTGTGGTGGAGCCGCGGCGACGTGGCGTTGGCATTGAATGGCGTGGCGCTGCACAACGCGCGACTCGGTGAGCCGGTGAGGGTGCGGGTGGACGGCAGGCCGCGTCCGCTGATCGCCATCGTCGACGCGCCAGGCAGGGCTCGAATCGGTTCACGGGAGGCATCATGAACGGACTCACTGGTCGCAGCGCACGAACTCTCGCTTGGCTGTTGCTGGCAGTGTGGGCACTGCCTGTGACATCGCACGCGCAAACCGCGGCTGAAGACACCACCACCACGCCCGCCGTTGCACCGGCGCCTGTGGCACCACGCGGCAGGTTGTCGTGGACTTCGGACCGTCTGCCGGTGCGCGTGGGGGATCTCGTCACCGTCACCGTCGACGAGCAGGCCGAGGCGCGCGAACATGTGTCCAAGGTCAGCAGCGGCGATCGCGGCATGAAGGCGTCGCTCAAGGGAAATATCGACACGGGCGGCACCAGCGTTCCGAGCCGCTACGACGTCGGCTTCAACACCGGCTTCGGCACGAACTCGCGCGACGTCGGCGATGCGCAACGCACCGGGGGCCTGAGCGCCGTGCTGACCGTGCGCGTCACGGCACTCGAATCGGATGGCATCGCGCGCATCGAGGGACACAAGATGGTGACCGTCGATGGCCGCACGCAGGACGTCATGCTGCGTGGCCTGATCCGCACGCAGGATGTGCGGCCCGGGAACACGATCTACTCCAGCCGCATCGCCGACGCCGTGATCACCTACAAGGGCAAGAAAATCGCGCCTAATGGCAGCTTCGTCGGCAAGCTGTTCGGGATGGTGTGGCCATGATCTCAACACTCGTGAACCGCTTGCGCAATCCCCTGACGCTCGCGTTGCCCCTTGCGATGGCGCTTATCGCCGGGCCCGCGCTCGCGCAGCAGCGCATCTCCGATGTCACCGTGCATCCCGGCAACGTGCCGCGGCGACTGCTCGGCTACGGTCTCGTCGTGGGTCTCGATGGCACGGGCGACCGCAGCTTCGGCGGAGGCGGCAACAACGGCGCCACCGTGCGCTCGGTGCTCAACGTGCTGCGCCGCTTCGAAGTCGAAGTGCCGACCAACCAATTGCGTCCGCGTGACGTGGCGGCCGTACTCGTCACGGCCGAAGTCTCGCCTTACCTGCGCTCCGGGGGACGCTTCGATGTGCAGGTCTCGGCACTCGGCGACGCGACTTCGCTGCGTGGCGGAGTGCTGTGGATGACGCCGCTCGTTGCGACACCAGGCGAACCCGCACTGGCCAGCGCCCAGGGCGCACTCGCCGTGGCGCGTGACGACGGCGACGGCTACCGCAGCTATCGCATCAACAACACGGGGCGCATCCCGGATGGCGGCGTGGTCGAAGTCGATGGCGATGCCGCACCTGCGCCCGAGGCGCGGCTGCAACTGCGCCAGCCCGACCTGCGCACGGCGACTCGCATCGCCGCCGCGATCAATGCCGCCTTTGGCGACAGCGCCGCGCGTGTCGAGGACCCCGGTTCGTTGACGCTGATTCCTCCCGCCAAGCGTTCGGGCGGGGTGCTCGGCTTCCTCGCGGCCGTCGATACGCTCGAGGTCAATTCCGCCGAAGCCGCGCGCATCGTCATCAGCGCGCGCGAAGGCACACTCGCGGCAGGCGGCGACATCAAGATTGGGCCCGGCGTGGTCAGCCATCACGGCATCACGCTGCAGGTCGGCGGCAAACCCGCCCCGAGCGGTGGCGATCCCAAGTACCTGAGCGTCAGCGGTGGCTCATCCGTCGAGGACGTCGCCGCGGCGCTGCATGCCGCCGGCGCCGAACCCGCCGAGATGGCCACGATCTTCGAAGCGTTGCGCTCCACGGGCGCCCTGCATGCCGACGTGGTGGTGCGATGAGCAACGTATCCCTGACGAAGCTGGCGCCCGCGCTGAATGCGCTGGCACTCGCACGCGCGACGCCCGGCGTGACGCTCAAGCCGGCGATGGATCGCACTGCGCTGACGCCCGCGCTCAAGCAGCCCGCCATGCGGCAGCCCGTACCGCGTGACAGCCGCGAAGCCGTGCGTAAGCTATCGCACCAGCTGGAGGCCGTGTTCGTGAACCAATTGTTCCAGGCGATGCGGGCGAGCGTGCCCAAGGACCCGGTGCTGGCCAACGCCCCGGGCGCCGACATGTTCACGCAGATCATGGACGAGAAGCTCGCGAGCCAGGCCTCCGACCACCTACAACGTGGGCTCGGCGAGAACCTCTACCGTCAGCTGGCTCGTCGCCTGCCCGAAACGCCCGAAGGACCCACGAAATGAATGCGCCGCGACTCTCAATCGTGCAGGAGCAACCCGCGACGGCGAAGCCCGTCCCCACCGACACCGCACAGCGCCTCGACGCCCTGCGCGCCACACTGCTGCGCGAGGCGGAGTTCGCCCTCCAGTTACGTGAAGAACTCCTGCGTCAACGCGCCGCCGTCGCGGCGGGTGACACCGCCGCGGTCGACCGCAGCTCCGACGGCACCAGCCGCCTACTGTTGTCGCTCGAGGAAACCAGGCAACGCCGCGGCGAAATCGTCGCAGCACTCACCGGGGATGCCGCCGTACCGCTCGATCATCTCGAGGCGCAACTCGGCCACACCCTGCCCATCGCGCTCGAAAGCGCGCGACTGAGCCTGCGCCGCGCGGCGATGGATGTCTCACGCGAGGCCGACATCAACCGTGTCGTACTACGCCGCGCCGTCGACGCCGGCGAAGCGTTCTTGCAGAACCTGTTCTCCGGGACGGCGCCACAACCGCCGAGCTACGGGGACGCGATACCCACCACACCACCGTCCCCGGCGGGGCGGATTCTCGACAGGACGGCCTGACATGTCACTCACGAGCCTGCTCGGCATCGCCCGCTCCGCACTAATGGTGCACCAGCGCGCCATGACGGTGACCGGCAACAATATCGCCAACGCCCAGACGCCCGGCTACAGCCGCCAGCGCCTCGAACTGACCGAAGCGACGCCGGGCTGGTCGCCCAGCGGATCGATGGGTCGCGGCGTGGAAGCGAACACGATCAGCCGTGCGCGCGACACCTTCTTTGATGCCGCCTACCGTCGCGACTCGAGCCTGCTCAACCACGCCTCGACAAGCGGCGACATCCTGGGCCAGCTCGAAGCAGGCCTCGGCGAGCCGGGCACCACTGGACTCGGCGCCTCGATCGACGGCCTGTTCACAGCCTTTGGCGAGCTCGCCAACGATCCCACGAGCAACACATCACGCATGCTGGTGAGCCAGGCCGCGAACCGTCTCACCGACCGGTTCCACCAGGCGGACACGAACATCACGCAATTGATTTCCGACGGCGTCGGCCGCCTGCGCCAGCAGACGGACGAGGTGAACAAACTGTCCAAGCAGGTCGCCGACTTGAATGTGCAGATCCTCGCTGCGGGAAGCGGCGGGTCACCCGCGCTCGAGGACCAGCGCGACATCGCGCTCGACCAGTTGTCGGGCCTGATGTCGGTCAACGTGGTCCATAACGGCAATGGCACCGTGGACGTCCAGACCGGCGGCTCGCCGTTGGTCAGTGCGGGCAGCTCGTTCGACCTGACCGTGCGACTGTCCAACACGCTCGGGCCCGGCGTCGGCTTCGCCGGCAACAACGGCCGGATCGATCCGGGCAGCGGCAGCATGAAGGCGTTGATCGACCTGACCGCCACCAAACTGCCAGGCTACCGCGCTCAACTCGACAAGCTGGCCAAGAACGTGGTCGAGCAGGTGAACAACATCCACAAAGTCGGCTACACGCTGGCCGGCGCCACGAACATCAACTTCTTCGACCCCAGCAGCGTCACCGCCGGGACCATCACGCTGTCGGACGACATCAAGGCATCCAACGACTCGATCGCCGCAGGCGATACTCCGGGCGGTGGTGACGGGGGCAACGCCATGCGCATCGGCGACCTCGTGCACGTCCCCTTGCTCGCCCTCGGCAACCTCAGCCTGCGCGACTACTACGTCGGCTTCTCGAGCGGCGTGGGCGCCGCCGTCAGCGACGCGCAGCAGCAGGCGACCATCCAGGACACCCTCGTCAACAACGACGACGCGCAGCGCCAGCAAGTGAGCGGTGTGTCGGTGGACGAGGAGATGGTCAACTTGATCAGCCAGCAGCAGGCCTACGGCGCCGCGGCGCGACTCGTCAACATCGCCAGCCAGATGTCGCAGGAACTGCTGAATATGATCTAGTTTGCCGGCTCGAGACGCAACTCCTGCAGGACAGCTTGAAGACCCGCGGACCGCGACGCGCCAACTCGTCGTGGGCCCAAGTTCATCGTCGCCGCGGCGGCGGTAACTGGTTGCTGGCCGGGATGCGCCCTGGCACGAGGGACGATTCCTCAGCACACCACATTAAGGCCTTCTCGTGCGAATCCGAACTCCCCTGGGTTCGCGCGTGCGCCAACTCAACCAAAACGTCGCAAAGCTCATCTCCCCTGAAGTGTCCGACGATCCGAGGATGCGACGCGACCCGCGACCCAGTTCCATAGCCCACCGGGCCACCAACCCGCACTGTTGCGGTCCTCAGGCGAAGATTACCGGTAAAGCATCTTCAGGTGACCCCATGTGCATGACCGCGTTGCGGTCGACGTCGGCTTACAAAATTGAGAGGGCGATGCCATGATGTACAAATTCGCCGAATTCGGCGAGTAGTAGGACCATCCGCAGGCTATCCCGCGCCGACTCAGAGAGTTGGTCCCTCACCGTAATGTGCGGCGACGACTCCAACGCCACACCTTACGCCGCTTCGCGCTCCACGACCGCGCCCCGAAGGATGGGCTCCATGCGGTGCCGGCGGCGAATTGTCTCCAGCGCCGCGGGCGAGATCTCGGCCCCGCGCGACAGCAGCTTGAGCCCGCTATCGGTGTAGAGATCTTCCGCGAGCACCATGCCGACGGCCAGCTTCTCGATGCCGACGTGCTGATTCGCGGCGGCCAGCAGCGGCCCCTCGTCCTCGCCCAGGATCGCGCGCAAGTGCGTCACGACGACTGGGTCGTAGCGGGTTCCGCTGTGCGTCTCGAGTTGGTCGAGCGCGACTTCCATCGCGGCGGGGCGCTCCCCGAGGGCCGAGAGGTAGTCGATCGCCACCCGCAGGATCCGGCTGCGCAACGGGATCTGGCCCTGGCGGCTGTGGTCGGGTACACCCGTCCCATCCCAATTTTCATTGATGGCGCCGATCACTTCCGTCACGCCGTCCAATCCATCGACGTCCTGCAGCAACGCGTGTGACGCGAGCACCGCGGTCCCCGGGTGCTCCGCGTTGCGCGGCCCGCGGGGCGCGTCGCCATCGTCTTCATCGCCGGAGGCAACCACCATGCGCCCCACTTCGTGGAGCCGCGCTGCAAGATCGAGATCGTGGAGCAGCCGCTCGGGAATCTGGAAGCGCGCCGCGAGACGCAACGACAGCGCCGCGACACTGGCGCCGCGCGCCTCGGCGCCGGGGAATTGAAGGTCCATCAGCCGGATCATCAACTGGATGATCTGGTCGAAGCCGGTGCGGAACGCCGTGTGCATGTGGTCGACACGCGAGCGCTCGATCTGCAAGGTCTCGAACATCCGATGGTGGTCCGCGAAGCCGCGCAGGCGCGAGGTGAATTCCGCCGGCACGATGGGCAACGTGAGGAAGTCCTGGACCCCGTGATTGAGTTCGACAACGCCGTCGTTGCGTCCCAGCGGCGGCCGGAGCAGGGCGAATCGCGTGTTCGCGAAACGGGGCAGCGCGCGCAAGCGCGCAACGGTCTCCAGCGGGCTGCCGCTGCCCTCGTGATCCACGACGATGATCACGTGCGGCGTGGCGTTGGCCAACCAGGCCAGCGTTTCGAGTTCCTTGGTTTCTACGTAGAGCTCCACGTCCTGCTCGAGCGCGACGATGGGCGCAAGCACCGCCGCAAGGCCGCTGTCACGCGTGACTAGTGTGATGCGCAGCGGCTCGGTCATGGCGCGTGCTCCGTGCTGGCGCTCGGCTCGGGCGCGGGTGTGGCGGACGAGGGCGCAACGGGCGATATGGCAGCGGGCGTCGTCGAGGCTGCGGTCGTACTCCGTGCAGGTATCGTCGCGGGCGCTGCCGCCGCGCCCGATCCGGCAGCCGCGACCTCGGCGGCATCGAGCGAATCGGCCGTCCCCGACGCGCTGGCGCCGATACCTCTCGAGCGTTCGTTCATCATCACCATGATGCTGATGCGCCGGTTGCCAGCCGACAGCGGATCGTTCGGTGTGCGCAGGTCGCGATCGGCGAGGCCGCGAATCTGGACGATCTGCGCGTCGGACATGCCATTCGCGGTCATGA
>JANLOX010000063.1:0-5531 GCA_031366795.1 Candidatus Eiseniibacteriota bacterium | reverse complement strand
CCTACCAATGGACGCACTGGACCCGCGTGAACCCATGGCGCAACCGGTTGGATTACGCGCTGGGACTGATCGGGGCAACCAGCATGTCGGCTACGCTACTGACGGGATACGCCCTCGCATGGCGCTGGTGGCCGCTACGCGTTCTCGCACACAGTGGGGCGCCCGTGGATTACGCTACGTCGGTCAGCGCGGCGCACAACATCATGAGCATGCTGGTGCTCACGTTCGTGGGCGCACATCTGGCGGTGGTGTTACGGCGAGGCGTGGGGAGGCGGGGGTAGCTGGCCCGGGTCCGGGCCAAGGAATCACGCCGCAAGAACCGCTATGAGCAATGCATTCTGTGGCGCGGTTCGCTAGCCGGAAGGCCAAGACAACGATTGTGCGCAGCGAGTGCAGCGCGTGGAAGGCTGAGGACGTGAAGGCGCTGCATTTAGGCACGCCAGTGTACGATTGCCGCTGAGCAACCGTGACTGCCGTTGATCTGCGCGGAGGACGAATGGCCGAACCAGAATTAGAAGCCGTCATCGCCGTGATGCGGGAGCAGTTGTGGAACCATCTCGGGCTAGTGCTCGACGAGTTCTACACCTCGGAGAAGCTTGCGGAGCGGTGGATCACCTACGGGCTCAAGCACGGTGATTCAGCCAACAAGATCGCCGATGCGCTGGCGGGGCACATGCACGAGAAGTACGCGCTGGAGTGGATGCCCTAGTGACGAACTAGTCCCGAGCTCATGCACGGCGCGGGCGTACAGGAATCATTTGTCGCCCAGAACAAGAAATCCACTCTTGCAGAGATGATCAAAGGTCGCGTCAAGTTCCGGCATCGGTGGGACGAACGCAACGGTAGCATCCCTGCCTCGAGTCAGCAGAACTCGGTACGCATTGATGCGCAGCTGGAGCGGATCGCGGACCGGGGTGTCCTTTCGGTACCCCCCGGCGAGATCATTGGACCAGCGGTCTCCAGTCCACCTCAAGTCGCTGCCCCATGCGAGCAGTGCTGCGTCTAGCTCAAGCCCCTGTGCCCCGAATTCGGTCACGCAAGATTCCAGGAGACGGCATGATCCGCGGCCCGCGGAGTCCTCGGGGTCGCCGTACCATGGCCCGAATTTGGTTCGCTTTGTGGACTGAAAATCATTCGCAACTCCGAACCGAACCAGCGACTTGTCCTTTGCGGACGCCACGATTCCAAATCTCGCAAGCGGCTGATCCGCGTAGCGTTCCCTCAGGTAGGCCTTTGCGTAATCGAGGTCTCGCGTGATCCGTAAATGAAATTCACTTTTCGCAAGCCGCGCTGCAATCTCGGCGTTTTCAGTCGCGGAGCCGCCGCGAAGCAAAGAGGCAACAAATGCGTGCACGTCAGTAGAGGTGTGAAATCGAATCTCTACTTGCAAGCTCAGGTCTGACGCTGACACGAAGGCGCCACCAAGCGACTTGAAGGCGTCCCCCAACGAAGGGGGACCATGGACAGTCCACTCCGACGGATCGGCCGAGCCCTCAACTGCCTTGCACCATTGCCCGACTCCACCTTCTTCCCCAACGTGGATTTCTTGGCCTTCGCCAATGAGCCCAATTACAACGCACCACTCCGGGATTCGATCTGCGAACTCAATGAAGTGCTCTGGCTCGGATCGCCCGCCAATGAAACCGGGCTCCCCCTCGTGTTTCCTCGCAACCATCTCGGCATCAAATGCGCGTTGCGCCTCATCGAAGATGAGAACGTGCTCGGGCGGCACCAAGCCTGGCTTCGAGGAGTAACGCTTGACGTAATCCTTCACGCCTCGGACGAAAGCTTTGCCCTCGCCGCCTGCGGCGCGAAGTTCGTACTGCAGCACCTCGACCAGCGGACCATTGCCCGAAAGGAATACCGCCGGAGCCGTCGGCCGTACGCCACCCCGAAGCACGGAGAGGTCGTCCAAAAAGCCAGCGTGAGCGATGCGCAACCCCACGAGAGTCTTACCGGAGCCGGGGAGCCCAGTGATCAAGATCAACCGCTTTGTAGCAGTTGAGGCAGCGTCGTGAATGATGTCGCTCACGACCTTCAGGGTGTTGTCCGTCTCAGCCCGCGTCCTCCAGATGCTCCTCACCTGTCTGCTCTGAAATAATTCTCTAGCCGCTTGAACCAAACTCGGAGTCGGGCAGTACGCTTCAGGCGCAAGAAACGACTCCATTGAAATCGGCTCGAGCTTCGCATCTGCGCTGAATCTGAGCATGAGTGCATCGAGCGCATCGGGGCCTACCACGCGCACGCCGCCCATGGAGCCCAAGTCACCTCTCGCTCGCGTCGGGACCAGGACGGGCAGAACCTCCCTGTCGTGACAATCCCGGTGATAGGCGCGCAAATCTCGCGCGTAGGCCGCGGCTTGATCTAGGTCAGCTTGAGTCGCGTGATCCTTACCCTTGAGCTCAATGACCAGGACACCGTCACCGACGAGAAACAACACGTCCGGCCGGCGGGATTCCATCGGGAGTTCGTACTCGAGGATTGCCCCAGAGGAGCCCGCACGACTCGAGACAGCCACTACCTCGCGGACCTCACGCTGCAGCGGTGGAATCGATTGGTCCCAGGCTTTGAGTTGTTCAGGCGAGGCGTCGTGGACAAACCCATGTAATGACTTGCGGATATCAGCAGGAGAAGCGTCCTGAAAGTCTTTGAAATTTGATTCCCAGCCGTATCCAGCGCGGGCCATAGCATGCTCTCCTACCAGTCTGGGAAATCGAAAGTTCGACTGCGACAGGGCCTTCACTACCAATGGGAGATCAGGGCCCCCACCCCCCCATCATCCTCTCGAGCCTCCCCTTCACCTCACCCCACTCCGTCGCCAGGATGCTGTAATACACCGTATCCCGCCACTCCCCGTTGTCGCGCACGGCGTGCTGCCGCAGTGTCCCTTCGAATTTGGCTCCAATGCGCTCCATAGCAGCACGCGAGCGCTCGTTCTTTGAGTTCGCCTTCAGCTCGACGCGCACGCAGTCCAGGCCTTCGAACGCGTGGCGGAGCATCAGGTACTTGGCTTCGGTGTTCACGTAGGTCCGCTGGAAGTCCTTGCCCACCCACGTCCAGCCGATCTCGACGCGGCGGTTGTGTTGGTCGAGGGTGCCGAAGCGCGTGCAGCCTGCTACCCGCCCGCTCGCCAGGTCGATGGTGACCCAGGGCATAGATCGGCCCTCTTCCAACTCCTTGGCGGCGATGTCCAAGTAACGGCGTAGGTCGGCGGCGTTCTGCACGTCCGCGAGCGTGTAGCGCCACAGTTCGGGGACCATGGCGATGGCGTGGAGGCCATCCCAATGCCGCTCGATGTCGAGTGGTTCCATGCGAACGCGTGTTCCGGTGAGAGTCACGGAGGTGATCCAGCGCATTCGCGATCTCCTCGAATCCTTTAGGGGTTCGCAGCCACCTGTTGCTGCGTGTGCGACAAGTGCCGCACATACGCCACGAAATCCGCAACCTGCTCCGACGTGAACGGATGGTTCCACGCGGGCATGTAGAGCGAGCGGCCGACGTGGCCGCCCCCCAATGACAGCGCGGCCTTGAGATCGTCGTCGCTGTGCTTCGCGAAGTATCCGTGGTCGGTCAGGTTGCGCGGGCGCACGCTCTGGCGCTCGTTCAACAGGTCCGCGCTGGGCCCGTCGCCTTTGCCCCTCTGCCCGTGACATGACGAGCAGTAGTACACGTACGACTCGCGCGCTCGGGGGGCGCCGGCGATGGGCGATGACAGGTAGAACGCGTGCGCATCGGCCATCGGCGTGGTCAGCGTATCGGGCAGCGTCATCACGTAGTCGGCGATCGCCCCGCGCGTTCCCTCGTCGATCAATCCGCTCCACGGCGGCGTGAGGTTGGATCTCCCGGTGTGCTTCACGCCGGCGGCGATCAGCTTGCTGACGCTGTCGCGGCCGAGCGCATCGAGTGTCGCGCGGTTGCCGAGCTCGATGCGGTCGTCGGCGCCCTGCGTGGCGAGTTCAATCGCCAGCGGGCCATCGCCTGCGCCACGAGCACCATGGCACACGGCGCAGTACGCGAGGTAGCCGACAGCGCCGCGATCGAGCGTGGGCCGCCGCACGAGGGTGGTCTCGCGCACGGCTTCGGCCGAGCCGGGCTGCGGCGTGGGCGAGCCGGAGCCGCACGATTGAAGCGCAACCGTCACGGCGAGCAGCGCGCCGAGCAGCGCGCCGACCAATGCCACAGCGCGCATCACACGCACGGGAGCCAACCAGAACTCACGCACGGACGAGGTAATACGCAGCCTGCGGGTGATGCACGATCATTGCACTCGTCGACGCCTCGGGCACCAACTGGTAGGCGCTGGTCAGCGAGACGCCGATGGCATCCTCGGGCTTGAGCAGCTTGAACAGCTTAGCCTGGTCGGCGAGATCGGGGCAGGCGCTGTAGCCGAACGAATAGCGCTTGCCGCGTTCGGCATCGAGGTTCAGTTCCTTGCGGATGTGGGCGTGGTGCCATTCGGCGAGGCCTTCGGCGGCGCTGACTCCGAGGCCGTGCACGAACAGCGCTTCGGCGTATTCGCCGCGCGCGTTCAAGGCGCTGCCGAGTTCATCGACGTTGGGGCCGACGCTCACGACCTGCAGCGCCAGCACGTCGAACTTGCTGCCTTCGGCGGGCGCAAAGTAGTCAGACAGGCACAGTCCTTCGCGCTCGGCCTGGCGCGGGAAGGTGAAGCGCACGATTTCTTCAAGCTTGCCGCGCGGCGTGAGCGAGCCGGTCGTGAAGGCGGCGTGATCGTAGACGACGAGGTCCTGGCCTTCGCTCTGCACGGGGAAATAGCCGTACACGGCGAGCGGACGGATCCAGCCCTTCGACTCGGCCTCGGCTTGCAGCTTCAAACGTCGCGGCTCGAAGTCGTCGCGGATCAACTTGTCCACGGCCTCGCCACTGCCGCGCGCGCCCCAGTGCAGGCGGTACAAGGTCTTCAGGTCCATCCCCGCGTACATCCCCGCGAACGGGATGTCGCGCGAGGGCGTCGTGCGCGCTCCCCAGAACGGGGGCTTCGGCACCTCGACGTCGCGCGTCACGGTGACCTTGAAGTCCTTCTGGTTCGCTCCGGCTTCGACGGCACGCGCTTCGAACGCAGCGGCCTGCGTCTTGAATTCGATCGCCTCTTGATGCGTGCGCTCGACCAATGCGGGCTTCTGCTTGGGGTCGGTCAGCGCGTTGACGACGTCCAAGCCCTCGAACGCGTCCTTGCAGTAGAACACGCCGGGCTCGTAGTAGGTGTCGCCCTCGATGAGTGCTGCGCGGCGGCCGAAGTTGCGGTTGATGGCGGCGCCGCCGATCAGCACGGGGATCCCGAGGTTTGCGCGGTGTAGCTCGCCGACGCAGATGGGCATCTGGCGGCTGGTCGACACGAGCAGCGCGGACAGGCCAATCGCGGTGGCCCCGACTTCGCGCGCCTTGTCGATGATGGTCTGCACGGGTACCTGCTTGCCCAAGTCGAACACGGTGTAGCCATTGTTCGACAGGATGGTCTTCACGAGGTTCTTGCCGATGTCGTGCACGTCGCCATACACGGTGGCGAGCAC
>JANLOX010000283.1:0-8938 GCA_031366795.1 Candidatus Eiseniibacteriota bacterium | reverse complement strand
CAACTGTCCCCGGGGACAGTTTGCTGAACAATGTGCTGACACTCGCAATTGATGCGAAGCGAGTTCGCGCCCCGAGCGCCCCGTCTACCCTCGCAGCGCCGCGGCGATCCGCCGCGCAACCACACGACGCGTCAACGGCGTCGGGTCGCATGCCGAAATGCGCAGGGCGGCGGCGTCGAGTTGGTCGAGACAGTCGTCCGCCTGCAGCGCCACGACCACCGTCGGTCCAGCCGCGCAGCGGGCCTTGAGTCGTGCAATCTCTTCCGCGGGCAACGGCACGCGCGAGGCCACGATCTCGATGTGCCCGTCACCCTGCGTACCATCCGCGTCCGACACGCCACCGAAATGCGCGACTCCCTGCGGGCCAGCCGCCCGCCCCACGTTGCCGATCCGCGCGACACTCTCGGCAGCCGGTGCCTCCGCGAGCGCCACGCCCGCCTGCCCCAACATCTCGCGCACCGTTTCCCCATACGGATACGCAGGCTCGCCTATCGTCCAGGCGCCCTGCACCGGCGGCAGCTTCCCGCGCACGATGATCCCGCGCTCGACGATGGCCTCGAGCCGCGCGTTCCAATCGGGCGGCGTCAGCGACTCGAGCGGGCGCGTGAGTTCTTCCTCGCTGGGTTCCTTCGTGCGCGCGTCGAATGCCTGCAGTCGTGGGCGCGCGGCGTCGAATTGCGTGCGGTCCAGCGCGCCCTCGGTCAGCAACTTGGCCAGCGACAACCGCGCGCGCCTTAGCGCTTCGTCGTGGAACGCATAGAGCAGCAGGTCGCAGCCGGCCTCCAACGCCAGGCGGCCCGTCTCCGCGGGATCGCGGCCCTCCGAGGCGCCCTTCATTTCGAGCGCATCGGTGATGCACACCCCGGGATAGCCGAGCCGCTCGCGCAACAACTCGTGCACGATGGGGCGCGAGAAGGTGCCCGGCCGCGCGGACGCATCGAGCGCCGGCACCACGAGATGCGCGGACATGAAAGCGTCGGCGTCCAAGTGATCGCGGAACGGCACCAGCTCGCGCGCTTCAAGCGTCGCGAGATCCGCATCGCAGCGGGGGAGTGCCAGGTGCGAGTCGACGAGTGTGTCGCCGTGGCCGGGGAAGTGCTTGAGGCACGAAGCGATCCCCGCGGCGCGAAAGCCGGCGAGGACCTCGCCCAGCCGCGCGGATACCTGCGCCGCGGATGCGCCGTAAGAGCGCGGGCCAATCACCGGGTTGCGCGGCTCGCTGTGAATGTCGGCGACCGGCGCGAACACCCAGTCGAGCCCAAGCGCGCGCAGGCGTTCGCCGGTGACGCGGCTGACGTACTCGAGATCGCCCGCCGCGGCGCCGCGCGCGAGTAGGAAGGCGGAGGGAGGCACCGTCAGGTGGAGGCCGAGTTGCGAGACGAAGCCGCCTTCCTCATCGATGGCGATGAAGATGCGTCGTGGGCGCGCCAGTTCCCGCAGGTGGCGCGTCAGCCGCCTCAAGGCCTCGAGATCCGCGAAGTCCCGCCCGAACACGATGACGCCCGCGGGCGGATAGGCCGCGAAATCCTTTTCCCAGGCGGGGGAGAGCCCTTCGCGGGGGAGTCCAATCACCATGCGGCGTGCGATGCCTCGTTGGGCGTCCATGGCGCGGGACACTCCGGCAGGCGCCGCGCGGCTGTCAACTCCGCGGCCTGTGATCGGCCGCGCGCGGCTCGTTCACTTTTCCCCAGCTTTCCCTTGTCGCTTTCGCTTTCCCGGGCGCTACCCGGAATCATGGCGCGCGAGGCGTCGTCGAATTACACTGCGCCGATGCCCCGCTCCCTGGTGTCCGAACGCAGTACCCGCTTCCGTGAATCCGTCATTCGCGAGATGACGCGGCTGTGCCTGCGTCACGATGGCGTGAACCTCGCGCAGGGCTTTCCTGACTTCCCCGCACCCGCGGCGCTCAAGCAGGCGGCGGTCCGCGCCATCGAGGGCGACGTCAACCAGTACGCCATTACATGGGGCGCCCAGCGGCTGCGCGAAGCGTTGGTCGCGAAGACCGAGGCGTTCACCGGTGTCAGTTGGGACCCAGGCACCGATGTCACGGTATGCTGTGGCTCCACCGAGTGCATGGCGGCGACCCTGCTCGCGTTGGTCAACCCGGGCGAAGAAGTCATCGTGTTCGAGCCGTTCTACGAGAACTACGGCCCGGATGCGATCCTGTGCGGCGCCACCCCCCGGTTTGTCCGGCTGCGCGAGCCCGACTGGTCGTTCGACCCGGCGGAGTTGGAGGCGGCGTTCAGCAACAAGACCAAGGCGATCATCATCAACACACCCAACAACCCGACCGGCAAGGTGTTCACTCGCGAAGAGTTGGGCCAAATCGCCCGCTTGTGCATCCAATGGGATGTCGTGGCGGTGACGGACGAGATCTACGAGCACATTGTGTACGACGGCGCCGAACATGTGTCATTGGCGTCGCTTGAGGGCATGCGGGAGCGCACCGTGACGATCAGCGGCATCTCGAAGACGTACAGCGTGACCGGCTGGCGGATTGGCTATTGCCTCGCCCCGGCTCCACTGACGGCCGCGATCCGGAAAGTTCACGACTTTCTGACGGTCGGGGCTCCCGCCCCCCTGCAGGATGCGGCTGCCGAGGCATTAAGTTTTTCACGCGACTACTACGCTCAATTGGCCGACGACTATAGGACGCGTCGCGACTTCCTCGTGCCGGCCCTCGAGGCGGCGGGATTCAAGACGTTCGCGCCGCGAGGCGCGTACTACGTCATGACCGATATCTCAGGGTTCGGCTTCGACGATGATGTCCGCTTCGCCCACCACCTGGTGGCCGATGGCGGCGTCGCGGCGGTGCCGGGTTCGAGTTTCTATGCTGATCCCGCGGCCGGCCGTCAGCGGTTGCGCTTTCATTTCGCGCGGCGGCGCGAAACGCTCGAGACCGCCGTTGAACGCCTTCACCGCCTGCGCGATCGCGCGCCGGCTTCCTGACCGACACCGTTGCGGAGACCGTTCATGGCATTTCTTCGTCATTCGTCCCTGAGGCCACTCGCGGTTGCGATGGCGCTGGCCCTGCTGCTCGGCTTCGGTCTCGCGCGTGGGTTGCACGCCACGAGTCAGGCGGGTGAGGCGGGCGGCACTCCCGCGGCACTCCCGGCGCAGCCCGGCTCGCCCGAAAACTTGCGCAGCCAGCTCGATGTGTTCTCGCAGGTGCTGTACCTCGTCGAGAACAACTACGTCGAGCCGCCGGACAACGAGAAGCTGATCCACGGCGCCATCGACGGGATGCTCAAGACGCTCGATCCGCACACCGTTTACCTTCCCGAGAAGCGCGCGGAACGGATGGACGAGGACTTCCGCGGGGAATACTCCGGTATCGGCATCCAGTTCGAGATCCGCGACGGCGCGATCGTGGTGATTTCCCCGCTCGAAGGCACGCCGGCGTTCCGGCTCGGCATCTCGGCCGGCGACCGCATCACCGAGGTCGACCGCAAGCCGCTGGCGAAGACGATCACGAACGACGATGTGTTCAAGCTGCTGCGCGGTCCCACCGGTTCGACGGTCGAGGTCACGCTCGTGCGCGATGACGTGCCGGATCCCATGCACTTCTCGATCGAGCGCGCCAAGATTCCCATCGAAAGCGTCCCCTACTCCTACATGATCCGTCCGAGCGTGGGCTACGTGCGCATCGTGCGGTTCTCGCAGACGACGGGCGAGGAGCTCGAGAAGTCGCTCACCACGCTGAAGGCCGCCGGCATGAAGTCGCTGCTGATCGACCTGCGCTCGAACTCGGGCGGGCTGCTGTCGCAGGCCGTCGACGTGCTCGACCAGCTCGTGCCCAACGACAAGCTGCTCGTTTACACGCGTGGCCGCATCCCAACGTCGAACGCCGACTATCGCAGCACCGCCCGCCCGAAGCTGATCAGCGGCCCGATCGTGGTGCTGATCGACCATGGCAGCGCTTCGGCTTCCGAAATCGTCTCAGGCGCGATCCAGGACATGGATCGCGGCCTCGTCGCGGGCACGAACTCGTTTGGCAAGGGCCTCGTGCAGAACCAGCTCCGCCTGTCGGACGGCAGCAAGCTGTTGCTCACCGTGGCGCACTACTACACGCCGAGCGGCCGCATGATCCAGCGCGACTACAGCAAGTTCTCGGATCGCGATTCGTACTCGGAGGACGCCTTCAAGGTCGATGTGCCGAGCGATTCGATCCTCGCCACGCTGCCGAAGTTCAAGACGGCCGGCGGCCGGCTCGTCTATGGCGGTGGCGGAATCTATCCCGACGTGCTGGTCAAGGATCTCAACAACCTGACGCGTCCGCAGGCGGACATGATCCAGAAGCGCGCCTTCTGGGAGTTCTCCACGCGCTACCTGCACAAGCACAAGGACACGCAGTGGACGAGCAAGTCGTTCGGGACCGACTTCGCCCTGAACGACACCGAGTGGGCTGACCTGCGCAAGGCGATGGAAGAGCGCAAGGTCGCCGTGTCGGACTCGATCTGGAAGGCAGACAGGCCGTTCATCCTGCACCAGACGCGCATGGAACTGGCGAACCTGGCGATGGGGCCGACCGAGCGCTACAAGATCTTCACCGAGATCGACACCCAGCTGCAGACGGCACTCGACCTGTTCCCGCGCGCGGCGAAGCTGATCGCGGCGAATGGTGCTGCGCCGGCTCCGCAGAAGAACTAGCAGCCCTAAAGGTATCGCGGTAACGCGGCGCCGCTGGTCCCTGGAGGGATTAGCGGCGCCGAACTGTTACGGCATCGCTCACGCCAATCCCGAATCGGTGCGCAGCGCTGCCGGCTACCTCGGCGATCTCGAGCCGGCCGCTGGAGCCCATCAGCGCCACCAGCGTGCCGATCTTCGCATCGCCGTAGGACGAGCGCAGCCCCACGATGCTGCGGTCGAGCAGGTCGACCACCAGCTCACGCGTGTCCGCGCCGTCGAACGCCTTGCCCAGCCACTCGAGCGAGAGGTTGGTGAGGCCATTGCCGAAGCGGTCGATATAGACCACGCGCCCGAGCAGCTTGCCCTCCACGATCTGTGGCTCCCGGTGGGGTCTCCGCACGGGATCCGCAACGCGGGGACCGAACGATTCGATTGGCACGCCCGCCGCCAGGTGCGCGGCCACCGGCGCGAACACGTCGCGGCCGTGGAATGTGCGGCTCACGGGATGGCGAAAGAACCTGCTCTCGCTCAGCGCATGCACGCGCGCGCCCGGATCGGACAGCGCCCATTCGAGCAGCCCATTATCGGGGCCCACGAAGTATTGGTCGCGCGCCGCGACGGCCAGCGCGCGGCGGTCGGTGCCGACGCCGGGGTCGACGACCGCCAGGTGCACGGAGCCCCCCGCGAAGTCGTGCGATGCGGCCTCGAGCACGAACGCCGCGGCATCGATGGCGCCCGCGGGGATCTCGTGGGTCAGGTCGACGATGCGGGCCTCGGGGCAGTGTTCGTGGAGGACGCCATGCACGACGCCCACGAACCAATCGGTGAGCCCGAAGTCCGAGGTGAAGGTGACGATCGGGGGCATCGCGATCTCCCTTATCTGCATCGACGGGTTAACGAGTGAGCATCTGCTGCAGCAGCGTCCAGGCTTCCTCCACGTGCAGCCGGTCGAGGCAGCGCAGGTCCGAACACAGGTCGCGATGGCACGGGCTGCATTCGACCCGCGAATAATACGCCCGATGGCCCAGCGATTCAGGGTAGGGAAAGCACATCGCGGGCCGGTTGCGCGAGATCAGCCCGAGGGTTGGCGTGCCCGCGGCCACCGACGTGTGCACGGGCCCGGTATCGCCGCACACAAACACCGTGCACAGGGCTTGCATCGCGACGAAGCGGGCAATGGGCCAGCCCACGATGGCCAGGGCGCGGGGTCCCAGGGGCGCTGCGATGCCGGCGACGAGCGCGGCTTCGTGGACACCCCCGGTGACGAGCGCCACGCCGCTCGGGTTGGCGGCGAGGAATTTCGCGGCCAGCGCGGTAAACCGTTCGGGCGCCCAACGCCGCGTTTCCCAGCGCGCGCCGGGATGAAACCCCACCAGCGTCGCCCCCTGAGGCACCCCGGCCGCCGCCAGCGCCGCGACTGCTTCGGAGCGCCGCGCTTCGCTCATGTGTAGCCGCGGAATGGCCGCAGGAGCCGGCCAGCCGAGGGCCGCAAGGGAGGACAGGTGGAACCCGGTCGAGGACAGCGTGCGCGGCCGCGAGTGGTGGGTGTAGAGCGCACTGCGCCAGCCCTTGTTCGGGTAGCCCACGCGCACCCCCGCGCCGGAGAGATACGTCCACACCGCCGTGCGCGGGTTGCAGAACAAATCGAGTGCCACCTCGGGTGCGAATCGGCGTAGCCGCCTGACCAGGGCCAGCGTTGCCGCGGTCCCGGCGCCGCGGGTCACCGTGATCACCTCGTCGATCCGTGAATCGCCTTCGAGCAGCGGGGCCGCGTCGGACTCCATGACGTAGGCGATCCGCGCTTCGGGGCATGCAGCGCGGACGGCGTCCACGACCGGCAGGGTCAGACACAGATCGCCGAGGAAGCGCGGGCGCACGATGGCTACGCGCCGCACGCGAGCGGGATCGACGGGAACATTCGTCAGCATGGGCGCTAGAGTATGCTGTGCGGGACCGGCGGCGCCATCGCCGCCCGGTACGACTCAGCAGGTGCTGGGAAATCCCGGTGGTTGCTGGGGCGGCCCCATTCGATCCAGGAGCAGCCCGATGTCCGATTCCAATTCCGGCCACGGCGACCACACGCGTGCCGTGCATGGTCCGGGTGATGTGCGCGTGGGACCGATGAGCACGCCGGTGGTGCGCTCGGCGACGTTCTCGTTCGACACGCTCGGCGACATGATGCGCGAACAGGAGCGCGGCTCCGCGGGCGCCTACTACCAGCGTCTCGGTCACCCGACGCTGCGCGCCACCGAGGAGCGGCTCGCCGATCTCGAGCGCACCGGGCAGGCGGTGTTGTTCCCTTCCGGCATGGCGGCCATCTCTGCCGTATTCATGACCCAGCTCCAGGCCGGCGATCACATCGTGGCACTCCACCAGAGCTATGGCGGCACGCGGGCACTGCTGCACTGGGGGGCTGAGCGCATGGGCTGGTCGTACGATCTTGTGGATGGACTCGATCCCGCATCGTGGGAGGGAGCGTTCCGCGCCGGCACCCGGCTGTTCCATGTCGAGTCGCCCACCAATCCCACGCTGTGCGTGGTCGACTTGAAGCGCGCGGCCACGCTCGCGCATGCCAGGGGAGCGCGACTCAGCGTCGACAACACCTTCGCCTCGCCGCTGGGACAGCATCCGGTGGCACTTGGCGCGGACTTCGTAGCGTACAGCGCCACCAAGTCAATTGGTGGTCATGGCGACCTGCTCGCCGGCGTGGTCGCGGGGCCCGCGGCGAACATGCATGCCATCGTGCGCTTCCGCACCGTGTTCGGTGCGGTGCCCGATCCCGAGACGGCGTGGCTCATCGAACGCAGCCTCAAGACTCTGCCGCTGCGCGTCGAGCGCCAGAACGCCAACGCGCTTGGCTTGGCCCAACGGCTCGTGGCGCACGCCGCGGTGCTCAGCGTCTACTATCCCGGGCTCGCGAGTCACCCGGGGCATGCCATTGCGTGCGAACAGATGACGCGCGGGTTCGGGCCGGTGTTGTCGTTCGTGCTCAAGGGAGGCGATGCGGCGCTCGAACCGTTCACCCGCGAGCTCAAGCTGTTTCGGCACGCCCCCAGTCTGGGCGGCGTCGAGTCGCTGATTGCGCTGCCCATCCACACCTCGCACATTCACTTGAGCGCCGCCGAGCGCGCGGCGGCGGGGCTGCCCGAGGGGTTGGTGCGGCTGACGATCGGCATCGAGGACGCAGCGGACCTGTGGGCTGACCTTGTCCAGGCGCTCGATCGCCGTATTTGACGTGTCCTGAACCCCGCTGCGGCCGCCGCGCGGCCGCGGACCATGAGGCCATTGGCCGGCCCCCCGCAGCGTGCTAACATCCACTGTCGATTCCGCACCCCATAAAACCTATCGAGGAGACGTCTCGTGAAGCGATTCGCCAGCCTGTTCCTGGCTGCCCTTGCGTGCCTGATGCTCGTTTCGGTGACCTCCGTCCAGGCGGCTCCGGCGGCCAAGACCGCGGCCAGGACCGCGGCCAAGCCAGCTTCCATGACCGCGTCCAGGGCTGCCCCCGATAGTCTCGAATTGCTGACCAAGGCCGTGGCGCGCGACTCGAGCAAATGGGACAACCTGTACAAGCTCGGGCTCATCCTCATGGACCGTGACCGTCCGCTCGATGCCCAGCGCGTGTTGTTCAAAGCCAACACCGTGCGGCCCGCTCACGTGCCGACATTGGTCAACCTGGGTGCTGCCTACGATGCGCTCGGGCAGGCCGCACAGGCCCAGGCGTCTTACAACGCTGCACTCAAGATTGCGCCCGAGGACACGGTGGCGAACTGCAGGCTGGCGAGTTCGCTGTACTCGACCGGCGACTACGGCAAGGCGATCGACATCCTACGCGGCTTGATCTCGCGCAACCCCAACGCATACTGCGCCTACTTCACGCTGGGCGTGGCATTCGCCGATGCGGGCATCTACCGCGATGCGATCCGCATGTGGGAGAAGGTCGTCGCGATCGCGCCCACCTCGCCCGAAGCGATGAGCGCCAAGGAAAGCATTGACGTACTGCAGCGCGTGCTGCAATCGAACCAACATTAGAATCCTCCGCAAGGGCCTCCGGTGTTCGCCCGATGCGGGCCACCGGAGGCCGTTGCTTTTTGCGCAGGAATTCGACCCACCGCGAGCGAGCACCCGTGACCTATTTTGACCACAATGCCTCGACGCCCGTCCGCCCCGTGGTCATCGATTGCGTGCGTGATTGCCTCGAGCGGCTTCATGGCAATCCCTCGAGCATGCACCGCGATGGCCAGCGCGCCCGCGCCGCCATCGAGCGCGCGCGCGAGCAGGTGGCCGCACTCGTCGGCGCCGAGCCGCG
>JANLOX010000047.1:0-4742 GCA_031366795.1 Candidatus Eiseniibacteriota bacterium | reverse complement strand
ACTACGTGAATCATTTGTTTGGGCCTGAGAGCATTCAGTCCCACGATCATTTCCTACGGCTCGATCACACGATAGCAGCATTCCTGGAGTTCCTGGACCAGCGAGTCGGACTCGACAAGACGCTGGTGGTACTGACTGCGGATCACGGCTTTAGCAACACGCCGGAGTACTGCAGCGATAAACTCAAGCTCCACGCTGGACGCATCGATCCCGCCCAGATGAAGGATGCGTTGAACGCGCATCTGTCGAAAAAATTTGGCGCCGCGGAATATGCCCTGCGCTGGAAGCGCCCGACCGTGTATCTGGATTATGAAATCATTGACAGCAAGCACCTGAACCGAGCAGTTGTGGAAACCGCAGCGGCGGATTTCCTTGCGTCTTTTCCCGGCGTTTTCTCCGTGTACACTCGTACGCAGTTGACCTTGGGCCATGGTGCTCCCACTCGGTTCTGGCAGATGGTGGCGCACACATGGAACCCTGAGGTGAGCGGAGACCTGGTAGTGGTGCCCAAGAACTGCTGGTACTTAGCTAACAAGCCAAAGGAAGTGGCCGCCAACCATGGCAGCCCCTGGGCAAACGATTCCCACGTGCCGCTGATCTTTATGGGCCCGCGCTGGATTCAGCCGGGAAAGCAAGCATCGTCAGTCGAGATCGTGGACATCGTCCCTACCTTGGCGCATATCATGAACCTCCGCCCACCAGACGGGAGCGAAGGCCGAGTTCTCGCAGAAATTCTCCATGACGGAGGACGTCAGTCACGACCTTAGCAAGAGCCGACTGCACTTTGTCAGTTGAATACGGGCTGGGGTTCGGTCACAAGACGGAGCGGCGAAGGAGACGGCATATCGACATCGCCATTCCCCACCCAGGGTGCCCAGTGGCGGTATTGCCGGACAACAAACTGATACTTTCGCTGCTTTGTAAGGCATCTCTTGATGTGTTCCGTCCGTAGGACTTTAATAGTCAGACCAGATCCGCGCGCAAGGGAACATGCACAACGTCATCCAGTGGCTTGAGCAGCTTGGGTTACCGCAGTATGCGGAGGCCTTCGAGCGCAACGCGCTCGACCTAGACCTGCTATGCGAGCTCACCGAGGATGACCTTGAGAAGCTTGGGGTACACCCCATGGGCCACCGGAAGAAGCTACTCAAGGCCATCGACGCTCTGCGCGGAACGGGCACGATCACGCTGCCGCGTTCTCCGGATTCCTACACGCCCAAGCACCTCGCCGAAAAGATCCTCACCTCGAAGGTCACGCTCGAAGGCGAGCGCAAGCAGGTGACTGTCGTCTTCGCCGACATCAAGGGTTCCATGGAACTGCTGGCTGACCGAGACCCCGAGGCGGCGCGCCGGCTCCTCGATCCAGTTCTCGAACGTATGATGGAGGCAGTGCATCACTACGAGGGCACGGTGAACCAGGTAATGGGCGACGGGATCATGGCACTTTTCGGTGCTCCGATCGCCCATGAGGATCATGCCGTGCGCGCCTGCTACGCCGCGCTGCGGATGCAAGAGTCAGTGACGCAGCATGCGGACCAGTTGCGATGCGCCGAGGCCGTGTCTGTGGAGATCCGCGTTGGGCTTAATTCCGGCGAGGTTGTCGTGCGTGCAATAGGCAGCGATCTACGCATGGACTACACCGCGGTGGGCCAGACCACCCACTTGGCCGCCCGCATGGAGCAGCTCGCCAGGTCCGGCTCGATCCTGCTGACTGTCAACACCCTGCGCCTCGCGGAAGGCTATGTTCGGGTTGCCACACTCGGCCCGATCGGTGTCAAGGGCCTCGCCGAACCGGTCGAAGTATACGAGCTAACGGGGGTAGGAACGGCGCGCACGCGCCTACAAGCCGCGGCCCTCCGAGGCCTAACGCGCTTCGTCGGCCGCGACGCCGAGGTCGAGCACCTGCGCCGGGTCATGGGTCAGGCCGGCGCCGGCCGCGGTCAGGTGGTCGGCATCGTTGGCGAGGCTGGGGTCGGGAAGTCGCGGTTGGTCTACGAATTCACTCACACCCATCGGGTGGAGGACTGGCTGATCTTGGAGGCTCCCTCCGCCTCCTACGGCAAGGCCACCAGCTACCTGCCGGTGATCGGCCTGCTCAAGGGCTACTTCAAGATCGGAGACCGCGACGATCACCGCGAGATGCGAGAAAAGGTCACAGGTAAGCTCCTTACCTTGAACAAATCCCTAAGGCCGCTGCTGCCAGCGTTACTCGCTCTGCTGGACCTGCCGATCGAAGATCCGGTCTGGCAAGCGCTCGACCCGCCACAGCGCCGCCAGCGCACGCTCGACGCCATTAAGCGCCTACTACTGCGCGAGAGCCAGATGCAGCCGTTGTTGCTGGTGTTTGAGGATCTGCACTGGGTCGATGGCGAGACCCAGGCTCTGCTCGAAAGCCTGGTGGAGGGCCTGGGTTCCGCCTACCTCCTGCTAGTGGTCAGCTACCGCCCCGAGTACGAACACCGCTGGGGCAGCAAGACCGCCTATTCGCAGCTGCGGCTCGACAGCCTGCCCGCCGAGAGCACGGCGGAGCTCCTTGCAGTTTTGCTTGGGCCAAACCCCTCGCTCGTGCTGCTGACGCAAATGCTGGTGAAGCGCGGCAACCCGTTCTTCCTAGAGGAGACGGTGCGCACCCTGGTAGAGACGGGCGCGCTGGTCGGGGAGCGCGGCGCCTACCGGCTAACGCGGCCAGTGGCAGAACTGCAGGTTCCCACTACAGTGCAGACGATGCTGGAAGCGCGTATTGACCGGCTGTCCCAGGAACAAAAGCAGTTGCTCCAGGCAGCCGCCGTGGTCGGCAAAGATGTGCCCTACGCGCTCCTGGCAGCGGTCGTGAAGCAACCTGCCGAGACCCTGCGGTGCGAGCTCGCCCACTTGCAGGAGGCCGAGTTCCTATACGAAACACAGATCTTCCCAGACCCCGAATACAGCTTCAAGCACGCGCTGACCCATGAGGTGCCCTACGGTAGCCTCCTTCGGGACCGGCGTCGCCAGCTCCACGCCCAGATAGTCGTCGCAAGCGAAGAGCTATATGCGGACCGACTGAACGAACACGTGGAGCGCTTAGCCCACCACGCGCTGCGCGGGCAGGTTTGGGATCGCGCGGTCGGCTATGGTCGGCGCGCGGGGGCGCGGGCGTTCGACCGCTCGGCCGCACGGGAGGCGCTCATCCACTTCGAAGGGGCGCGAGTCGCCTTGCAGGAACTGCCCGAGAACCCAGAGCGGACTAGGCAACTCATCGAGCTGTGCTTCGAACAGCGGAACGCCCTCTTCGCGCTCGGCGAGTTCGTGGAGATGGGCAATGTACTTGACGAGGCGCGCTCCCTGGCGGAAAGCGTCGGTGATCGGCGCAGTCTCGGATGGGCGCTCGCGTATGCAGCGCACCGTCATAGCTTCCTTGGCGAGCACCCTCAAGCGATTGAAGCGGGGGAGAACGCACGCTCCATTGCCGAGGAGGTCGGCGACCTTGGGCTACGGGTGGTCGCAAACTATTACTTGGGCCAGGCGTTCTGGTTCGCTGGCGACCCGCGGCGGGGGGGCCAACCGCTGAGCGTCGCGATGGACCTGGTGAAGGGCGCACCGCCTGGCGAGCGCTTTGGAATGACGGCGTTGTCCGCGGTAGTCGCCCGCTGGGCTGCTTCAGAGGTCCTGGCTGAGCGAGGAGAGTTCGCTAAGGCCGTCCCAGTAGGAGAAGAAGGTCTCCGGATTGCGCAGACCGCCGGGCATCGCCAAAGCGAAATCTATGCCCGCTATGGCCTCGGATATACCCATCTGCGCCACGGCGACTTCATAGCCGCGAAGCAGGTGCTGGAGCTAGGCCTTGCACTCTGCAGGGAACTCGAGATTCGCGTTGCGCTGCCCTTCGTCGCGGCATCCCTGGGCTCCGTTTACCTTTGGTCGAATCGCGTGGCCGACGCTGTTGCATTGCTAGAGGAGGCGGTGGAAGCGTTTAGGGGGATGGCGATTCGGGGTCTACTTTCGTTGTCAACCACCTTCCTAGCCGAAGCCTACTTCGTTCTCGGACAAGTCGACGAGGCACGGAAACAGGCAGAGCAGGCGGTGGCGCTTGCGCATGCGCAACAAGAGCAGGGTTGGGAAGCCTGGGGTTTGAAACTGCTCGGTGACATCTACGTTCACGAATCTACCGAGATCAGGCGGGCCGGGGATGCCTACCAGCAGGCACACGCTCTTGCGAGCGAGCTCGAGATGCGGCCGCTGGTCGCCCACTGTCACGTCGGCCTCGGCAGAGCGCACGCCAAGACCGGTGAGCGCATGGATGCGAGAGAACAGCTTACCATAGGGACGACGCTGTACCGCGAGATGGGCATGCGATTCTGGTTGGAGCAGGCGGAAGTCGCGCTGGACGAGGTCTGCTTACCGTGACAGAGCAGAGAAAGATACTTCGGCAACTCCGCTATCGCCCGCTGAATCCATATTGATTTTGTCAGATCAACGTGCCAGGACGGTTTCCACCTAGAATTGAAGGTGGAAGCCCACATGAAAGAGTACGTAGCAGAGCGCATTGACGGCTTGACAGTTCGTCGCAGGTGCGACGGTCGCTGTGTTCACAGCAGTGCCGGCAACGGTGCCCTGGTACATCCGCGTCTACAGCGGGGGATATCCGTTGCAGGGGAGCGCGTTGGTCAACGGCATCCAATAATATGGGTGCGGCGTGGTTTTCCAATCGTCGCGACCTGGCAGAAGTGATCGATCAGCTGATCCATGTGCACCTGATGATCGCCCCG
>JANLOX010000040.1:0-11084 GCA_031366795.1 Candidatus Eiseniibacteriota bacterium | reverse complement strand
GGCGCGGCGGACAAGATCGTGTTCGACAAGTTTCACATCGCCCAACACCTCGGCAACGCCGTCGATCTCGTGCGGAGGCAAGAGCACCGGTCGAACATGGCGGCAGGGGACCCGATCCTCAAGGGCACGAAGTACCGCTGGCTGGAGAGTCCGCGTGGCCGCAGTTGGTCCGAGAGCCGCGCATTCAACCTGCTGCGGGATCTCGCGCCCCGCATGGGTCGCGCGTGGGCACTGCGCGAAGCTGCCATGGCGCTGTGGGCGCTGCATAACCCCCAAGTGGCCGATCGCAACTTCGCCATCTGGTATCGCTGGGCGCGTCGCAGCCAGATCGAGCCTATGCGCAAGGTCGCGGCCATGATCAAGCGTCACTGGGCGAACATCCGGACCTACTTCACGCATCGCGTCACCAATGCAGGTGCGGAGTCGCTCAACGCGAAGATCCAGTCGGCGAAGCGGCGGGCTTGTGGGTTCCGCAATCGCGAACGGTTCCGCACGGCGATCTTCTTCCATTGTGGCGGGCTCAATCTCTATCCGGCGGCCGTCAGCACGAAATCATGACCCGTAGGTTTTCAGCCACACCAAACCCCGAAGCCCCATGAACTAAACCATCGTGCATGCATGCGGATGCTCTCCGGAAGGGGAGCACGGCCCCGATGGGCGCGCGGCCGCCGGGCGAGGAGGCGCGTCACGGCAATGCATCAGTTGGACCACCGCCGTTGGTAGAAACGATCCGCGCAAGCAACGTTCATCATCCGTAGTACTTGCGCGGCACAACTCATCGAACCGCCGCGCGAGCGGGAAACGACCTGCCGTAGAACTGTAATCTTCCGCCTACAACTACACGTTCGAATCGTCAGTCTGGCGTGAATCCAAGTTCAGTGCTGCAATACGGATTGAGTTGCACCGCACCGAATGGCCGCGCGATGGCGCGGTGGGCGTGGTGTGATCGAAGCACTATGATCAGCATGATCACGCGACCGCATCTGGCCCTTGGAGATTCCCAGTGCACAAAACCCTCTACGTCGACATGGACAACGTTCTCGTGGACTTCAAGTCCGGGATCGATCGCACGCCGCCCGAGATCCAACTCCAGCACGAGGACGATCTCGACGAGGTCCCCGGGATCTTCGCGTTGATGGATCCCATGCCGGGCGCGATCGAGGGCTTCCACGAACTCGCGAAATTGTTCGACACGTACATCCTGTCGACTGCGCCCTGGGAGAATCCGTCCGCGTGGTCCGACAAGTTGCTCTGGGTGAAGCGCCATCTTGGGGCGCCGGCCTACAAGCGGCTGATCCTCTCGCACCACAAGCACCTGAACGTGGGCGACTACTTGATCGACGACCGGACGAAGAATGGCGCCGACCTATTCAAGGGCGAGCACATCCACTTCGGCACGCCGCGCGTCCCCGATTGGGCGTCGGTGGTCAGCTACCTTCGCGAGCGCGCAAGTTAGGCGACGACCCGCCATGCCCCCCTTCGCCGTCCTCCACATCCCGCATAGCGCCATCGCGATCCCGGCGGATGTGCGTCCGCGCTTGCTCGTCTCCGATGACGTCCTTCGTCGCGAACTGCTCACGATGACCGACTGGTACACCGACGAACTCTTCGCGCTCCCCCCGGCGGATGCTGTCCCCGTTCGATTCCCGATCAGCAGGTTGGTGCTCGATCCCGAGCGCTTCCTCGACGATTCGCAAGAGGTGATGGCGTCGCGCGGCATGGGCGTCATCTACACCCGCACGCACGACGGCAAGGTCTTGCGGGATGCGCCGACCGCTGCGGAGCGACGCGGGCTGATCGAACGCTTCTACGAGCCGCATCACGCAGCACTCACGCAGGCCGTGCTGTCCGCGCTCGAGGAACACCGCCAGTGTCTGGTCGTGGACTGCCACAGCTTCCCGGCGGTGCCCTTGCCCTGCCACTCCGATCAGTCACCCGATCGGCCGGACATCTGCATCGGCACGGACCCCTACCACACGCCCGCGTGGCTGGCGGCGCTGGCGGCTGAGCTGTTCGCGAAGCGCGCGCTCTCCGTCGAGATCAATCGCCCCTTCGCAGGCGCGCTGGTGCCCGCCGACTACTACGAGCGGAATGCCTCGGTCGGCGCGATCATGGTTGAGATCAACCGGCGGCTGTACATGGACGAGGTCACGGGGGAGAAGCTCGCGGCGTTCGATGAGGTGGGGGAGACGACGCGGGAGGTCGTGGCGGAGCTGCTGGGGGCGTGCCGGGAGCGGGGGTAGGCAGGGCTGCCCTTACCTCCGCCGCGCCCCCTCAGCCCGCCGCCGCACCGCTTCGAGCCACTGCGTGCGCACCAGTGATCCACCCGGAGTCCACAACCGCCAGCAGCCGTCGAACTTCCTGCGCGCCTGCGCATCCGGGCACAGCGCGCGCGTCTCCGTCGTGACCAGGCTGCCGCCGTGCCCATCGTCGCGGATGCGCACATTCACGGCGATGCGTGCGAAGCGTGGATCACGAAACGCGCTGAAGTCGCGCGCGCTGCGCAACGCCACGTACCGGTCGGCCCAGAATTGCCCGATAGCGCCGACCACGATTTCTTGGCCCACGGTCTCCCCGAGCAGCACGTAGCCCTCGTCACGCATGGCCTCGATCATCGGGCGGCGCATGAGCACGTTCTCTCGTGGAGTCAGTTGGAAGCGCGGCGCATGCACCGCAATCGCGAACGGCATGAACCCCTGCACCTCGCTGGCCGTCACGGCGCGGACCGCAGCGAACACCGCCCACGGCGGCGCGTGGATGCGCACGGACTCGGCGTTACGGAAGTGGCACGACGGCATGAACTCGTCGAGGAGCGTGGCGGGGCGCGGTGCGGCTAGGGCGGGCGAGGCCAGGAGGAGGCACGCGATGGTGGCCGTTACGGCGAGTCGAGGGTGTGGGACATGGCATCGCAAGGTGGGGGATCGGAAGGTGGCGATTTTCAAAACCTATCCCTCCGTGCGGTGAGCGTCGGCTGTAGCAAGCGCTTCTCAGGCCGCGGGAGGGCCGCCCTTGGAGGAGGGCTTCCGCTTCGCGATCGCAATCGCAACCGCCATAAAGACCACACCGGAGCCCAGAAAGTCGGCGTTCATTCGGCCGCCCTTAAGCAGAGGAATCAGAGCCGCGATGAACGAAACAATGCTGGTGAGGGAAACAAGTCCCACAGCTACTTTCGCTCGAGTCATTCGTTTCTCCTTTGATTCGTCGCCCGACCAACGAGCAGGTGATGTTTCGGTGTGGCCGGGTGTGAGGCAGTTCCGGATCTGGCCAATCGAGTCATTCGTGACGGACCTCCCAACCCTTCGCGCCGAACGTAGAGTACTGCGAATGGTGCATTGCCGGGGCCAGCATTTTCGAGCGCCGGGCAGAGGCCACCGGCTCCGCCCGAGGGAGAGCCCTCGTCTCTGGCCGGCGGCGGAGAACCGTGTCTTTCTGGCGGTTCGGCGTAGTGCATCACCGACGGGGGGTGCTGGTGATCCAGACAGCCCGGCTGCCACTGCGCCTGCTGGCGCGCACCGAACATGCAGCAACTCGTCCGGATAAGTTGCCCTTGACTCGAGTATAATTCAATGAGTCAATTGAATTCATGAAAACTAACGTTCATCGGCAATTCAAGAATGACTTGTTCCGCGAGCTCGCCCGGGTCGGGAAGGCGCTTGGCAGCCCGCATCGGTTGGAACTGGTGGACCTGCTCGCTCAAGCGGAGCGCACCGTCGACGATCTCGCTGGCCTCACGGGAATGTCGGTGGCGAACACGTCGCAGCACCTTCAAATCTTGCGCGCGGCGCTACTTGTGGCGGTCCGCCGCGACGGTGCCTGTTCCTACTACCGGCTCTCCGGCGACCGGGTGTTTGGGGTCTGGCAGGCGATTCGCGATCTCGGTCAGGCGCAATTTGCCGAGATTGATCGCCTCGTAGCGGCATTCATCGCGGACCGGGCCCAGTTCAAGAGTGTGGATGGCAAAGAGTTGCTCAAGCGCATCCGCGAGAAGGACGTCATCGTTCTCGACGTCAGGCCAGCAGCCGAATTTGAGGCTGGCCACATCGCTGGCGCCCGCTCTGTTCCAGTTGGAGAACTCGAAAAGCGACTGAAGGAGATCCCCAAGCGACACGAGGTCGTTGCCTACTGTCGCGGACCGTTCTGTGTCTACGCCGATGAGGCAGTGGCCCAGCTCCGCCGGCGTGGCTATCGCGCGCGCCGGTTGGAAATTGGCTTTCCGGATTGGCGGGCGGCTGGTCTGCCCGTCGCGAAACTTAAGGAGGGAGCATGACACATCCTGTTTCCGTCCCTGATGTCGACGTCGAACAGCTTCGGTGCGAGATCCGCAAGGAATACGCCGAAGTTGCCAAAGATCCTCATCGAGGCTTCCACTTTCATACGGGTCGCCCGCTTGCCCGCTTGCTGGGCTACGCCAGCACTTCGCTCGAGGGCGTGCCCGAGCGATCGATCGAGTCCTTCGCCGGGACAGGCAATCCATTCGCTGCGGGATCGATCATGCCGGGCGAGAGAGTCGTCGACGTGGGCTGCGGCGCCGGGATCGATAGCCTGATCGCGACACGATTGGTCGGGGAGCAGGGCAGTGTCGTGGGCGTGGACATGACCCCGGAGATGCTCGAGAAGGCCAGGGCTTCAGCCCTCGAGTCTGGCATGCGCAATGTCGAGTTCCACCAGGGGCACGCCGAACGGCTGCCCGTAGCCGATGGGTGGGCCGATGTTGTGATCTCGAACGGGGTGGTCAACCTTTGTCCCGACAAGGTCCACGTCTTCCGCGAGATGTTCCGCGTCCTCGGCCCCGGTGGCCGGCTCCAGATCGGCGACATCCTCGTCCAGAAAGCGGTGCCCGAGTCCGCCAAGCGCGACATCGATCTCTGGAAGGGCTGAATCGCCGGCGCTCTGCTGGAAGCAGAGCTCGAGAGCGTGGTCCTCGCCGCGGGTTTCGAAGGGTTCGAGATCACCTGGCGTGCGGACGTCTTCAGCGGCGCGCCGCAGCACTCCAGTGCGGCTCAATTCGGCACGCTCGGGATCAACTTCCGCGCGAGGAAGCCGGGTTCACGAGTGCCACGAGCTGGTTCCTGAATGCCTTCGACCGTGCCGCCTTCAATATGATACGAGGCTCCGAAGACATTCCTGCCGATGCGGTGGCGCTGGGCGCAGTTCGCGACGCGGTGCGGCTCCCGGCCAACCGATGCGCCGTTTCCTGAGTCCGTGCTCACCCCTGGAGGCCCTGCAAGCCCCGTGACCGTAAGGCTCGGCCTGCATGAGAATCTCGGTCAATTCTCGCTACTGCTGCTGATCAATGGATTCGTCGGCGCCATGATTGGGATGGAACGAACGATCCTCCCAAGGATCGGTTTTCGAGTTTTGAGAACTGAGGCGATCCTGGCGGTCCGACGATTCGGACACGGCTCCGCGCTGTTGGATCACGAGAGAGACTCGAGATAAGGACGTGCTCGGTCTCGCCCGTGGTCTCGCTCGGTACCCGCGCGACGATCATGTCGAGCTCGGACTCACGCTCCAGCACCTTGTTCTTGGCCATCGCGACGACGTAGTCGACGCCGACGATGTCGAGGAACTCGAACAGCTCCGGCGCCGCGAAGCCGCCATCGAGGCGCACAAGGATGCGTGCTTTCGGGAAGCGTTTCTGCAGGCGGCCAACGATGCGCTTCAACAGCGTCAGCGAACCGGTTTGGGTGGCCGCGTTGCCCGGCCGTAGGACGGCCGCGCACAGGTACTGCTATGGTTCGCGATCGAACGTCAGGAACGCCAGCAGCGGCAGGTAGCAGTGAGCGTCGTAGAACTTATTGAAGAACGCCTGTTGCTGCGCACCGTGCGTGGGATCGTCGGTGAGGTCCATGTCGATCGTGATGCGGCGTACCTTGCGACGGCGGTGCGCGTGCCGCGTCAGCACCGTCTCGAACAGTCCCTCACCCAGGCCGAGCGCCAGACCGTAGATGCGCTGCGTGAGCAAGTCCTGGACGGCGTGCCGCACTTTGGCGTGCTGCCGTTCATCGACGAGTGCTGCGGCCAGTCTCGAGATCAAGCCGAGCCGCCGATCCGCCGCCTTGAGCAGCACCGCGCCACCATCCGAACTGGCGTTGGGACCTCGAACGTGGCCGTCAGCGGCCGCTCGAACAACTCGGGGAACAGCACGCAGGCTGTTGTGGTAGAATCGCACACGCGAAGACCTCCGTTGTCAGCAGAAATGTCCCTGAACAAGACCTTTCTACGACATGGAGGTCTTCGTGTATCTCACGCTTCACGCATAATCTAGGCTAGAATCGCGTCTCCACCACTTCATTACAAGGCCGGAATTTGCGCATGCGCGCCGAAGATCCAGCGGTCCACGCAGGAGTTAGTGAACGCCGCGGAAGATCTCCGCGGCGTTCACAACCGGAATCACGCAGTAGGCGACTTGTAGGCCGTCGTGGCCGTCTTGGCGGACTTCAGGATCTGGGCCTGCGCATCGCGATCGAAGATCTCGTGAGTCTCAAAGTCGGTGAATGCGCCGGAACTCGATGCGGCAGCCGCCAGTGCCGCCGCACTCATGCCGTCGGGAAGTTGAGCAATGAGAAAGCCATCGAACTTCCCGTTCATCCAGTAGAACGCGTCCAACTTGCCCCCGAGAGATTCGACGAGGGTTTTTGCTGCTGCGTGACGATCTGACGGTCGATCGATCATGGCCTTCGCCGCAGCGCCTGCGTACGAAAAGAAGTTGATGTAGTGGGGCACGAGTCTCTTCTCCTCTGCTGGGGGGGACCGAACCACGAAGGTGCCGACCCTATCACGCCATGAAATCGGTGCGCATCTCAGAATCATCGTCCTTCATCACCTCAGCGCGCTCGCCGAGATCCGCAGCGTAAGGAACACGATCTTCGTCCTTGAGTACCCCTCCACCGGGTCAGTAGCATCGTGGTGTCCCCCCGAGCTGCCGTGCCCCCCTGGGAAACGCCCCTTGCCTATCCTGAGGTAGTCGTGAACTGCAAACCCCAAGTAATCGTGCTGACGCTCATCCTTGCTCTTACTGCATCATCGATCAGCATCGGTCCCGCGGTTGCGGACGACGCCAATGGCAACGGGGTGTGCACGGCGGCGGGCGATCAATTGAGCCCTGCCATGGTGCCGGACGGAGCGGGCGGTGCAATCGTGGCGTGGCACGACCTTCGCCCCACCGTTCCCGCTGGCGGTGTCTGTTTCGCGCAACGCGTGAACGCGGCGGGACTCCCGCAATGGGCGCCAGGCGGTGTACCGCTTTCCGTGACCGGGGACTCGGGTGACCCGACGGTCCCCGCCATCGCTTCCGACGCCACAGGGGGCGCCTATCTCGCCTTCGGAGGCACCAGCGCCCAGCCTCGCGCGCAATGGGTGAACGCGGCGGGAAATCCTCAATGGGGCGCCAATGGCGTTCCAGTCTCGGTCGCCTCGCCGACGATGCGCGATCTGGCGATCGCTCGAGACATCAATGGAGCGGGCGGCGCCATCGTCGTGTGGCGTCAGGACAATGGCGCGGGTGGTGTCTCCGACATCTATGCCCAGAAGGTGAATGCCGCGGGGGCGATGCTCTGGGGTTCCATCGGAGTTCCAGTGACGATGACCAGCATGAACGGCGAGACGCTTCCGGTAGTCGTCTCGGACGGAGTGGGAGGCGCGATCATCGCTTGGTTCAACGGAACGGGCGGGTGCCGCGTTCAGAGATTGAATTCTGCCGGGGCGAGCCTGTGGTCCAACTCACCCCTGAGCAGTCTCTCGAACAACCGGCGCCCCGCGATCGTCATGGATGGTTCGGGTGGCGCCGTCGTCGCGTGGGCCGCCGGCAGCACGGGCATCTACGCTCAGCGCGTCAATTTCAATGGCGATAAGCTGTGGCCGCCGACCAACGCTGGCGTCATGCTGTGCACTGCGGGTAACCAGTGCGCCATGATCGCCGATGGAGCCGGCGGCGCAACAGTCGCGTGGCAGGACTTCCGCACGAATACGAACTACAACATCTACGCCCAGAAGGTGAATGCTTCGGGAGCGCCTATGTGGATGCCGAGCGGCGTCCCGGTGTGTACGGCTCAGGCCGACCAACTCGCGCCGACGATCGCCTCGGACGGCGCGACGGGCTCCGTCATCACCTGGTACGACGGGCGCATGTTCGCCACGGGCGACGACATTTATGCCCAGCACTTGGATTTGACGGGAGCATCGACGTGGACGCCCGATGGGCTGGCACTATGCGCCGCGGTGGACAACCAGCAATTGCCGACGATCGCGACCGATGGCGCACTCGGCGCGTTCGTGTCCTGGCAGGACCGGCGCAGCGGAACTAACAACGACATCTATCTTCAGCACGTGAATGCGATCGGCCGCACCTTGGCGGTGCCGGAAGCGCCCGAGGCCCTGCAGATGACCCGCGCATGGCCCAATCCATTCGTCGATCGCGTGCGGCTCACGTTCGTGTTGCCGGCCGCCACGACAGTGCGCTTGGAGGTCTTCGATGTCCGCGGTCGGGCCATTCGTGCCTACGAGCCCGCAGTGCTGGCCGCCGGAGCGAACGCGCTCACATGGGATGGCCGCTCGAGCGACGGACACCCCGCGGGGGAGGGGATCTTCTTCGTGCGCGCGAGCGGGCAGGGCATTGCGCGTGCTTGGAGGGTGATCCGGGTGGAGTGACGCGGTGCGCGGTAGACGCGGCCAAAGCAGGTCTGCCGCCAAGAACGAAGAGGTGACTATGCGATACGCTTTGATCGTTGCGTTCGTTGGAATCCTCTCTATTGCCGCGGCTGTAGCCCTGGCCGACGATGCGGTCCAGCTCGCTTCCGGCACTCGTGTTCGCGTCACGGTCCCAACGGGAGGCGGTCAGCTGGTCGGGACAGTTCTCGCACTCGACGACAACAACCTCACGCTGCAGGTTCTGGGCAAGACGGACACTAAGGTTCTCCTCCGCGATGACATCACCCAGTTGGAGGTCAGCGCGGGGCGCCGCTCCAGGGGCCGAGGCGCCCTCATCGGAGCAGGGATTGGCGCGGGGGCTGGCGGTCTCATGGGCCTTGCGTCCGGGAGCGATGATGCAAATTCATTCTTTAGGTTCACGGCGGGGGAAAAGGCTCTGATCGCCGCCATATTCTTTGCACCCATAGGGGCGCTGATTGGTGTCGCCGTCCATCCAGCGGAACGGTGGAAGGAGCTGCCCAAGGATCGCATCCGTCTGAGCTTTGTGCCCGTCGGTGAGCGCGGTGCCGCGGTGTCCTTGGCGTTCGGATTCTAGGAGGGGCGCCGGATGGGACGCAGCAGGCCGGTGGGGGGATCTCAGAGCGGAACGCGGAAGAGATGCGTGATGCAGATGCCCGTCTCGTCCTCGGTGTAGACGAACGTGCAGCCCCAGTGGTATCGAACTTCCTCTGCGACGACGGCAGCGTGCACGACTCATACGACCTGAACCGTTTCCTGCTCGCGCAGGAGGCCGACTACGAACGAGCGCTCGCCGAGATCCAGAGTGGGCGAAAGCGAACGCATTGGATGTGGTACGTCTTCCCGCAGTTCGATGGGCTGGGGTTCAGTGCGACCTCGCAGCGGTACGCGATAAAGAGCCTCGCCGAGGCTGATGCGTATCTCGGCCATCCCGTTCTCGGTCCGCGGCTGATCGAGTGTGCCGAGGCCGCCCTGGGTGTCGAAGCGCGCTCCGCACTGGAGATCTTCGGCACCCCCGACGACATGAAGCTGAGGTCGTGCGCGACGCTGTTCGCGTCCGTGTCGCCGGCGGGGTCGGTGTTCGAGCTGCTCCTCGCGAAGTACTTCGAGGGCGAAGGTGATGAAGGGACGCTGCGGTTGGTGGGAGGCGGCTGAGATTGCCGCTCAATTGCCGGCGGCCACCCAAAGTCCCCCACCTGTGGCCACCTCAAATTCCTCCACCCCGGCCACCGGCAAGGTGAGTTTCTCAGAACCTATCCCCCCCGGGCGGGGGCACCGCCTCTACGCAGCCAGAGTCGCAGCCAGAGTCGCGGCCAGAGTCACAGCCAGAGTCGCCGGAACTTGCCTCGCCGTCTCTACGTCCCAATTCGCTCGTGCCCAATGCTTTCAAATCTTTCAGTCAGGCCGGTGGGCGTAGGGGATCTGGGGTAGTTGGGAAGGTTGTGCTTGCTGGCACACCGGCTCTCAGCGTCATGCGCTAGAAGTTGACCAAGACCTCAATCAACAACGCATTACGGGGCCCAAAGCGGATTTCGTGGAAACCAATTCCCGATTTCAGTCCATCGCAATTGCAAGCTTTCAAATATTTCAAGTCCTCGATTCACTCCTTTGAAATCCGTCGAATTGCGAGCCAGTCCCGGTGGCCACCCAAAATCCCCCACCCGTGGCCATCTCAAATTCCTCCACCCCGGCCACCGGACTTGTCGACGGCCGCCGAGAACCGTGTCTTTTTGACGCTCGTGAGGCGCGCATGGCTCGAGCGGGCGTGACTTTGTGCTTTCGGCCATCGTGAACAGGCATTTCGGGATCGTGAACACCCAAAACGGCATCATCAACGCTCGTTTCGGGATCGTGAACACCCAAAACGGCATCGTGAACACTCGTTTCGGGATCGTGAACGCCCGTTTCGGTGATCGTGAACTGGCCACATCGCTCATAGATCGGTGGGTGCTTGCGGAGCCACTCACGCGACCGGACTGGGGACCTTCGACTTCCCCTGTGACTTCTTCAAGCCTCCGTCGGCGGTTCGGCACAATGCTATCGGCCGGGGACCGCCCGGATTCGGGTAGCACGCGTGACACGGATCGGCACGAAGCGGATCTCCATCCGCTGCCCGAGGGCGGCACAGATGCGCTGAACCATGCTGAGCGAGTGGCCGCCGTAGTCGGCGTCCTCCAGACGACAGATGGCCGACGCCGTCGTGCCGACGAGTTCGGCGAGCCCTTTCTGGCTCAGCTTTGCCTCGGTCCGCAGGCGATAAATGTCCTGGGCTATTTTGAGCGTGGTCACGCTAATTGATGGTGTGGCGTTCACGGTAATTGATGGACTGGCAACCTGCCGTCAGCACACCGTTTCCGGTCGTGCTGTGGCGTGCGGTCGAGGCGGTCGGGCTCGTGCACGTCGGCAGCTGCGTTTCC
>JANLOX010000474.1:0-1828 GCA_031366795.1 Candidatus Eiseniibacteriota bacterium | reverse complement strand
GATAAGATTTGGGGCGCACTGACGTCAATTATTAAGCTGGAAGATAAGGTGAATCGCCAATCCGATGCGATGAAAACACAACAGACCAAGATCGAGGATCTAACCGGGCGCGTGATTCGCTTGGAGACGCAGTTAGATATGTTTGTTCACGCCGCCTCGATTAAGCGATTGAAAGGCTGAACGTGCAAAGTCCGTGATTTACATTTTAAGTGGCACGGTGGTATTTTCGCGCCGACGGGCTCGTGTCGGCCAATTGCAGACTGATGCAGCGCACAATTGGATTCACACTTCTAGTGATCAAACGTCGCTTCGATTTGAACGACCGGACTCATAAGTGTGGCTCCAAAACGCGGTAAACTGATAGTTGCATGCCGGCCGGAGTTGCAACGGCGTACGCTAACCCGTGCAAGAATTTCGTTGATATTGTTGAATGCGGCAAGACGCTGCACACACTTAAAGCACAGGAGCAGCAATGAAAAACGTTAGTATTTATCCCGTTGTGAAAAACTCTCTCTATGGACGATAAACCCGTTTCAACTTCGGCCCCGGCGCTAATCGAAAACAAGGCTGGCGCCTACAAAATCCTGCCGGGTGGCCCTGCGTTCTGTGCGGGCATCATTCCGTATGAGGGATACGAGGTAGTGCGAGTGCTGCTACGCCCCTGGATTCCGCTCGAGCGAGGCTACAGCTTCATCGAAAGCTACTTGAAGAGAGTCGGCCGACCGGTCCAGGCTTTCTGTGGAATCGAGCTTCGCGTACCCGCTCCGTTGCCATTGAGTGATTGGTCTTCATTCAACGTCCCGTACCTTGAGCAGTTGCACAAGTGGGGGTTGATCTTCGGCGACTACAGCGGCGTATGCCGCTCCAACATCGCTCTTGCATTGTACCCGCCGGCGACTGCGTCTCTTTGTGCGTTCACCTATACCGCTCCGACATCAGCGAAGGGCAAGACTTTCTTTCTCTCCGGACAAGCGGACATTGACGCCAGCGGCAAGATCATAGCCGAGGGTGACACCGGGCCAGCAGCGATGCAGAAGCGCGCTCGCTACACGATCGATACGGTCGGGGCAACTCTCGCCAAGCTCGGCGTTTCATGGCAAGACACGACTCAGATTGCTCTTTTCCACGCCCATGACATTCCCGACCTATGGGGAGTGGAGCTGTTGGGTTCGTTGGGAGAAGCTCTGCGCCGTGGCGTGCTTGTCTATCGCGCGCGGCCGCCCATCGCTGGCCTCGAGGTAGAGCTTGAGGCGCGCGCGGTGCGGCAGGAACTCGTTGTGGCAACCTCGTAGGGCTCCTGTAGCCTGAGAATGTCAGAGGTCATGAGCGAGTGCTACGTCTTGCCACGGAAATTCGACAGGCCGCTACACAGTCCAATTCTGCCAGTAGGCTACGTGCAGTTCCCGCCTCAAGCTGTCTGCCGCGCCGCACAATGCAATTCACAGAACGGGTCGAAACATTCCACCTGCGGTACTACGTGAACTCAATCAATTGTCGGCGTGCATTCGCCGTCGGGTGAAAGCTTTGCGCCGAGTTGGTAGGTGTGACCTGCCTCCAGCGGGACAGTGATTTGTTTGAGTTTGCCGATATCGACCGTGCCCATGCCGACAAAGGTGCGCACAATGCATTCGAGTTCCAGCGTTCGCTCCCCAGCGCTGACATCGACCTCGGATTGATCCGCTTCCATTTCAAGGCCGTTCACTTTCTTGACGACGACGGCGGCGTCGATTTCTTTGCGGCGCTCGTCAAACGATTTGTTTTTTATCGTTGCATTGTCCGCCGCTGTTGCCGTAAATGAAGCCAAGGTCAAAAAAACAAAGCTCATAAC
>JANLOX010000409.1:0-2001 GCA_031366795.1 Candidatus Eiseniibacteriota bacterium | reverse complement strand
CCGCCGCGTCGGCCCCGTTTGCGCTGGCCCAGCCGGCGACGGTTGAGTTCCGCGTGGTGGAGCGCCATCCGACGCCGATCGCGACCGTGACCGGCACGGGGAACAACGTGCTGAACTACGCCGTGCAGGCGCGGGTGACGGGTGCGGCCAACACGGGATTGGCGGGGTGCAGTTTCAGCGTGCAACTGGCGGGCGAGAGCGAGAGCGCGGGAACGCTCGCGCTGAACACCATCAACGACACGAACGGGACGTACTGGACGGGCGCGATCGAGAGGCCTGTTTGGGGCGCGGGCCATCGACAAGCGAAAAGAGTGCTCGGCGCACATTGGTGCAATCGTCGCTGAGCGACACGGATCGGTTTGGAGCGACGAACCCGGCTGAATGTACCGAATTTTCTCGATATTTTCGACAAGCGTCCGGGCTTGCTGTCAGTAGTCGTGGCCAGGCAAGGAGTAGCGCGACAGATGCGGGGAACAGAATTATTGGTTCATCCGGCAATTCCGGGGAACGCCGCACGGATTTTGAGGAAGAAGTAGTCGAGGTCGCGGAAGCCGTAGGCGGTTCGTTTGATGACCTTGATGGTGTTGTTGACGCCCTCGAGGATGCTGGTGTTGAGGGGGAAGGCGGCGTGGGCGATGATGCCCTGGATATACGCATCGAGTTTGCGTGCGAAGTTCTCCAGCTGGTGCAGGCCGCTCTCCATGGCCCGCGCTTTCCAGCTCAGCCAGAACTCTCGGGCGTGGTGGCGTGAGCGGTAGCTCCACAGGCGCTTGAGGTCGTCCTTGAGCAGGTACACCGTGAGCAGGTTCTGGTTGACCGCCAGCAGGTCCATGAGCTTGACGCGATCCTCGGGCCTCTTGATGGTGTCCATGTTCCGCAGGAGCAGCCAGCGCGAGCCCTTGATGAGCGTGCGTTCGTGCTCGTCGTTCTCGATCCGACGCGACTCGGCCGTCCGCACCGGGTCGATCACCTCGCGTCCGAACTTGGCGATGACGTGGAACTGGTCGTACACGATCTCGGCGTCGGGGCAGTGCATCCGCACCTCGGCGGCGTACGCGGCGGTCATGTCCATGGCCGCGGCGGTGATCTTGGCGCAGCGCTCCGGCCCCAGCAGCGTGAAGAACTCACGCACCGATTCGCGGTCGCGCCCCTTGCCCACCCACAGCACGCGGCGGCTCTTTGGCTCGAGAATCACCGTGGCATAGCGATGCCCCTTGTGGATGGCGAACTCGTCCATGACGATGTGCTCGATCCCGTCCAGGTCCGGCGGGTTGAGCGTGCGATGCAAGTGATGCTGGTGGATCGCCTTGACCGTGTCCCAGCCGAGCCCGAAGTACGCCGCGACATCCTTGATGGTCATCGTCGCGCAGAGCATGGCCACCTCCGCGGCCAGCCGCGTGGTCACCCGCGCGTACGGCGCCAGCCACGGCAGGAGTTGGGCCTTCGGGCCACAGTGCGGACAGTTCACGCGCTGGCGCTGCACCAAGAGGTGCGTCGGGGCTCCCAGGATGGGCAGGTCCTGAATCCAACGCTCCTGGATGTCGTGAACCCGATGGGTGAAGCGGAAGCATCCCGAGCAGCACATCTTGTGCCCGGGCATCGGGTGCAGCTCGATCCACACCTGGGCGGTGGGACCCTTCACGCCCGGCGCGAACCGCCCGATCAGCCCCGTGTCGTACCCCTCCCAATCCCCGAGAACGTCGATAGCATTCGCCGCGGACATGCAGCCTCCTGTGGTCTCTTGATGCGTTCAACACCAAGATACCCGGGAGCTGCCTGTCCGCTCTCACACCACCCCGCCACCACCTTCCGCCTCCCGCTCCCTACCCCGCAGAACCCTCCTCACAAATACGCTTCCCCGGAATTGCCGGATGAACCCAACTTCAAGACGCTCATCGCGGCCTCGCCCACGACCTACGGATTGGTCACGGCCGACGGCACCGCCCTGAGCAACGCCTTCAACTCCTGGCACGCGGCCTACCTCGCCGCCATCAACCCGAC
>JANLOX010000388.1:0-3319 GCA_031366795.1 Candidatus Eiseniibacteriota bacterium | reverse complement strand
TCGAAGTCCTTCGCCTTCATGATGCACAGCACTGGCCCGAAGATCTCCTCGCGGCCGATCACCATCTCGGGCGTCACACCGTCGAACACCGTCGGTCCCAAGAAGTAGCCGTCGGGATTTTTCGGATCTTTGTAATTGCGGCCGTCGACCAGCAGCTCGGCGCCTTCCTTGATGCCTTGCTCGATGTAGCCGAGCACCTTCTCACGGTGCTGCTTGGTGATCACCGGCCCCATCGTGACGCCGGCATCGGTGCCGTTGCCGACGACGATGCGCTTGGCTTCCTCGACCAGCTTGTCGCGCATCTTCTCGTGCGCGTCACCGACCGTCAGCACAATGCTGTTGGCGAGGCAGCGCTCGCCGGCGCAGCCGAAGCACGACTCCGTCGAGACCGAGGCCGCGCGCGGAATGTCGGCGTCGGGCATGACCACGACGAAGTTCTTGGCGCCGCCCAATGCCTGCACGCGCTTGCCGCTCTTGGCGCCGCGCTCATAAATGTACTTGGCGATCGGCGTCGAGCCGACGAACGACACGCCCGAGATGCCGGGGTGATCGAGGATGCCATCGACCGCGTCCTTGCCGCCGTTGACGGTGTTCACGACGCCTTCCGGGAATCCCGCATCGTGCAGCAATTCGAAGATCCGGACCTGCGACAGCGGCACCCGCTCGCTCGGCTTGACGATGAACGTGTTGCCGGTGGCGACAGCGTGCGGCAGGAACCACATCGGCACCATCGCGGGGAAGTTGAACGGCGTGATTGCCGCGAACACGCCCAGCGGCTGGCGCACCGTGTGGCAGTCGATGCCGTGGGCGATGTCCTCGAGCGAGGTGCCCATCATGCGCGTCGGGATGCCGAGTGCCAGGTCGACGTTGTCGATGGCGCGGCGCACACTGTTGCGCGACTCGTCGAGCGTCTTGCCATGTTCCATCGTCACGATGCGCGCGATGTCCTCGTGGTGACGCTCCATCAGCTCCTTGAGCTTGAACAGCGGCTTCACGCGATTGACCGGCGGCGTCATGCGCCACTCCGGGAATGCCTTGGTGGCCGCCTGCACGGCACGGTCGACATCGGCGGCGGTGCCCATCGGCGTGCGCGCGATCAGCTCGCCCGTGGCGGGATTGAAGACGTCGGTGAACTGCTTCGCATCCGAATCGACCCAGTGGCCGCCGATGTAGTTCTGGACCTTGCGGGGGCCGGAGGACGAGCCGTTGGTGACCGCGGCGGAGCCGGCGGCTGAGGTCTGGGGTGTCGTCATCGTGCTTCCTCCTTAACACTCGGCGCGCGGACGCCGGCGCGCGATCGCGCCAGGGAGTTCAGGGCCGAAGGTGGTAGTCGAAACCCGCGCGGGGCGCGGGGTCAGTTGCCGGAATCATACACCCGGCGTCGGACATCGCGCATCACGCGGCGCATGTGCGACCACGCAAACCGTTGCTGCAGTGCACGTCGCCCGAGTTCCGCCAGCGGTACCCAGTGGGCCTCGGCCGCATCGTCGGCGGCCCGCGGCGTGCCCCTGCGCCAAGGCGCTACATAGTAGAAGTTCAACGTGGGAAACGGCCCGAAACCGGGCAGGTCGTACACGTCCCAGTAGCTGCCGAGCAGCTCGGCGGGGCCGACCTTGAGCCCGGTCTCCTCGAACAACTCGCGGCGGGCGGCGGGCTCGAATGACTCCCCGGCCTCGAGAAACCCGCCCGGCATGTCGATGGCGCCCTGGCGCGGCGCCTCGCCGCGGATGAGCAGCAGCAGGCTGTCGCGTTTGACGACCGCGAAGCCGACGCAGATGCGCGGGTAGTCGTAGATGCGATAGCGGCAGCGCGGGCAGATGATCTGCAGTGCGCCGCGGAGGACGCCGACGCCACGACGCGGCGCGCGACGCACCGCGCTACCGCACAGCGCGCAGGGAAACGCATGAGCCGCGCGCGTCATCGTGGCAGCACCGTCACCACAGCCGGCAACGGCACCGTCGGACGCATCGGATTGGGCACCGTCCCATTGGCGAGGCGGTGCCCGAAGCTCGCATAGAGGAACGCGCCCGAGTGCACGCACAGGGCGGCTTCATCGCCACCGTCCATCGACATCGCGTGACGAAGCCCGAGCGGCAGCGTCTTCAGCAGACCCGCGAGTTCGTACAACGTGTAGCCGCCTTCGGTGTCGATGATCAGGATGTGTCCTTGCTGATCCTCGCCGACGATGGTGCGGTAGGCCACCTGCCCGCTCTTGCGCACGCGGATATTGCCGTCGTCATCGAACAGCATGAATGACTGCGCGACCTCGCGCCACGGCAACTCGTCGGCGCGGATCGGATGGCGGTCGAGATCGAGCACGCGCGCTCCCGGGCCGCCACTGCGCGGCTCGGCGACCAGCGCGGCCTTGAAGTCGGGGTGCAGCTGCGGCGAGATCGCCTCGCCATTACTGACGAACAGACCCATGTAGGAGTAGTCGGGGTAATACTGGCCAGCGTTGAACACGGCAAGCGCACCCGTGCGATGTTCCCATTCGAGGATATCGAGCGGCAGGCGTTCGGCGAGTTGCGTGTAATGCGACATGCGCAATCGCACCTGGCGCGGATCGAGGCGCAACACCGCGATCTCGGACAGCCCCATGCGGCAATAGGGCTCGCCGCGGAAGATCGCGAACTCCATCCCCGGCTGCAATTCACGAAAGCGCGGCGCGGCTGAGGAGCGCGACAACAGGATAATGGCCACTACGCCCGCGGCCACCATGGTGAGCCGGACTACGGGTAAGCGGCGTTCAGGCTTCCGCATCGCCCTGCAGGCGCCGGATCGCCTTGCGCACGAGCAACCGGTCGCCGAGTTGGTCGAGCGACAACCAGCCCACGACGCTGCCCTGGCTGAGCACCGGCAGGCTGGTGACGCGCATCCCGCGCATGCGCGCGACGGCGTTGTCGAGCGCATCGTCGGCGTCGCACGCTTCGACGTGGCGCTCCACCACGGTACCCACGGGGGTTGCTGCGCCGAAGCGCTGCACGGCCGCGATCAAAGCGGGCGCTCGCAGCGTGCCGATCAAATGTGGGCCCTCGAGCACCGGAAAGTCCGTCTGGCCGCCCGCCATGGTGTAGTTCACGGCGATGCTCAAGGGTTCGGCGGCGCCCAGCCAGCGGAACTCGCGGTGCATCGCATCGCGCACCGAAACGCCCGCGACGACCGCGCGGGCCGACACGATGTTGCGCTCCTCGCCCGCCGAGGTGAACACGAACACCGCGATCAGCAGCAGCGTGTAGTTGTGCGTGACGAGCCCTGCGATGCCGAAGGCGACCGCCGCGCACTGACCGACGATCGAGGCGATGCGCGTGGCGCGTTCGTA
>JANLOX010000386.1:0-2628 GCA_031366795.1 Candidatus Eiseniibacteriota bacterium | reverse complement strand
GGCACGTGTGGAAGCGTTCGAGAACGCAGAACACATAAGCGTTCCGATCGACCGTTCCGACTGGCCGATCGGAGGGAAACACCAATTTCTGCAACCATCCGGCAGGAACGATGGCGCTGTTGATCTTGCCGACATCGAGGTAACCACGAGGCACCCGGTCCGACGGTCGCGCATCGAGTAGCCCGGCGAGCTCAGTCATGGCCACGAGAACCTTGTCGGCTTCAGCGGTCGTTTCGAACTCTATGACCTGGCACAACAGCTTCACGAAACCCCGCACCGTCGAATAACGCTCAACGACCGTTTCCCGCCATTGTCCGGTCAGGGCCGCCCCCCGTGACCGCAAGGATCCAAGGCCTCGACCATACCGAGACCCCGGCCAGCCGCAGCAACCTCGCCAGCAGCCTATGGACCTCCGGTCGAACCGACGAAGCAATCAATCAAATGCACCAGGCTCTCGATGGTGCAGCACGTTCATTGAGTGACGACCATCCCCTGACGACACATCTCAGCGCACAGCTCGCCCAAATGACCGAAACGAGCTGAGTCGTTCACAAATGGCCACTGGTCCTCCGATTCGTCCCGGCCGCACGATCCGAAGGGTCTGCCGTTACTTTGCGGGTAGGGCCCAGCCTTGGGACTGCAGGGCCTTAACGTGCTCTGTGATCCGTTTCCTGAACCGGAGTCGGGCGGTTCAGCGCGTTCGTAGGCGCTTAGCGCCAACTTGCAAAACGGGGGAGGTTTCGGATTCCGCCGATTCGTGCGAATCCTCGATCCCGCCGTTTGGTCACCGGCGCAGCGGATTTCGGCACCCACGATGCCAAGTCAGCTACACCGAGCCGTGCCAACCCCCGTCAACCTCCCCCGATTTGTAACGGTCTCCTGGTACGCGGGGGCACGGCTTGCGGGCACTGTGACGCTGCACATCGTGCGCCCGCTTCTCCCGGTGCCTCAGTTGATCTCGGTCGTTTCCGCCGCAGCGTAGCGCCGAGCGGCGGTCACCACGGCCGTGACGGTCTCACGCTCCGCTTCGTTGCGCGGGGCCGGGACCAGGACCAGGCCCGCACTCAGCCGGACGCCGGCCAGCGGGTGGGCGAGGGCCCAGCCCTTGACCAGAGCGTCGTAGGCCAGAGTTGGGGGCAAGCAGAGGTGCAGGCTGCCGTCGGGGTGCAGGTGGGCGAACTCGCTCCCGTGCAGGAACGCTTCAGGTGGACCCGCGGCACCGGCGAGCACCAGGGAACGCGTGCCGGGCGGACCGATTTTCGCGTCCGAGGGAGTACCGAGCCCGACGATCCGATCCCAGAGGCCCGGGTCCGGGCTGGACGAGAGGGGCAGCTGCGGGAGTCCAACGGTGGTATCGGGAGGCTCGCCGGCCCGTATCGGAAGCCGGCCGAGACCCGGCCAGTCCGGCTCTGGACCGTCGGGTAGCGGGTTCTCGCCGTGCTCCTGCATGTGGTCCAGCCGGGCAGCGAGCCAGGTCCCGGTCGCGTCGACCACCGATCCGGCCAGCAACCCGCCCGGTGCCTGTTCGAGCCGAATCGGTGCGCCCGACCAGCGGCGCAGCCAGTCTGCGGTGGCGGCCAGCATTGGTTGCGGGGTACGTGGGTCGTCTTCGGCGCAGGCGAGCAACACGGGGATCCCGCGAAGTGCCCCGCGCGGCGGCTGCGGATCGAGCGGCAGCGCGCCGTGCAGCAGCACGGCGCCGGAGAACCTTTCCGGCGCGGCGAGCAGCAGTGACCCGGCCAGGGTGACGCCACCGCGGAAGGCGAGCAGCAGTACCGGACGGTCGCCCTCCCCGTCCAGCCAACGAAGCACGAACTGCGTGGACCCCGCGAGCTCGTCCAGGTCCGGACGGCCGTCGATCTCGGCGAACCAGCGGAACCCCCGCTCGGCGGGCAGCGGCGCCCGGACGGCCACGTACGCTAGCGGGCCATGAGGCAGCCACGGCGCGACCTCGATCATCGAGTGCTCGCTTGTCCCATTCCCGTGCAGCACCACGACCAGCGGCACTCCGGGATGGTCGGAGCCCCAGCGGGCGACCATCGGCTCCTCACTTTGACCGGTCGAGCGCGCTGGGAACATCTCGCTAGGGTAGAGCCGGAGCAGACCGGATGGCCACTGGTGAGTCACAACTATTTCGAGCACAGATCGGCGCCTCGGTAGCGCCGTATGTGAGCAGCGTCGGGGATTGGGAAGAGCCCGATAAGGTCCGGCCAATGAGAGGGTTGGAATCAGCTATCCGACCTTCGGCGGCGATCCCACCAGGCCGGATCGATCGAAAGTCCCGGGAGACCAAGGCTGTCCTCGACGGTCAATCCACTGGCCCGGCGGTCGATGTAGCCGGCGAGGTCCGCGCGTATGGCCACGGCCTGCGCCACCATTAGTGGCTCAGGTCCGCAGTGGTCCAGATCGCACGACCGTGGCCCTGCCCGTCTATCAATGAGATGCCTTGTATCGATCGTTCAGGCCTTGGCCCCGCTGGCAGGCGCACCTACGCTGGTGGGATGACCAGGTATCGGTTCCTGAATGGCATGGGTGACGTCGTTGCTGAGGACGAGTTCGCCGATCACGAGGCCGCGATGGCAGGAATCGCCGAGCTAGACCAGGAGCTGGACGCTGAGCAGGGCGAAA
>JANLOX010000373.1:0-25581 GCA_031366795.1 Candidatus Eiseniibacteriota bacterium | reverse complement strand
CCTAGAATCCACGGCCCGTCGGGCAGCGTGTTGCCGGGTCGCACCCGGTAGTAGCGGCTGTAGTAGATCACGCCGCACTCGCCGCGTTGCTGCGGTGGCAGCACGACGCCTTGCTGTTCCAGCCAACCGCGGACTGGCGAACGGCGGCCCATCGCGTCGATCACGAGGTCCGTGGTGATCGCGCGGCCGTCCACATCCACCCCCTCGACGCTTCCCTTCGCAACCCGTATCCCTCGTGCGGCAACTCCGGAGAGCACCTCGATTCCCGCTTGCGTCAGCACTGCCTTGCGCAGTGCCCACTCGATCAGCGGCCGCCGCACTCCCATGAACTGCAGCACGCTGTCGACGGGCTCGAGTTCGCCCGGCAACTTTCGCCGGGCATCGATGTCGTGGGCGCCTTCGCGAATCAGCGAGGCGTAGACATCCGGGAAGTACTCCACCAGTTCGAGGCGGCCGCGCGGTATGAACGCGTGCGGCTGCTGGAAGTGCGAGATCCCTTTGCGCTCCCAGGCGAACGCCTGATCCGGGGCCGAATTGCCCAGCCGATCGCGCTCGACCAGCGTGACCTGATGGCCATCGCGCGCCAGCGTCAGCGCTGCCGCGAGACCCGCCATGCCGGCGCCAAGAACCGCGATGGTGCGTGAGTGCATGCAGCGACTCTACAGGGTTGCGCTCCAAGGGTTCCACCGGAACGGCGGACTGCACCCGCACGCCGGGATTCGGGTATCCTGCCGCCGTTCGTTTGGCTGGACTCGACGCCCCGCACTCCTCGGAGAAGCCCATGATTCGTCCCGGCACGTTCCCGCTGGTGTTCCTCGCACTGTCGCTTGCTGCGACCGTGCCGTCGCGCGCGGCCGAGACCGCGCTCACGCTGGAGCGTCTCACCCCGACGAGCACGCTCGCGGGGTTCAAGGCCGTCTCCGTCTACCTCAACGGCGCGGATCGCCCCATGGGTGCCCGGTTCATCCATGAGCGCACCGGGTTCGTGCTGGACGTGCTGCAGATCCAGTCGGTGCCGCAGGGCTTCATCTGGGTGAACTCCCCGCCGACGTCCGACCAGGGCGAGCCGCACACGCAGGAACACCTGTTGCTCGGCAAGGGCAACATGGGCCGCGGCGTGGCCACGCAGGAGCCGATGTCGCTCGCGAACTCCAGCGCGTTCACGTTGCAATGGCGCACCTGTTACGACTTCCTCACCAACGCCGGCCCCGAGGTGTTCTACCAGCAGTTCAACCAGCGCATGGATGCCCTGCTGCATCCCGACTACTCCGATGAAGAAATCCGCCGCGAGGTACGAAACTTCGGCGTCACCGAGAATCCCGCCGACCACAGCCTGCGGCTCGAGGAGAAGGGCACCGTCTACAACGAGATGGTCGGCTCCACCGCCAGCCAGGACTTCGCCAGCTACCACACCCTGGGCATCGCCCTGTACGGCAAGGATCACGCCGCGGCTTATGTGTCGGGAGGCTCGCCCGAAGGCATCCGCCAAATGAGCCCAACGGATATCCGGACGTTCCACGCGCGCAACTATGTGCTCGGCAATATGGGAATGATCGCTTCGCTGCCGAAGGAGATGCCGCTCGCGCAAGTACTGCAGCGCGTGAGCGCCATTCTCGATCCGCTGGAACCCGCGGCGGCGCCCCGCCCGCGCAGCGGCAAGACCTCGCCGACTTTCGCGCCTCCCATGGGCGCTCCTGCCGGAACGATCCAGATCGTGGACTACCCCGACCAGAACGCCGAGAAGCCGGGTACGGTCTCGCTCGCCTGGGCGCCCGTGCGCCCGCTCGACGCGCACGATCGCATATTGCTGCGGTTGTTCCTCGACACCGTCGCGGGAGATGCGACGACCAACCTGTACAAGCGGTTCGTCGACAGCAAGACGCGTGTGCTCGATTTCGGCGCGCAATCCGTCTCCAACTACCTGAGCAACGACCCGGGCAACCCCGTCTATCTCGCGGTCAACGAGGTCACCACCGCGCATCTCAATCCCACCGACGCCGCCGAGATCCGCCGCCAGGTGATGGATGAATTCCAGCGCATCGCCTCGTGGAAGGATGGCTCCCCGGAGCTCAACGAGTTCAATGCGCGCGTCCTCAGCCGGCTCGTCGCCACGCGGCGTGAGGCGATGAAGTTTGTGAACTCCCCCCCGGGCTTCGGCTTCCGCAGCACCTACTCCGAGTGGATGGACCACCTGCTGATGCTCGAGGACTCGCCCGACTTCCAACGCTCGGTGACGTTGAAGCCGGAACTCGCCGCCATCGAGCGGCAGCTCGCCGGGCCCGAGAACCCGTGGCGCAAGGCGCTGGCCAGTTGGCAGTTGCTCGACATTCCCTACGTCGTCGCCACGCGCGCGAACCCCGCCGTCCAGACGCAGCTCGATCACGAACGCCAGGAACGCATCGCCGCCGAAGTCACGCGGCTCCGCGCGCTCTACCGCGTGGGGTCAGACCAGGACGCCATCACCCACTACAAAGCTGCCTACGATTCGACGACCGCGGCCCTCGTGGCCGCGGCGCACTCGCTCAAGCCGGCCAGGCTCGTGGATGCGCTGCCACTTACGCTGGATGCCCCGCTCGAGTACGCCTCAGGGACCTTGCCGGGTGGCATCCCCTACGTGAAGACCACGTTCGAGAACATGACCAGCGCCACGACCGGCATGGCCTTCCGGCTCAATGGCCTGCGTGACGAGCAACTCATGTACCTCGCGCTCCTGCCCTCGCTGCTCACCGAAGTCGGCGTGGTCGAGAACGGACGCCACATTCCGTTCGAGGAAATGAAGGAACGGCTCCGCAACGAGATCCTGTCGCTCAACGCCAGTTTCAGCGTCAATGATCGCACGGAGCGCTATGAGCTTGCGGTGCGCGCCTCCGGTAATGACGCGGCCGAGGCCGAGAAGGGTGTCGAGTGGATGCACTCGGTGATGCTGCATGCCGATTGGAGCGCGGGCAATCTATCGCGCATCCGCGACGTCGTGGACCAGGCCCTGAGCGGCCTGCGCAACCTTCGCCAGGGCCCCGATGAATACTGGGTCAGCGGAGTCGGCGCTGCCTACCGGCGGCAGGACAGCCCGCTGTTCCTCGCGACCAACTCATTCCTGACCCAGACGAACAGCGCGTTGCGCCTGCGCTGGCAGCTAATGGAGGCGTCCACGTCGGAGCGCGATGCCGCCGCGACATTCCTGGCGCGGCTGGCTGCACCCGGGAGCTCAAAGCGCGCCGGCCTCGCGCAATTGGCAGAAGCGATCGAAGGCGATTCAACGGCCGCGCGGCAAGCCGGCCCCGCCATCAGCCCGGTCCTGCAGGCGTTCAACGCCCTTCCCACACGCGCGCACGCCATCGGCATCGAAGCCGCGAAGGATCTCGCGCAGTCGCTTCCCGATCTCCCGGACGCGACGCTGGCGGCGGACTGGTCGTATCTGTGCCATCAGATGCGGCACGATTTGCTCGTGACTCCAGAGCGCACGCTCACCGAGCTGGAAGCGGTGCGAAGCGAAGTGTTGCGCACGGGCAATGCCCGCGTCTTCACCATCGGCGCCTCGGCGACGCTGGCCAAGCTTGCGGGCCCCATCCAGTTGACGCTGGCGAGTCTGGGGAATGGCGCCAGCATGGCGGCGGCTCGCTCTTCCCGCCCGCTCATCCTCGAGCGCCTCGGCGAGCGGGATGCCACTGCGAAGGACGCGCAGTATGTGGGCCTGCTCAACCCGAACAGTCAGGGTGGCGTGGTCATCAACTCGGCGCCGTTCGTGAGTTACACCGACACCGACAAGGAGTCGGTGCTGCGCTACCTCGCCGGCAATCTCTACGCCGGCGGCGGAGCGCACAGCGTATTCATGAAGACGTGGGGCGCCGGGCTCGCCTACAGCAACGGCATCTCGGCTTCACCGGAGACGGGCCGCCAAGGCTACTACGCCGAACGAACTCCGGAATTGCCGCAGACCGTGCGCTTCGTGATCGATCAGTTGAAGCAGGCGAAGAAGGATCCGGCGCTCGCCGAGTATGCGGTGTCGCTCGCGTTCGGCTCGCGGGCGGCCGCACGCTACGAAGACCGTGGCGAGTCGATGGCGGCCAATCTCGCGGACGGCGTCACACCCGAAGTGGTCTCCCGCTTCCGCAAGGAGGTCCTCGCACTGCGCGGGCGGGCGAATCTCACCGACGCGCTGTTCGACCGCATGCCCGGCGTCTATGCCCGCGTCCTGCCCGGTTTCGACCCCAAGGCCGCGCCGGTTCCGGGTGCTTCGTACTTCGTGATCGGGGCCGAGAAGCAGTTCAGCGCCTATGAGGCCTACCTCAAGTCGGTTGGGGATGCGAAGACGTCGCTCTACCGGCTCTACCCGCGTGACTTCTGGGTGCCGGCGCCCGAGCTCGTCAAGACCGCGGGCGCCGCGGCCACTCCCGCGACGCCCGTGCGGCCATGAACTCCCCGGATCCCCCGCTACAACGCCTCGACGTACGCCGTCTCGCCGTGGAGCGCCTCGTCGAGACCGATTTCCTCGGCACCGTCGGCGACCTTCACGGGCGTAATGCGGTCGATCAACCACAACATGCCAAGCGTGAAGGCGAACGCCCACACGGACGACAGCAGGACCGCGACGAACTGCTTGAACAGGAATCCAGGGTTGCCCGCGAGCAAACCGTCGGGCCCCGCCGGGTTGTAAGCGCGCGTGGCAAAGATACCCAGCATGATCGTGCCGATGAACCCGCCCACGCCGTGCACCCCCCACACGTCGAGCGCGTCGTCCCACTTGAGTCGATTCTTGAGCGCGACCGCGTAGAAACAGATCACCCCTGCCGCGATCCCGATGATGGCGGCGCTGCCCGGTGAGACGAACCCCGCCGCGGGAGTGATCGTGGCAAGCCCCGCGACGGATCCCGTCAGCAGCCCGAGGAACTTAGGCTTGTCACCCGACAGCCACTCGACCAGGAACCACGCCACGCCGGCGAACGAGGCGGCGATGTCCGTATTGAGGAACGCCGTCGCCGTCACGGCGTCGACCCGGAACTCACTCCCGGCATTGAAGCCGTACCAGCCGAACCACAGCAGTCCCGTTCCCAGCGCGACCAGCGGAATGCTGTGGGGACCCTGATCCGCCACCTTGCGACGCCCCACGTAAAGCACCGAGGCGAGAGCCGCAATGCCGGCGATGTTATGCACGACGATACCACCGGCGAAGTCCATGACGCCCCACTTCGCGAGCACACCCCCACCCCACACCATGTGCACGAAGGGGAAGTAGACGAACAAGAGCCACAACGTCAGGAAGATAAGATACGCCTTGAACGTCACACGATTAGCGAACGCGCCCGTGATGAGCGCGGGGGTGATGATCGCAAACATCATCTGGTAGGCGATATGCACGATCAGCGGAATGGAGTCGTTCGGCGAGGGCGACATCAGGTTCACGCCCCGCAGGAAGGCCATGTCGAGATTACCGATCACTCCCCCGACGTCGCCTGAGAAGCACATCGAGTAGCCGCAGACGTACCAGACGACCGTCGTCCAGCAGAGGGAGACGAAGCTCTGGATCATGATCGAGAGCACGTTCTTCCGCCCGACCAGCCCACCATAGAAAAACGCCAGCCCGGGAGTCATCAGCATGACCAGGCTGCTACACAGCAGCATGAACGCAGTATTGCCCGTGTCGATTCGCAGCACGGCCCCTCCTCGTTAAATGGTCACTTCATCAACAATAGGTCGATGTCCCGCGTTGCTCGCTGCATGCCTCTTCTACTTCCATTCGATCCATTCGATCTTACGTGGCTGTTGCGGGGCGCTACGGGGTTGCCCTGCCGACAGCAGAACTGGAACTTGCGTCTCATATCCCATCTCGTACGGAACGCCGCGAAACGAAAGGATGCCAAACCTATTTGGGAGTGTTCCCGCCCGGAACATCCGGGTCATTCTCACGTTTGGATCGACCAGGCTGGTCACCAGGAACTCCTCTATCCGCGATATTCGGATCGCTGGCGAGGACCTGAAACTGCTTGAAGTACCCATCACCCCCGCGCAAGGCGACACTGTCCGCGCGGACAGTCCGCGAGTCGCGGAAGATCGTCAATCCCGGCACGTCCGCCAATGGCTTCAACCGCCGCTTGAGCGACTCCAGCCGGCCCACGAACGAGGAGTCCACGTCGTGAGGGCCCTTGCTCCATCCCACTTGGATCGGGCGCTCCGGCTGGCGTCCCTTGAGGTCGAAGTAGAGGACGATCAACGACACCGCGACCAGATAACAGAAAAAGAGTCATTTCAAGCCACCTCCCGTACGCCCGCTGGGAGTGGCCACGGCGACTCCGGCCCTATCCATCCCCGCGCGGGAGCGGCAGCATAGCGCCGGGGCATCGCCCGCCGATAGGGTTGAGTGCGTGTTGGCCTCCTCGCCCCACATCCGTTAGTAATGCCCCATGACCTCCATCCCCCAGCGTATCGCCGCGGAACTCGCCGTCCATTCCTCGCAGGTGGAGTCCGCCATCAGGCTCCTCGATGAAGGATCGACAGTTCCCTTCATTTCGCGCTACCGCAAGGAAGTCACAGGCGGACTCGACGACACGCAGTTACGCAAGCTCGACGAGCGCCTCGGCTACTTGCGCGAACTGGAGGATCGTCGCAGCGCGATCCTCGCGAGCATCACCGAGCAGGGCAAGCTCACGCCGCTGCTCGAGGAATCGATCCGCGGCGCCGACACCAAGACTCTGCTCGAGGATCTCTACCTCCCTTACAAGCTCAAGCGGCGCACGCGGGCGCAAATTGCGCGTGAAGCAGGGCTGGAGCCCCTCGCACAGCTGTTGCTCAGGACACCCGCGACCACGCCCGAAGCTGCTGCGGCCGCATATATCGCCCCGGACAAGGGCGTCGCTGACGTGAAGGCGGCACTCGACGGCGCGCGCCAGATCCTGATCGAGACCTTCTCCGAAGACGCCGCCCTGATCCGGCGGCTGCGCGACCTCACCTGGTCGCAGGGCGCCCTGCGCTCGACGGTGGTCAAGGACTTGCCCACGGACAAACAGGCGGAGGCGGCGCGTTTCTCGGATTACTTTGCCTACGACGAGCCTGTCCAGCGCGTGCCCTCGCACAGGGCACTCGCCCTGCTCCGCGGCCGCATGCTCGGATTCCTGAGCATCGCCCTCGATGCCGAACCCGCGCGCGCGGAAAGCGCGCCTTCGCAGTGCGAAGCCATCGTGGCCGACCGCTTCGGCATCGACAACCTTGGCCGCCCCGCCGATCGCTGGCTGAACGACACGGTGCGTCTCGCCTGGCGCGCGCGCATCCTTATGCATCTCGAGGTGGACCTGATCGGCACCCTGCGCTCCTCCGCCGAGAAAGAGGCCATTCGAGTGTTCGGGCTCAACCTTCGCGATCTCCTGCTTGCCGCACCCGCGGGAGCGCGCGCGACCATGGGGCTGGATCCGGGCCTGCGCACGGGCGTCAAGGTCGCGGTCGTGAGTTCCACGGGCAAAGTGCTCGACACCGCAACGATCTATCCGCACGCACCGCGACGCGACTGGGACCATTCCCTCGTGACGCTGGCGGGACTGGCGCTCAAGCACCGCGTTTCGCTCATCAGCATAGGCAACGGCACGGCCTCCCGCGAGACGGACCAACTCGCCGGCGACCTGATGCAGCAGCACCCCGATCTCCAGCTCTCGAAGGTGATGGTGTCGGAGGCAGGCGCCTCGGTGTACTCGGCCAGCGAGTGTGCCGCGCGGGAGTTCCCCGATCTCGACGTCACGCTGCGAGGAGCGGTCTCAATCGCGCGCCGGCTCCAAGACCCGCTTGCCGAACTCGTGAAGATCGATCCCAAGTCCATCGGCGTGGGTCAGTACCAACACGACGTCAACCAGACGCAGCTCGCGCGCGCACTCGATGCCACGGTCGAGGACTGCGTGAACGCAGTCGGCGTGGAGCTGAACACGGCATCGGTCGCTCTGCTCTCGCGCGTCTCCGGTCTCAATGCGTCACTCGCCCAGCGCATCGTCGAACACCGCGACGCACACGGGCCCTTCCCGGATCGCCGCGCGCTCCTCAAGGTGCCCCGGCTCGGTGAGAAGGCATTCGAACAAGCGGCTGGATTCCTGCGCATTCGCGGTGGCACGAACCCGCTCGACGCATCCGCCGTGCACCCGGAAGCCTATCCGGTAGTCGAGCAACTGATCGAGCGCACAGGACGGGGGCTCGATCGGTTGATCGGCGACGGCGCCTTCCTGCGCAAGGTCAACGCCACCGAACTCGTGAACGACCGCTTCGGCCTGCCCACGGTGAAGGACATCCTCGCCGAGCTCGAAAAACCCGGGCGTGATCCCCGTCCTGAATTCAAGGCCGCGACGTTCCGCGAGGACGTGCGCGAGCTGAAGGACCTCGCGCCCGGCATGATCCTCGAAGGCATCGTCACCAACGTCACGAACTTCGGCGCGTTCGTCGATATCGGCGTGCACCAGGATGGGCTCGTCCACATTTCGCAACTCGCCGACCGCTACGTGAAGGATCCACGCGAGATCGTGAAGGCCGGCGACCTGATTCACGCGAGAGTGGTGAGCGTAGACCTCCAGCGCAAGCGTGTGGCCCTGACCTTGCGACCCACCGACACGGCCTAGCCACTATTCGCGAAGCGCGGCACGCGAATGCAATCCAACGGCCATCCACTGCGTCGCACGAGCGTGCCGGCCCCCGTCGGGCAAGGCTACGGTTCTCCGCTTTCGGGGGATGTTTAGTGATGCTGTATTTCATGTGACGCGTTCATACATTGCGCCGCGACGCGGGTATTTCATCGCGATTGCAGTCTCCGCGAGCGCTGGCGCACTTAGTGCTAGTCCACAGGACTACGTCCTCTGGCCAACACCTTGGCGATGACGCACCAGCCTCGGGGCAGCGCACACCGCGGCCCTCTCCCCAGGTACTGCAGACACGGAGGTCGCCGCATGCGGTTCGCCATCCGGAGCAAGCGCACGTGGCGCGGGTGCTTGACCTGCGGCATGCCCATTCATACGCAGCATGATCACTGTGATCCATGCCGCAGGAAGGCCACAAGCACACCCGCGAAGCGCGTTGCCGTCTGGGCAAAGGCGGCAATGGGGCCACTGCATCGCGGCGCGGCACCGCGAATCGCCGCCCTGGCCGACAAACTGCGCCGTCGCGTCTAGAAGGTCCCCGCCCTCTGTCCCCCCATTTTACGGACAGGGACGGTTCCAGTAACTCACCAAGTGGTGTCCGCGCCAGCAGCGCCATGCGCGCCGAGAGCGGGGACTCACCCGTGACTTCGAGTGCCACGCGAATCGGGTCCCTTGTCCAGGACTCTCCCGCGCGCGCTGCCAAGGCAATGCGGGCGTTCAACGTGTCCACCGCAAGGAGGTCGAAAGACTCCACGTGTGGCTTGTCGGCCCTCTCCGGTCGCGCCCGGCGCGCGGCAGGCGCGGCACTCGCGTCGTAACTCACGCTGGTCGCTGTGATCACGATTGCCATTCCGAATACGGCTCCACTCACCCAACGCCCCGGGTTCAACATGCCGCCCTCCCGTTCGTAAACTTCCCTCCGACCGCCTCCAGCGCGACACGCCCGCTCATCGCTTGCGTTCGAATGCTGCGGCCGACGTCGCCTCCTCCCCGCTCGACTCATCGGGGACCCTCAATTCGAGCCGGTACGATCCACTCGGGAGCGCCCCCACGGGAACGCTCAGGAATTGCCGGCGCAGCATGCCCTGGGTCGTCTCTGTCCTGCTCATGCGGATGGGCGGCGGTGTGTCGGGCGGCGCGAACAAGCGGCTTCACCAACTCCGTTTGTCCGGGACCACGGAACGCACGACGCAGTCGTAAGAGAACGCCGATTCGCCACCCTTCAGACGGGCCAGGTGGTAGATCTCAACGTAAGGCGTTGAGACGGTCGCCTTCGCTCGGAAACAATCCCGTCTCGGGTTCCAGTCGCACGCCGGAGCCCGCCACGACGCGCTGCCCCGGGGCGCCGCAGGTGATCACCAGATCGCTCAAGGCGAGTTCGGGCAAAACGGGCGACGCGTAGAAATCGCGCCGGATGACGCCCCGGCCGCCGGACTCATCGGAACACGCGACGCCGATCCGGTAGCGGCCGGCCGTCAACGCCGAGGTGCAACTGGCTGCTCCGGCCTGGTCGGCCCGGCACGCCGATGCGACCATCGTTCGTTTGTCGCGCGCCACTGTCGCGGACGCGCTGTCGAGCACGACCCATTCGACCGTGCACTCATTGCCCACACCTCCCGCCTCGAGTTGGGCGAACAGCTTGACGCCTTGCTCCAACTGGCATTGTGCGAGCGCCAGACGCGCCTCGACCGATTCGACGCCTGCCGGAAGACCATGGAACACCGCGAACCCGCCGAACACCGGCAGCAATTCCGGGTGATTGGAGAGCGACTCTGGGTTTGCCCTGGCGTAACCCTTGTACAGCGTGAGTGACGAGGGAAAGCCGACGTACGAGGAGGGTGATGCCGCACCGGCACGCAGCCCCAGTTGCGGATATGCCCAGACAACGTGATCATCGTGGGTGTCCTGGCCATCGGGATCTGTCGGGTTGCGCCGCTGAGATTCGGGTGGGCGAAATCGCACGTAGTATTGCGCGCGCATGTCCCAGTGGCCGCCGCTCGCCGTGCCGAATAATGCTACGGCTTGCGTCACGCGCGACCAGTACTCGAGCTTCGCCTCGTTCTCCGGGGATACGTGATCGGGATCCGTCGCGGCCCACAATGTTCCCACGAACTTCGCGCGTGAGGGCGCCTCCATCGAAGTGACGCGGTCGGCCAGTAAGGGCGGCAGCAACGCCGCGATATCGTCGTAGCGCTCGCGCCGGCTGACCGCCAAACGCGGCGCCGCACTTGTCCGGCGAACAACCAGACTTCAGCACTCGCCGAATCACTCACTTCGAGACCTTCAACGATCAAGCGCGCGACCCGCAAATGATCCGCGTCGAAGTTCAGGCTGCCGAGTGTGATCAGGATGTCGGGGCGGGCCGGATCCAGCTTCGCGGCCTCCTGCAGTTCGCCGAGCGCAACCTGCCGCTGCTCGTGCGTGCCCAGCGCGATGCGCCGGTTCGCGGAGGCCAGCAACCGCGAGGCGCGCTCCATGCGGGATGCACCACCGTTCACATCGAGCGGCGCCCCCAACAACATTCCCAACACGAAAACGAGGACCTGCAGCCACGGCCTCATGCGGCCCTCCTTTCACAACGAGCCCGATAACTCCAAGTGGACATCACCCGGCGGGGGGCGTCAACACGACTCAGCACTTCCCAACCTTGAGCCGCTACGATTCGCGCGCGGCCTGATCTAGGGTGGCAGTCCCCGACGGAAGACTGCGCGTCAGTCTTTGGCGTGGGGCAGCAAATGGGAGGTTCGTCATGACGGACTCACGCAAGTTGGCGACGGCCCTGTTCTCAGGGGTTGGGCTGCTCATCGCCATCCAACTGGTGCCCTATGGTCACGAGCACGCAGTACCGCCGGACGGAACTCTCGTCGCGTGGGACTCAGCCGCCACCGAAGCGCTTGCCCAGCGCGCCTGCTACGACTGCCACAGCAATCGCACGCGCTGGCCTTGGTATTCGTCCATCGCTCCCATCTCCTGGCGAATCCAAACCCACGTCATGCGCGGCCGCATGGATCTCAATTTCACGGCGTTCGATCCCGCGAACAAGGACGTGGCGGAAGCAGCCGGCGAAGCCGGCGCGACCGTGACCAAGGGCGAGATGCCGCCCAATGATTACGTTCTCTCGCACCCCGAAGCGCGACTGTCAGGAACCGAGAAGCGGGCCCTCGTGGCGGGCCTCAATCGCACCTTCGCGGCGTTCGTGGAGCGCGTGGAGCGCGGCGAGAAATAGCGCGGGTCGCTGGTCTGGCCACCGGGCTGCTAGAGGTCGGCCAGACCCACCCTGCGGAGCAGCACCTCAAAGCGCGGATCGTTACGCAGTGAATCCACGCGCGGGTGGACGCGCAGGAACACGAGTCCCGTCGCACTCTCTTCGACGGCGGTGTCCAGCCAACGGAACGCCTCATCGGTGTCGCCCAGGCACGCATGGAGGGCAGCGAGGCCCCAGGCCGATACCACGCGCCGGCTTCTCGCCGCGGTCAGTTCGCCGAGGATCCGTCGCGCTTGCATCTCATGGCCCATACTCGCTTCCAGGTGCGCGAGTCCGAACGATGGGCCCGCGACGCCGCCCGACAGCCGGCGGCCCTCCTCGTATTGCTCGCGCGCTTCATCGAACCGGCCGAGCGCTTCGAGTGAACGCGCCAGATCGGTGTGCGCGCCATCGAAGCGCGCGTCAATCTCCACAGCCATGCGGTAGTAGATGACGGATTTCTCGTACAGGCGCCCGTAGTAGTAGGCGTCCCCGACGGCGGTGTGGATCAGCATCGACATCGGATCGAGACTGAGGGCGCGCAGCATCGCCTGCTGCGCCTCGGCATGGCGTTCCGAGCAGTAGAGCACGCGGCCCATGGCATAGTAGGCGTCGGCGTAACCGGGGTTGAGTTCGAGCGCGCGCCGGAACGACTCCGTGGCACCCCGGAAGTTGCGCTCGTGAACCTGGCTGCCTCCGAGCGCGGCGTGCGCCTCCGCGAGGGTGCCGTCGAGGGAGAGCGCCTTGAGCGCAGCCGTTTTCTCTTCAGCGCTCGCCTCGGCGGGCGGTGCCATGCCGCGGCTGGCGCGATTGTGGTGGCAATCGGAGAGCCCTGCCCATGCGGGAGCGAATCGCCCATCGAGCTCAATCGCCCGTTTGAAGTGGCGGAGCGCCTGTTCGACCTGTTCAGGCGAGGCGATCGCCAGCGCATGCCGCCCCTTCATGTACTCGACGTGCGCTTCACCATTGACCGGGTCGCGTTTGGACAACTGTGTCGCCTCGCCGGGCGTCAGATGGATGGCGATCTCGCGCGCCACCGACTCCGCCACTTCGCTCTGGAGCCCGAGCACGTCCTCCAGACTACGATCATAGCGGTCGGCCCACAGCGTCTCATCCGCCCGCGCCGAGACCAGTTGCACGCTGATGCGCACCCGGTTTCCAATGAGCAACGCCGAGCCCTCGAGAATCGCGTCGACGTTGAGTTCCCGCGCAATGTCGGGCAGTGCCTTCTGGGCACCCTTGTACTTCATTGCCGAGGTGCGCGAGATCACCCGCAGCGCCTTGATGCGCGACAGGTCCGAAATCAGCGCCTCGGTCATGCCGTCGGCGAAATATTCCTGGGTGGGGTCTTTCGATACGTTGTCGAGCGGCAGCACCGCGATGGAACGGATCACGTCACGCCCGGGTGCGGCACCCGAATCCGTGGCTCCCCCATGCGCCAGGCGCCGCAAGGTCTCGCACGCGGCTTCAATGGAGGCGGGCCGCAGTGCGCGGTCCTTGCTGAGGCAGGCGTTGATCAAGCGGTCGAATTCCACCGGCAGGTCCGGCCGCAGGACACGCACCGAGGGTGGAGCGCTGTTGAGCACCTCGAACATCAGCGCCTCCAGGCGTGGCTTGTCGAATGGCCGCCGTCCCGTGGCCATTTCGAACAGCATGACGCCAAACGCATAGACATCCGTGCGCACGTCCTCCGTGTCGCCGAGCATCTGTTCGGGCGCCATGTAGGGCAGTGAGCCCAGGACGGTGCCGGGCTGCGTCAATGCCGTCGCGGCTTGCACGTCCTGGAGCAGCCGGGCGATCCCGAAGTCGAGCAGTTTGGCCTTGCCGGTCGAGGTCAGCACGACGTTCGCGGGCTTGAGATCGCGATGCAGGAACCCACGTCCGTGCGCATCCTCGAGCGCCTCGCCCACCTCGACGCCCAGCCGCACCAATTCCGCCAGCCCGACCGGTCCTTCGCGCAGGCGCGACTGCAGCGTACCGCCGGGCACGTATTCCATCACCAGGAAGTCCACGCCGTCCTGAGCCGCGAAGTCGTAGATGGTGGCCACACCGGGGTGCGAAAGCCGTGACAGCACATGCGCCTCACGCCGGAACCGCTCGCGGGTGGCGGTATCGTCGAGCGCGCCATGCGCCAGCACCTTGACCGCCACGTCGCGATCCAGATGGTCGTCATGAGCTTTCCAAACCTCGCCCATACCACCCTCGCCGATCTTCTCAACGAGGGTGTAGTGCGCGAGCCTGTTGCCGGCGGACTGCATCGTATGGACCTCCAGGGAACGGCGCGCAGTCTACAGCTTGTCCACGTTCTGGGACACCGGCTGAGCAGCCTTTGCGCCGCGAAGTCTGGAGCCGGCCATCGGGCGAAATGCCCGCCGACATTGGCAGGATCCACTGGCCGGGAAGCCATGCGCGCGGCACGACGGTTCCGGTCGGGGCGTACCTCGCCCGGATCGCGGTGGACCAGGCCATATTCCTGCGCAGGGTCACCGTCATCCATTGAGCGATTTCCCCCAGCGCCGGCGGATCCGAGGGCGGCGGCATGGAGCCACAATTGCCAGAGTGGATACGCCTGCGATCGAAGTTGCAGGGGGGCGGCCAACCGCTGGACACCCTTCGACAGATCCTCACCTCGCACAGGAAGGTTGCGCTCGTTCCCATGGTTCGACTACCTGTATTGGCTCGGAGACTCGTCTTCGCAGGGTTACTGTTCGCGTCGAGCCATGCCTCGTGGAATGTCACACCCGCCGCCGCGGCCGGGACCACGACAACGGTCAATTCGGGGTTCGTGATCGAGAACGCATTTCCCGGTGTGCACTTCAACACGCCGACGGCGATCGCCTTCCTCCCCGATGGCCGATTGTTGGTCGCCGAGAAGCGTGGCGTGGTGTGGGTCGTCGACGGCGGTGCGCTGCGCCCCAAACCGTTCTGGAGCGCTGAGCGCGAAGTGCTCGCCAACGGTGATCGCGGGCTGGTGGGGCTCGCGGTCGATCCCCACTACTCCGTCAACCATCGCGTGTATTTCTGCTACGCGGTCGACCCGGATTCCAATGGCGTGGACGACAACCCCACCTGCTTCTCGCGGCTGACGCGCTACACGGCCGGCGTCGCCGACTCGAACGTCGCCGATCCCAGCTCTCGCGCGGTGCTCATCGGCGCCACCTGGCGGACGGGCATCCCTTCGGGCTCCTTGTCGCATGCCGTGGGCGCGCTCGCCTTCGGCAGCGATGGCAGCTTGCTCGTCTCGCATGGGGACGGTGGCCACTTCGAGTTCGCGGACGTCGGCGGCCACGACCCGTCATGCTTCGAGCCCGGCAAGAGCGACACGCTCGAGGACATCGGCGCGCTGCGCTCGCAGTTCCTCGGCAGCCTCGCCGGAAAACTATTGCGCATCAATCCCGAAACCGGCCGCGGCTACGCCAGCAACCCCTACGCGACGAGCGATCTTGACGCGCCCCAGTCGAAGGTGTGGGCTTATGGCTTCCGCAACCCCTTCCGCTTCTGCATTCGCCCCGGCACCGGCAGCGCGGACACGACCGCGGGCAATCCCGGGATCGCCTACGTCGGCGATGTCGGCGCCAGGACATGGGAAGAACTCGACGTCGTCTCGACTCCCGGAATGAACTTCGGCTGGCCGCTGCGCGAAGGCGACGATCCCTACGCATTGCTCGCCGATGTGATCCCCGGGCAGCACGGCGGGTGGAACTCGAACAACGCAAGTCTCCCGGCGGCGCCGACCGACCCGCGATTCGTGTGGAACCACACCGACTCGACCCGCAGCCGGCCGTTCGGCATCCGCGGCAACTGCACTTCGGGCGGCGTGTTCTACACCGGCACGCGCTACCCGCCCGCCTACCGCGGGCGCCTGTTCTTCGGTGACTTTGGCGGCGGCTGGTTGCGCGTCGCCACGCTGGACGACACGCAACGCATCCTCTCGATGCAGAGCTTCGCCACGGGGTTGCAGGGCCCCGTCGATTGGGCGATCGATCCGGTCTCGAGCGAAATCCTCTACGTCTCGATCTACACGGGCGAGGTACGGCGCATTCGTTACACCGGCGGCATCGTCAGCAGCGCGCTGGTCGCGCGTGCGAGCGCAACGCCGACTTCGCACGCCGCACCCGCAACGATCCTGTTCTCGAGTCTGGGTTCTTATGACACGGGCGGGAGCGGCATCGAATACACATGGAATTTCGGTGACGGCACCACCGGCAGCACGGCTGTGCAGCCGGCGCATATTTACCCGACACCGGGTGAATACACCGCCATCCTGACCGTCACACGCGAAGACGGCGCGCTGGCGCGCGACACGGTCAACATCGTCGTGTTGCGGGACAACCGCGTCGCCGCCACGCCGGATCTCAACGCCTTCACCAGCGAGGATCGCCCGCTGGGCAGCCCGTGGCTCGGCAACCTCAACGGGCTCGCCATCCAGTCGCACGCGCTGGTGCAGACCGGATCCAGCAACTACTGCCTGTGGAACGACCCCTTCGGCGCCAACCAGGAAGCGCACGTGCGGCTCGACTCCATCTCGACCTCGGCCCCGGAGCATGACCTGCTGCTCAAGGTCCAGGGCTCGAGCTGGACGAGCGGCGCGATTCAGGTCGTCTTCGACGCGACAGGCTCGCTCATCGTGGTGAACACCTACACGCCGGGAACGGGCTGGACCCACATCGCGGGCCCGTGGCGCAACATCCGCTTCAATTCCGGCGACGTCTTCAGCGCGCGCGCGCTGTCGAACGGGCTGGTTGAGGTGTACCGCAATTCAGGCAAGCTGGGCGATTGCCTCGTGGACAACTGGCAATTCTCGCGCCAGGGCGGGCGGATCGGCCTGATGCTCAAGGGGGCCTCGGGCTCACGGCTCGCGGCCTTCGGCGGCGGAAACCTGTCGGTTCACGATAACATTCCGCCTGTGGCGAGCATCCTGGCGCCCGCTGCCGCCTCGTTCTACACCGAGGGACGGCCCGTGTTCCTGCGCGGCGCCGGTCACGATGCGGATGACGGCGATGCCAACCTGCGCTATCACTGGAGCATCTCGGTTCAGCACAACAACCACTTCCACCCGGACGTGATGACGTCCGAGGCCGCGGTGGATTCGTTCATCGCCGAGAACCACGACGACGGCACCGGCATTTCGTTGCTGGTGCGGCTCATCGTCACCGATCCGCGCAATGCTTCCGATACGGCCCAGGTGGTGATCCATCCTGGGCTCAACCTTGCACCCACGGGCTTGACGCTTTTTCCCAAACGTCCAACAGGTTCGGGTCCTACGACGATCGCGTTCACGCTGGCGAACGACGGCTCAATGCCCGCGCCGCGTTCACGCTGGCGACTGCGATTGGACGGCGCGGTGGTCGCGGAAGGCGACACGCTGGTGGGGAAACGCGACAGCGTGCGTATCGAGCGCACCCTGCCGCCGGTCTCCGAGGCACCGCATGTGGTGCGCGTCGAGGCGGACGTGCTCGGCGAGACGTTCGAGACGGATGAGACCGACAACATGCTCGAACGCGACTGGTTGCCGCTGCCCTTCCCGGTGACACCCGTGCTGGATACGTTCGAGCGCGGCGTGGACTCCACCGTGGCGCTGACCGAACCCTGGTGCTGCGGCCTGACCGGCCTGGCCGTAAGCCAACTCGCCCTGACCCAGACCGTCCCCGCCGCGTATGCGGTCTGGAATGGCACGACCTACGGCCCCGAACAGGAGGCCTACTTCCGCTTCGACTCCGTCACGGCGAATGCCACGGAGCACAGCCTGCTGCTCAAGGTACAACGCACCAACTGGAACACAGGCGCCGTGCAGGTGGCGTATTCCGGGACGGGCCACTTTGTCGCGCTCTACACCTATGCGCCTAACGCGGGCTGGGTGCGCAGGGCGGGACCGTTCCACAATGTCGACTTCGAAGCGGGCGACCAGTTGGGCGCGCGCGTCTCGTCCACCAAGCTCACAGCCTACCGAAACGGCGTGGCGATCGGATCGGGCTCCATCGCCAACTGGGAGTTCGCGGGCCTGGGCGGTCACATCGGGCTGCTGCTCAGGGGCGCCGGCGAATCACGTTTAGTGGACTTCGGCGGCGGGGATGTCGTCGACACCGCGACAAGCCCGCCACACGCCATGATCACATTCCCCAGCGCGGGCGACATCATCGCTGCGGGCGATGCCCTTGTGCTGCGCGGCAGCGGCAGCGACGCCGAGGACGCCCCCGCTTCGCTGCGTTATCGGTGGCGCGTGGGCTTCCCAGGATCTGCCCTTACGCGCCTCGGAGCAACGGCGGTGTGCCCGGTGCCCGCGGATGCCATAGGCAGGGTGCCCGTGCGCCTGATCGTCACCGACTCGGGCGGTCGTGCCGACACTGCGAGCGCCAGCGTGCTCGTGGGCGCCGGCGTGCTCGACCGCTTCAATCGCGCGAACGGCCCTCCCGGCCCGGCGTGGCTGGGCTCGCAGGATGTGTTCGCCGTCCGCAAGCAGGGGCTCGGCTTCATGGGAACGGCCGGTTACCTGATATGGAACAGTCCCCCGTTCGCTCCCAACCAGGAAGCGTGGATGGACTTCGACTCGCTCTCGGCCACCGCGCCGGAGCACGATCTGCTCCTGAAAGTGCAGGGACCGACTTGGACCGCGGGCGCCGTGCAGGTGAGTTGGTCGGCGCCGCTGCGACAGGTCGTGCTCAACACCTATTCGCCCGGTGCGGGATGGACGCGACGAGGCGGACCCTGGCGCAACATCGAGTTCGTTCCCGGAGACCGCTTCGGCGCTCGCGCCTGGGCCGATGGCCGCGTGGTCGTGCTCCGCAATGGGCGGCCGGTCGCGGAAGGCTCGCTGTGTGCCTGGGCGCCCTACGCCAATGGGGGCCGCATCGGCATCATCTTCAGTGGCGCCACCGCCACACGCGTGGCGCGCTTTGGTGGCGGCGCGTTCGCGGATTCGATCTCGCCCATCATCCTGGTCCCGGCGGACTCGCCATCCCCAATGAGCGCCGGAACCGACCCCGATCGCTTGGGTCTCCCCGGCGCATTGCAGCTGTCGCAGGCGTATCCCAACCCTGTCCGGCATGCGGCCTCGTTCGGCCTCGAGCTACCGCGCCCCGCGCGCGTGGGCATTGTGGTCTACGACATCGGCGGCAGGAGCGTGTGGAGCCAGGCCCCGCGCGACTTCCCGCCCGGCCGCGGGACGGTTCGCTGGCCCGGTACCGATTCGCGCGGCGGCACCGCGCCGCTCGGTGTTTACCTTGCGAAACTGACCGTCGATCGCGCCTCGTTCACACGCCGGGTCGTGATCATCCGCTGAGTCAAAAGTGAACGCGGCGGCAAGGGCGTTCGAGTGCTCGCTGCTTCAACCGGCCGATTCCCTGCATTCCGGGCAACGCGTTGGCTCAGCCTCCGTTTCCGTCCTGGCCGGCGTGCCGGTCGCTGCCGCGTTCGCGATCGCGAACGGATACCCGCAGCGCGCACAGATACCGCGCGCCGCGATGTCCGCGTCGGCGAACGCGTACCGCGCACGCAGCAGCGTTTCCGCCGCGACGACGATTGCGCGGCATTCCGCTGGCGTGAACCGTTCGTGTGTTGCAGCCCATACGTGACGCTCGGCGTAGTTGGGGAAGCGTGGCGACTCGCCCCAACGCCATGCGGGATCGGTCGAATTGGGCGCGCGCCCCAGCAGGTGCAGATGCATGCTGCGGTGGTCACGCGCCCACTTGCGCCCCCCCGGAGCCACGGCATCGTTGAGCGCCCAATTACCCGCTTCCCAATAGTTTAGGCAACCGCCCTCAAGTTGCGGCAGAACCTCCAACATGGCGCGCCCGCAGGCCGCCACGAGCCAGCCCCAGCGGGCCAGCTCATCAGGCGAGAGTTCGCTTCGCTCCCACACTGGCCGGGGCGGCAACACTACGAGGTTGCCGCCATCGGACGCGCTGACGAGCAGCGCGGCGCGATCCGGCAACACGAGGTGGCCACCGGATGTGGCCAGCAGACTCAGGGGCATCAGGCTACCATCGCCCGCACGGCTTCACGGACCGCAAGCTGGAGGCGTTTCCGTTCGGCCGCAGGAATCGGGGACGTCCCCCACCTGCGACAGGCACCCAGCACGACCCGTAACGACTCGCACGCTTCGCTGCAGGCAGCACACTCGGCGACGTGCATCGCCAGCCGATCGCAAACCTGACCATCGAGCTCGCCTTCAAGGTAACGGCTGAGCAGCAACGCGGTGTCCGGGCAGCGATTGGCGGTCTCGCGCTTACCCGGGACGGAGCGCATTCCTAAAGGCGCCGCATGCGGCGCAAGCATCACGCGCAGCGCGAGCCGGGCGCGGTGCAGCCGCGACTTCACGGCGCGCTCCCCGATCCCCAGCACGATCGCGACCTCGGACGCGGGCAAACCTTCGACATCACGCAGCACCACGACTTCGCGCTGCTGTTTCGGCAGGGCCGCGACCGCGGATTCGATCGCCTTGGCGAGCTCGCGCCGCTCCAGCCGCTCTGCGGGTCCGGCGCTCGCATCCGCGCGTGAATAAAGATCTGCCCTTCCCTCGAGCGAGATCATGCGCGCCATGCGGCGCTGGCGCCGCACGCAAACCCTGCGGGCCACCGTGAACGCCCAGGTCGAGAGCGAGGACTCGCCACGAAACCGGGGTAACCACGCCAGCAACGTCTGCAGGACGTCCTGCGTCAGGTCCTCGGCCTGATCGGGGTCACGACAGAACCCCATTCCGAAGCGGTAGATCGTTGGGCTCAGCGACTCGAGAATCTGTGCGGCCGCTCGGCGGTTGCCCTTGCGCGCCGCGGCGATCAACCGGGACTCCGACTCGCGCTGCGATGCGCTGGCAGACGGCGCGGAGGGGCTGCTCGAGGCGGCCAACAGCTGGGCTGCGCGCGATTTGGGGTGCGCCGCGAATCCTTTGGGTGGCTTGGGGCTCATACGGGCATGCCGACCTCTCGTGGACCCCGATGGCTGCGTTCCCGCAGCCGTAACCGCGCCATGCTAACAGACCTGCGAATCACCACCGTCACGGCGCTGCTGATCGCTTCGGGCACCGCGGCAGGGTGCTCCCGTCATGAAATTGCCCCCGCTGCGACAGCGGAAAGCCCCCAAGCCGTCGTACAGGTTCAGCCATTCGGAGCGTCGGCCCTCGCTTCAGGACTCGTGCTACCCGCGCGAGTGAAGGCAGCCGAGGAGGCCACCCTGACCGCCCGCACCGCGGGCCGCCTGACGTCGTTGCCCGCTCGCGAAGGCGCGCGGGTTCGCCGCGGTGAGGCGGTCGCGCGTTTTGATGCACCCGAGATGCGCAATGCGCTCGCGGCGGCGCACAGCGAGCTCGACGCTGCCGAGTTGTCCGCCACGGTGGCGGCGCGACAGAGCGGGCGCCTCGAATCGCTCTTCGTGGCGCGCGTCGTGGCGTCGAGCGATCGCGAGACCGCCGAGAGCGCCAGCCGCAATGCCGAGGCACGACTGGCACGCGCGCGGGCCAACCTCGAGCAGATCGAGACGGCAGTCACCCTGCGCGCTCCATTCGATGGCGTGGTGGTTCGCCGCCACGCGGACATCGGCGCGGACCTCGACCTCGGCAGCCCCGTCGTGGACCTGCGCTCGAGCGGTCCGCTCGAGGTCATCGTCGCGGTCCCCGAAGGTGTGGTGGCGAGCTTTCAACGCGGCAGCCTCGAGGTCGAGACCACGGCCGGAACCTGGCGCACGGCGACGATCAAGCTGCTCGACGGCATGGTCGACTTTGCCTCGCGCACGCGCACGGCGCGCCTCGCGCTCCCTGACCCTGCGGGATTCGCCGCCGGTACATACACTCGCGTTCGCGTTCTCGGTGCTGCCCATGCGGCTGCTCACGCGGGGACCGGTGTGGCGAACACGAGCCTCGTTCACCGTGGCGCGCTCACCGGTGTGTTCATCGCGCGCGACGGTCATGCACAGCTTCGCTGGCTGCGGCTCGGTCGCAGCTTCGGCGAACAATCGGAAGTCCTCGGCGGACTGGATCCGGGCGATTCCGTGGTCGTGGCGCCCGGAGCGTTGCGTGAGGGTGCGGCGGTGAGGATCGGATCGTGACGCCTGCGCGCAGCGGTCTTGGGCTCGCGGGCCGGGTGACGCGAACGTTTCTGCACTCCCGGCTCACTCCCTTGTCCATTCTCGCCTCCGTCCTGCTCGGGCTGTTGGCACTGGCGACACTCGCGCGCGAGGAAGAGCCGCAGATCCAAGTGCCGATGGTGGATGTGCGGCTGGCCTGGCCGGGCACTCCCGTCGAGCAGGTCGAGCGTCAACTCACGAGCCCCGTGGAACGGCAACTGTGGGAAATCCCCGGGCTCGAGTACCTCTACTCCACCAGCAGCGCGGACGGTGCCCTGCTGATCGCGCGCTTCAAGGTCGGATCAAGCGCCGACCAGGCCCTCACCCGCGTGCGCACGCGTCTGGACGAGGCAGCCGCGGTGTTCCCAGCCGGCTCGCGAGTCGCCACGGTCTCGCCACGCTCGATCGACGACGTTCCAGTGCTGGCGCTGACGCTCACCAGCCCCAGCCGCGCCGACAAAGACCAGAACGACCTGCGCAGGGTCGCCGCGGAGCTGGCGGAAGAGTTGCGCAAGACGGCCGGCGTGTCCCGCGTCACACTGATTGGCGGCGAGCCGCGAGAGTTGCGAGTCGAACCCGATCCCGGCCGGCTCGCCGCCGCGCACGTGACGTTCGAAGCGCTCGCGCAGGCACTCGCATCGGCAGGGCTGTCGTTCTCCGCTGGCAGCGTCCTGCAACCCGATGGCGAGCGCGAGTTGCGCTCCGATTCCCCGCTGCTCGACGCCGAACAAGTGGGCGCATTATTGATCCCCACTCGAGCAGGATCGACGGTGCGACTTTCCGAGATCGCGAACGTCGTGGATGGCCCGGGCGATCCCACGAACTACGTTTTCCTCGCCGGCCGCGAGGGCAATCCCCAACCGGCTGTGACTGTGGAGGTCGCGAAGCGGCCGGGTGTCAACGCGACCCATCTCGTCTCGGGGCTGCTGCATCGGGTCGACGAACTACGCCCCACACTGCTGTCGCGCGATATCGCCGCCACGGTGACTCGCGACTATGGCGCCACGGCGAAGCACAAGTCGGACGACCTGATCTTCCACCTGCTGCTGGCCACGCTTTCGGTGGTCGCCTTGATCGCTTTGGCGCTGGGCCGTCGCGAAGCGCTCGTCGTGGCGGTTGCCATTCCGGTGACGCTGGCGCTGACTTTGTTCCTGTTCCGCTTCCTCGGCTACACCCTGAATCGCGTGACGTTGTTCGCGTTGATCTTCTCCATCGGCATCCTCGTTGATGACGCGATCGTCGTGGTGGAAAACATCGCCCGCCACTTTGCCATGCGCGACACGCGCGACCCGGACACCCGCGCCATCGAAGCGGTGGACGAGGTCGGCAATCCCACGATCCTCGCCACCGTCACCGTCATCGCTGCGATCCTGCCCCTCGCGTTCGTCGGCGGCTTGATGGGCCCCTACATGAAACCGATTCCGGTCGGCGCTTCGTTTGCCATGTTGTTCTCGGTGTTCGTCGCATTCACCATTACTCCGTGGGCCGCCCGCCGCCTGCTCAAACCCAGCGCGCTTCACGCCGCGGCGCCCAAGGAGGGCCGACTCGATGCGCTGTACCGCTCGGTCATGGGCCGGCTGCTCGATGAACCGAAAGCCCGACGCGGGATGTTCGCCGTGATGGCATTGCTGTTGCTGGCAGCGGTGAGCCTGCTGGGATTGCGGCTGGTCACCGTCAAGATGCTGCCGTTCGACAACAAGAGCGAGTTCGAAGTGCTGATCGACATGCCGCCGGGAACGCCGCTCGAGAACACCCTGGCCGTCGCGCAATCCATGAGTGACGTGGTCAGGCGGCAGCCCGAAGTCGAGCAGACCATCGTCTACGCCGGGACCAGCGCGCCCATCACCTTCAATGGCCTCGTGCGTCACTACGACTTCCGAACGGCGTCCCGGCTTGCAAGCGTGCAGGTGTGTCTGGTCGAGGGTGGGCAGCGCAAGGCGCAGAGCCATGCCATCGCCAAACGCATGCGCGAAGCGCTCGCGCCGATCGCCATCGCGCATGGCGCGCGGCTCAAGGTCGTCGAGGTGCCCCCGGGCCCACCGGTGCTCTCGACGCTCGTCGCCGAGATCTACGGGCCCTCGCTGGAAGGCCAACGCGCCTTCGCCCGCAGCGTGTGGGATGTGTTCCGCCACACGCCCGGCGTCGTGGACACCGACCTGCTGCTCACCGAGAACGCGCCGCGCTCCGTCTTCGAGGTGGATCGCGATCGCGCGGCACTGGCGGGGGTCGCGCCCGCGGAGGCCGCCTCGACTGCCGCGAGCCTGTACGGCGGCCGTGATGTCGGTGTGCTGCGCGCCCCGCGCGAGGCAGAAGCGGTCGCGGTGCGTCTTCAGCTCTCGGCTGCCGACCGCGCAAGCCTGGCGGCGCTGTCCGCGATCCGCCTCGGGGCCGGGGAGGGCACACCGCTTTCGGAGATGGTCACCGTCACGCGGGACAGCGCTCCACCGGAGATTCATCACAAGAATCTCCAGCGGGTCGTCTATGTGCTCGGTGACATCGCCGGCCGGGTCGAGAGCCCCGTCTACACCATCGCGGACCTGCGCCCCCGCGTGCAGGCGCTCAACACTCCCGACGGCTTCCCCGTCCACCAACTCAGCACCGCGCTGCCCACGTCCGACGAGCGCTACTCGGTCAAGTGGGACGGCGAGTGGCACATCACGTACGAAGTCTTCCGTGACATGGGCGCCGCCTTCGCCGTCGTGTTGCTGCTCATTTACGTGTTGACCGTGGGCTGGTTCAAGTCGTTCACCACACCGTTCGTGATCATGCTGCCGATCCCGCTGAGTCTCGTGGGGATCCTGCCGTTCCACGCGATGATGGGCGCATTCTTCACAGCCACTTCGATGATTGGCTTTATCGCCGGCGCCGGCATCACCGTGCGCAACTCGATCATCCTCGTGGACTTTATCGAACTGAGGCGCGCCCAGGGCCTGTCGCTTCGTGACGCCGTGATCGACGCCGGAGCCGTCCGCTTCCGCCCGATGGTGCTGACCGCGGCAGCCGTGGCCGCCGGCGCCTAGGTCATCCTGTTTGACCCGATCTTCCAGGGCCTCGCCGTGGCGCTGATCGGCGGCGAAGTCGCAGCCACCGTGCTGTCACGCATCGCCGTGCCGGTGCTGTACTTCCTCGTCCAACGCAACACGAGCACCCTCACCCTTCAAGCAGAGGAGAGTTCTCCATGACTGTGGACCAAGGTCTTCGTGCGATCGCCGGGTCGTTCATTCTCGTTTCCGTCGCACTCGGCATATGGGTGAATCCGTGGTTCTTCGCCTTCACGGCGTTCGTCGGCTTCAACCTGCTCCAGTCGGGCTTCACAAAGTGGTGCCCGATGATGTGGGTGCTTCGGCGCGCGGGGCTACGCGACTAGTCCGGATTTGCCTGCCCTTGTCCTTGCAAGCCCCAATCCCCAGAACTCCGCGCGTACCATGGGGTATCCAAACTAGAACCCCTCGGAGTCCTGCCATAAGACGACTGTTGTGTTGGCAGTGCCACGTTGCCCCAATTCCGGTTTCATCAACTGGAACCAGGAGGTTCGACCGCTTTGGCTCCCCGACACCTGCTCGCCGTTTTGCTGCTGCTCGTCATGGCTCCCATGGCTCCCATGGCTTCCGCCCGCCCGGCAGCCCGCACCAAGGAACCCATCACGGCACCCGCGTTCACCCTGCCCGCGCGGACGGGCTC
>JANLOX010000290.1:0-6246 GCA_031366795.1 Candidatus Eiseniibacteriota bacterium | reverse complement strand
GCAATGGTGACGAGCGCCGCAAGGGGCCGCGGCTCGTCTAGCGCTTCATGAATCGTCCTGGCCCGTCGGGGCAGGAGTGCGGAGCGCCGGCTACTGGGTCTTCAAGCGACTCAAGAAGTGCGCGCGCAACTTGGCGACCTTTGGCGCGATGATGTTCTGGCAGTAGGGCTCGCTGCCATTCTTCTTGAAATACTCCTGATGGTAGTCCTCGGCCTTGTAGAACGCCTTGAACGGCGCCACTTCAGTGACGATCCTGTTCGGGTACACCTTCTTCGCCGTGATGTCCTGGATCGCCTTAAGTGCCACGGCCTTCTGGACGTCGTTGCGGTAGAAGATCACGGAACGGTACTGCGTCCCCGCATCGAACCCCTGGCGGTTCAGGGTCGTCGGGTCGTGCAGGGTGAAGAACACCTCGAGCAGATCCTTGAGCGAGATCACCTTCGGATCGAACGTGATCTCGCTCACTTCCGCATGTCCCGTCGTGCCGGTGCTGACCTGTTCGTAACCAGGGTTCGCGACCGTGCCGCCCGAGAATCCCGACTCGATCTTCTCGACGCCCTTCAAATCCTCGAGCACCGCTTCGGTGCACCAGAAGCAACCGCCACAAAGGGTGACCATTTCGAGCGTGCGCGCTGCGGCCCGTGGCTTGGCCGCGGGTGCGGCCTTCGCGCTGGATGCGGGAACGGCGCTCAGGAGCAGGCTCAGCAGCAGCGTCAAAACGGTCATTGGTGGTGTCCTAGAGGTTCGGCCGGGAGGACGACTCGAGCTATGGCGACATCCTGCGTTTTTCGATGATCGCCGCGACCGTTTCCGGTCCCAGCGTGAAACCGCTGCGGAACTCGCCCTCGACGCCCACTTCGGCGCCTTCGCGCGGCGCGCCATTCGTCTTGGTGATGACCGTCAATTGGCCCGTGCCGTCATCGATGCGATAGCCGCCGTAGCCGAGCACGCTGATGGCGTTCGTCACCTTGCCCGCCACGCGCACGATCTTGTGGTCGTACCGGCCGGGATCGTCGAGCAGCGTCTTAATCGGAGTCAGCGACTCCTTGCAACCCGCGGACAGCACGAACACCGCGGCGAGCAGCAGCAGCGTGAAAGGCTTCATGGCGCCTCCTTCAAGTTTGGGGAGGGCCGAAGTGTAATTGAAGACGTTGCTCAGTGCATCCGTCCTCGGTAGATTTGATGCATGACGAACTTCCTGGATCGACGTCGCGAGCGAATTGCCGCCGCCTTGAACTTGAATGACGAAGTCTTGTTGGTTGGAGCCGGTTCGCCCATCGGGATCCCGGGTGGCGCGGACCAGATCTACCTGTACATCGCCCACTCGGATTACTTTTACCTGACAGACCGCGAGATTCCCGGCGGTGTCATCGCCTACGACCCTAAGTCCGGCTGGGTCGATTTTGTTCCCGACGTCACCACCGCGGAGCGCGTGTGGGAGGGCAAGTCCGATATTCCTGGCACGTCCATGTCAGGGTTTGCCGGCTGGCTTGCGGAGCGTCGTGGCCGCCCCCTCGTGGCGCTGGGTTGCCCGATCGCCGGTGTGAGCGGGGACCCGGCGCGCGCCACCGAGATCGGCCAGGCGTTGCTCCATGCGCGCAGGCCGAAGGACGAGGTCGAGATCGAACGCCTGCGTGCCGCCGCGGCCGCGACCGTGCCGGGCTACGCAGCGGCGAAGCAGTTCATCAAGGGTGGTGTCACCGAGCGCCAGATCCGCGCTGAGATGGAGGCCGCGTTCATGCGCGCCGGTGCCGATCGTGTCGCCTACGACTCCATCGTCGCCTCAGGTCCGAACTCCGCGGTGCTGCACTTCATGCCCACCGGGCGCGTGGTTCAGGCGGGCGAACTCGTGCTGATCGACGCGGGCGTCGCCATCAACCGCTACGTCAGCGACGTCACGCGCACCTACCGCGCGCCGGGCGGCGATGACGCCCTGTTCCGCGATCTCTACGCGCTGGTGCTGGCGATCGAGCAGCGTGCCATCAGCCGGTGCACGGTGGGCCGCGAGTGGCTCGATGTGCATCTCGAGGCGGCCGTCGGCATCGTGGCAGGGCTCGTGGCGCTCGGGTTCATGAAGGGCAATCCCCAGACGCTCGTCGAGACCGACGCGCACACGCTGTTCTTCCCGCACGGCCTCGGCCATCTCGTGGGGCTCGGCGTGCGCGATGCGAGTGGCCGCGCCCCGGGCCGCGCGCCGACCCAGAGGCAGGGCCTGACCAACCTGCGCGCCGACCTGCCGTTGCAGCGCGGCTATGCGATCACCGTCGAGCCGGGGCTCTACTTTATCCCCGCGCTGATCAACAACCGCGACCACCGCGAGAAGTACAAAGACGTGGTGGTGTGGGATCGCGTCGAGGCGATGTTCGAGTTCGGTGGCATTCGTATCGAGGACAACGTTATCATCACCGATGGCGCCCCGGAGAACCTGACCGCGGCGATTCCGAAGGCTCTCGACTAAGCCTTCCCGTATTTCGCCAGCATGGCGGGGCCGTCGCGTTTCACGCGCGCGAACCCGACCCGCGTGAGCGCATCCAGCTCACGTATCAGCACAGGGTCTGCGTCGCGGAAGTTGAAGCACGACTTCCCCTGCATGCGCTTGCGTAGCTGCGGCGAAATGTTCTCGAGCAGGTCCGGGAACATGTACACCGAGATGATGAGAAAGCTGATGTAGCTCTTGCCCCAGCGCACGCCGGCGAGCCAGAACGGTTTGCCGCCGAACTCCTGCTTCGTGAAGACCTGCATCCCGCGCGGGCCTTCCTGCGGCACGAGCCAGCCCTTCGATTGGCGCCTGAGAATCGCGCACAGCGCTGCGAACGCGGCGGCGTGGCCGGCGGCGCCCGGTGCCGCGGTGCGCGGAGCCGGTGTGCGGGACGTCGTGGGCTTGGCCGCGCGCTTCGCTGTGGGCTTGCGGGTGGTGGAGAGCTTCGTCGCAGGCTTGCGCTTGGTCGCAGACTTCTTCGCGGTCTTGCGGGTCGTCGGCTGTTTCGCTGCGGTCATCTTCAAGCTCCTCGCTGAATCGCGGACTCAGTCGTCCGTGGGGCTGTCGGCATTGTCGGCGAGCGCCGAGCGCGGCGGCTCGACGGGGCGCACCATCAGCATCTTCTCGCGCTCGCAGGTCGCGAGTCCCGCCGGCGCCTTGCGCGGGCGGCGCACGTACTTCTTGAGCGTCCAGATCACCGGCACTTTGCCCGCCGAGCGCGCCTGCGAATAAAACGCCGCCCACGCCGCCACCTGTTCGAGCGTTTGCTTCGAGGGTTCGTTCTTGCCCTTGCCGCGGCGCAGCACGACATGCGAGCCGGGACAGCCGTGCACGTGGAACCAGTAGTCCTCGGGCCGCGCCAGCGAATGCGTCACGTAGTCGTTGCCCTCGTTGCTGCGGCCGATCAGCACGTCCCAGCCCTCGCTCGTCTTCAGCCGTCGCGGCTGGAGTCGCGCGGGCACGACGGGCTCGCGCCGCTTCGAGGGCGCGTGCACGACCGGTCCATCGGGAGTCGCGGCGTCCGCGGTGGGTGCGACGGCGCGGCCATCGGGGACTTCGCGCTTGAGCACGGGCGGCAGGTGCTCATAAGCGGCGTCGATCAGGCGGCTGACGCGTCGCGTTCGCGCGCCGTCCCACTCGCCGTCCGCGGCGAGTGCGTCCGTAAGGCGTGTGATATACGAGGCGGCCTCGTCGATCTCCGTCTGCGTCGCCTTCAAGCGCAGCGGTACTTCTTCCAGCGCGCGCTCGAATTTCGCGGCGCGCTTGAAGTAGCGCGCGGCATTGGCCTGCGGCGTCAGGGCGGGGTCCAGCGCGATCTCGAGCTTGCGCTCGGGATCCGCGGGGTCGGGGAGCGACACCCGTGCGGCCCGCTTCGGCACCGCATGCAGGTAGGTCAGCAACGCCTCACCCGCCTCGCGCTGGGCGCTGCCCTCCTCCGCTTCGGCCATGTCGCGCGTGATCGCCACGTACTTGCGCTCGAGCCGATGCCGCAGCCGTCCCAACGCGCGCAGCAGCGCCTCGGCGCGTTCGACCAATAGATTCGCGGGCGGGTTCGCTTCGGGCTCGCTCATGGTGGGGAAAACCTAGGCGGGATGGGGCCGCGCGACAAGGTGGGGGCGTTGCGGGCACGGCGTGTCAAAGCGTTGCCCCGGCCGCCCGCGCGGCGCTTGTGCGCCGTGGCCCTATGGTATTCTTGAAGCCATGAAGCGCGACTGCCCCGCCTTCCCCCGCGCTACCCCCGCCGACCAACTCGGTGCTTCCCTTCTGCGATTGCTCGTGCGGCCCACGGTGTGTGCGCTTTCGCTTGCGGTGGGGCTTGCGCTCTCTTCTGCCCTCGCGCTGGCCGCCGGCCCATTCACGATCGAGATCGGACACAGCGGTGGCGGCGCTCTGGTTCCGGACGGCCCCTCGATATCGGTGGCCGCCGGCAGCAACGTCACCGTCGAGATCCGGCCGGCCGATTGCTACGGAGTCTCCGGTGTGACGGTGGACGGCGCTTCCGTCAGCGCGAGGGTGCGCTACACATGGACGAACGTCCAGGCCAATCACTCGATCTACGTCGATTTCGTGCGGGGTTACTTCCAGGTCACCGCGAGCTCCGGAACCGGCGGCATCATCGCGCCGGTGGGGGTGATCGATGTGGCATGCGGCGACAGCGTGGAGTTCCGGATGTTGCCCGACTGCGTCGCGCGGCCGACGCTGACGCTGGACGGCGTGCCAGTGTCAGAGGCGAAGTCCTACACCCTGCGGGATGTGCGACAGGACCACGTGGTTCATGCGTCGTTCCTCACCACCGCTCCTACGCTTGCCTTGACCGCAGCCCCAAGCCCGGGCCGTTGCGAGGTGCCTGAAACGCTGACCGTGCGGCTCGACGCAGGTATCGGCGGCGATGTGCGCATATTCGATGCGGGCAGGTTGATCCGCGCCGTTGCGATCGTGGACTCGGTCGCGCTCGTGCTCGAGTCGGGCCTGGCACCTGGCGCCCACCAGTTGCGCGCGGAGTACACGGGGACCGCGTGCGAGGTGCGGGCGAGCGTCGGTGTCGCCCTGACCATCGATGGCGAAGCACAGGACACGGTAAGGCTCGGGCTGACGGTGGTTCCCGATGCGAGCCGCGGTGGCGTCCCGCTGCTGGCGACCGTGACACCCACCGTGCGGGGCGCTCCCCTGACGACCCGCCTCGACGAAATTGAATTCGCATTGGATGGCGAGTCGCAGCTGCCCTCCTCGACAACTCCCGGCAGCGCCTCGGTCTCGTTGTACCCGCGCACCCCAGGTGTCCATGTGGTCAGCGCGCGATACCCCGGCGCAGGCTGCGCCCTGTCGGCGGCCGCGGAATCCACCACCTTAGTGGTCGCGCCGGTCAGCGCGACACTCTCGACACCACCGCTGACCTTTACGCCGCGACTGAACCATCCCGTATACCTGCCCGCCTGGATCGAGGCGGGAGGCAAGGCGGCTACCACCGCGGGTGGACAGATCGTATGGCAGGAAGCAGGCGTGACCCTTGCGGTCACACCCGTGGTGTCGGGATACGCGCAGGCCGCGGTGACCTTCGCCGACTCCGGGCAGCATTCGCTGCAGCTCCACTACGAAGGCGACGGACTCTATTCGGCTGCGGACCAATCGATGATCCAGCGGGTCATTCGGGACCTGGTGCTGCCCACGCTGTCGAGCGTCACATCCCCCTCGCGCTCGAGGACGGTATCGCTCACTGCAAGGCTCGAGGCAGCCGCAACCGGTTCGGTCGGGATTCTTGAAGACGGAGTCTTCGTTCAGTCGTACGCCCTGGCGGGCGGCGAGGTGGTATTCGACCATCACACCTCGACGTGGGGCAGTCACTTGATCCGCGCCGAGTATTCCGGTGATGCACGGCACGAGCCTTCCAGCGTGGAATTGCGGCAGGGGTTCTGGGGCAGTGGGTTCGCGGTGATCTCCCTTCGCTGCACGCCGAATCCCGTGGCCGCCGACTCAAGCGTGACGGCCACGGCGCGCATGAACCCTGCCGATGCGCAGGGTGCGATCGAATTCTCGAATGATGGTGTGACGCTCGGCAGGGTGCCGCTGGTGGGAGGACTCGCTGAGTTCACTTTCGCACTGGGGCGCCCCGGGACTCACAGGATTCGGGTGCAGTTCCCCGGCGATTCCCTGTATTCACCCGCCGCCATCGAATCAGTCGAGACCGTGAACCTTCGCCCGGTGACGCTGTCGCTGACGAGCAACGCGGTATCCCCGGTCATTGGCACGCCCATCGAGGTTACCGCGCG
>JANLOX010000265.1:0-2451 GCA_031366795.1 Candidatus Eiseniibacteriota bacterium | reverse complement strand
CGACGAGCCGCCGGGCGCGGGCCCGAGTCTCGGTGATGTCGATGGCGATGGCGTGTGCGAGGTCGTGTGCCCGAGCTTGGTCGGCGCCATCTTCGTGTGGCATGCGAATGGTCAACGCGTCGCGCCGTTCCCGTTCGGCGGCGATGGCGCACCGCCGTCGGGACCGGTGACACTCGCGGATCTCGAGGTCTCTCCGGGGTTGGAACTGCTGCTCGGCTCCCAAGGGGGAAGGATGTACGCCTACCGCGCGAACCTCACGACGCCGTTATGGTCACGTACGCTGGGCGCGGGATTGCGAGCGCCTCTAGTCATGCGCCAGGGCGCTACCGGAGGCACCATGATCGTCGGCGCGTACGGCACCTCGTTGCGCGCCTACACGCCCGCAGGAGCGCTGCTGTTCACGAAACCGCTCGGCGGCACGCCAGCGGAAGACCCGATCGCCGCTGACATCAATGGCGATGGCGCGGACGAGATCATCGTTCCGCTGGTAAGCCCTGACGAACTTGCGGCGTTCGACTCGACGGGCACCCCGCTCGCGGGTTGGCCTGTCGTGCTGCCGGATCTCGTTTCTGGGCCCACGTTGGCGCGGGTCACTGCTCCGTACGATGCGGCGCTTGCCGCGGTGCTGGTACCGTGCAGTCGGCGTCTACTCGCGTTCGATGGCGCTGCGGCACCACGCAGTGAGTTCCCCAAGCCGGGTCACGCCGGCGATCGCTCGACGATCTTCGATCTCGGCGGCGAATCGCACGAGCGGGTACTCGCGGGTTCCGGCGATGACTCGCTCATCTACTTTTACCTGCCCACCGGGATAGCGGGCCAAGTCGACGCCGCGAAGAGCTGGCTCACCACGCGTGGCAACTTCGCGCGCACCGGTTCGCGACTCGCGACGCCGACGGACGGCGTGCTCAACAATGTCCCCGCGCGTGTCACGGACCTGGTCGCGACCAACGTGCGCGACAGCTCGCTGACGCTCGAATGGACGGCCACCGGCAGCGACAGTACGCGCGGCATGCCGTGGTATTACGAGATCACGGTCTCGCCGCCGCCGCTCGATCACATCGCGCGTCGCGCAGAATACCCCACGGTCCTCGCGGGCGGGCGGGAATCGAAGCTGCTTCCAAATCTCGCGCCTTCTACGACGTATCGAATCAGCATCGAGGCGCACAACAGACAAGAAGAGCGCTCTGCCCCTTCGAACAAAGTCACCGTCACGACGCTGCCCACCCAGGCGCGCGATTTGCTCGCGGGGGTCCGTGGGCCCGCGGTCATCTCGCTGGCCCAGCCCGCGCGGCTGCCGCTCACCCTGTTCTGGAAGGCCGCGCAAGGCGTGGCACGGCAGACGCTTTGCATCTACGATGTGGGAGGAAGGTTGCGCCAACGCTTCGAACTCGGCGCGGGTCCCGGGGGCTCCGTTGTCTGGAATGGTGCCGACCGCTCGGGCGAGCTGCTTGAATCGGGCGTGTACTTTATCCGGCTGGTGAGTGGTGGCGCGCATGCGACCGCGCGCATCGTACTGTTGAAGTGATCGAACGCAGGCTGCTCTAAGGAAGGAGCCCAGCACTTGATGTCACGCCCACGAGGGGCCGCGCGTTCTGGAGTCTTGCGGGTCGCGCTCGCGCTAACGTTTGCTGCCGGGGTTTGCGCGCTCTCCGCTGCCCATTCGGCGCCCGCTGCGTCCACCGCCCCCGCGTTCGCTGCTGCCCATTCCGCGCCCGGCGCGTCCAGCCGTCCGGATCTCGCCACGCCCGCGCCGGTGTTCCCGCTGCTGCCTCATCAACTGTTCGACACGCCCATCCTCGCCAACGGCTACTTCGGCGATCACCGCAGCAATCACTTTCATGCCGGCCTCGATCTCGGCACCGGCGGTGTCGTCGGCCGCGCGATTTATGCGCCCGACGACGCGGTGCTCAAACGCGTGCGCACCTCCGGCGTGGGCTACGGGCGCTCGCTGTACTACGAGACCGCCGACGGGCGGCTGCTGGTGTTCGGCCACCTCGATGCCTTCGCGCAACCGGTGGCGGGCTACGTTGCGGCGATCCAGGATTCGAGCGGCCAGTACGACCAAGACCTGTGGCCCGCGGCCGGGCGCTTCGGCGTGAGAGCAGGCGAGATCATCGGGTGGACAGGCCGTAGCGGCACGGGCGGACCGCATCTCCACGTCGAGATCCGCCGCGGCGACATGGCGATCAATCCGCTGCTCGCAGGGTACGCGGTGGAAGATCGCACGACGCCGCGGATTGAGCGCGTGACGTTGGTGCCGCTGGATGATTCGTCGCGCGTGAGTGGTGGGAGTGTGCCGGCCGCGTTGGCGTTTGGCGCGCGCGATACCATCTCGGCAGCGGGATGGGGCCGGCTACGTGTCGTCGTGGAGGCGCTGGATGCCGAGAGCGATGGCACCTATGACGTGGCGCCTTGGCGTACGCAGGTTTCGAATGGCGAGTGGTGGGTGCG
>JANLOX010000252.1:0-43911 GCA_031366795.1 Candidatus Eiseniibacteriota bacterium | reverse complement strand
GATTGCGGTGGTGGTGCAACGCTTAATCGACGCGGATTGCGCGGGCGTGTTGTTCACGCGCAACCCGACGACGGGCGCGCGCGAGCGGTTGATCGAGGCGGCGTGGGGATTGGGGGAGACGGTCGTCTCCGGCGCGGTCGTGCCGGATTCCTACCGGCTCGATCCTGAGGGTCGCCTCCTCGAGCAATCGATTGGCGTCAAGGACATCGCGCTGCGGTTGCATGTGGGCGGCGGCACCACCGAAGTGGTGGTGGACGACGCGCGCGCGCATGCGGCGGTGTTGTCGGATGCGGCGCTAGCTGCGCTCCACCAACTCACGCTGCGTTGCGAGGCCGTGTTCGGCATGGACCTCGACATCGAGTGGGCGTTCGAGGGCGATCGCCTGTACCTGCTGCAGTGCCGTGCCATCACCCGCGGGGGTGTGTGAACCCTCGCGGTGGCATCTTGCTCACCGGAATGTTCCTCGCCGCGGCGTTGTCGCCGCTCGGCTCCACGATGATCGCGGTGGCGCTGCCCTCGATCAGCTCAGAGTTGCATGTTCCGGGCGGAGCGCTGACGCAATGGCTGGTCGCGAGCTACCTGATCGCAGGCATCGTGGCGATGAGCCCGTGCGGCAAGCTCGGTGACGTGATCGGGCATCGCCGCGGGCTGACGATCGGCATGTCGGTTTACGCTGCGGGCTCCGCGTTGGGCTTCCTCGTGGCAACGCTGCCGGCGCTGGCGCTGGCCCGTATCGCCATGGCGATCGGCGGCGCGATGGTCGTGCCGGCGACGATGGCGCTGTTGCGCAACTCCGTGCCGGAAGAGCGGCGGCCGCGCGCCTTCGGCACGTTCGGCGCAGTGATGGGAACCGCCGCGGCGATCGGCCCGTTGCTCGGCGGCGAGCTGGTGGCGCACTTCGGCTGGCGCGCAGTGTTCATCGCGAACCTGCCGGTGATTCTTGTCGCGTTCGCGATGATCCGCTACGCAGCGCCCGCAGCGCCGCCCGCAGCGGCGACGTCAGCCGCCACCGCGCGCGGCCCGCGCTTCGACTTCGAGGGCACGCTGCTGCTGGCCGTGTCCCTCACCGCGCTTGTCGTGGCCAGTCGCATGCATGGCGCCACAGCACCCTGGGTGGCACTCGGCGGAACCGTGCTGCTCGTCGCGTTCATTACGTGGGAGCGCCGCGCCGCCTCGCCCGTGATCGACCTGCGCATGTTCGCCATTCGCGAGTTCGCCGCGGGTAACGCGGTAGTCGGGCTGCAGAACCTTGCGATGTATGCGTTGCTGTTCCAAGTGCCGATCTTCTTCGAGCAGGTGCGCGGCATTCACTCCGGCACCACCGGCCGCTCGCTCATCGGCATGATGATCGCGATGGTGGCGCTGGCGCCGGTGGGCGGCCGCCTCGCCGAACGCTTCGGCTCGCGCCCGATCGCGTTCATAGGCTGCATGATCTCGCTCGCGGGCATCTTCGTGATTTCGAATTTCTCGAAGCTCGCGGTGCCTGCGGATGCGTTGGTCGGCTTGATCCTCGTCGGCGCGGGGCTCGGGCTCGCCACATCTCCGTCGCAATCCGCCGCCATGAGCGCCGTCGATCATGCGCAAGCCGGAATGGCAGGCGGCGCGCTCTCCACTTCGCGCTACTTGGGCGGCGTCCTCGGCATCTCGATTCTCGGCGCGCTGCTCGCAGCGAATCCAGGCGTGGTTTCGCACCACGCCGCGGCGATCTGCTACATGGCCGCACTCGTGCTCGCGGCCCTCGCGGCACTGATGCTGCCGGGACGGCTACCGAGCGCCCTCATTGCCGCTGACTCCGCGGCACGCTAGCCTCACCGAATGCTGACCTTCCTCCCCACTCGCGACACCGCCCGCATGGCCGCGGCGCGCCAGGCGGAATTGGATCTCCCAGCAAAGCTCGCCGCCGCACTCGGGCGCTCGGCGATGGAGGCCGCGACGCGGGGGCACTATCGCTTCGGCCGCGACCAGCGTGTCGATTGGAGCCACTACGTGAAGGCGGCATTGCGCTCCAAGAAGAGCATCCCGCCCGATGGCAAGCTGTTGAAGCCGCGACCGAAGGCGTTTACGGAGACGCGCGTGCTGGTGACCAACGAGACGACACTGGGCGTTGCGCGGCGGCTCGTCGAAACGGGAGTGGAGCCGCTCGCGCTGAACTTCGCCAATGGCGTCCAGCCCGGTGGCGGCTTTCTTTCGGGTGCGCGGGCGCAGGAAGAAACGCTGTGCCGCTCGAGCGCGCTGTTCCAGACGCTGGTCAACGACCGGATGTACGAGGCCCATCGCGAACGGCCGCTGCCGGATTCGACGGACTGGGCGATCTACTCGCCCAATGTTCCAGTGTTCCGTACCGATGATGGCGCGGAACTCGAGACGCCGTACTTGCTGAGCTTCATCACTTGCGCCGCGCCGTTCGCGCCGGAAGTGGGGCAGCCCGCGTCGGCCAATTTGTTGAAGCAACGCATCCATCGTGTGCTCGCGATCGCGCGGGCGTATGGCTATTCGACGCTGGTGCTCGGCGCGTGGGGGTGTGGCGCCTTCGCCAACGACCCCCATCGCACCGCCACCGATTTCCGCCAGGCGCTCGAGCACGACTTCAGCGGAGCGTTCGCCGAGATCGTGTTCGCCATCACCGACTGGTCCCCGGAGCGAAAGTTCCTGGGACCGTTCAGGGATGTGTTCTCGGGGTAGCGCTCGCGTTCGCCGTGCCTCGCGCCTCGCTTAGCTCATCGCCCAGAACCCGATCGGCACCCCGCCCGGCGCCTTTACGACCGCGATCCACCCCATGCCTCCCGGGATCTCCATCGGCGCCATCACCTCGACGGCGCCGGCTGCGAGCGCCTTCTTGTACGTGGCCTGAATGCCCTTGACCTCGCAGTAGGGAATCGTGCCCGGGATTTCAGGCGGATGGTTGGAGCGGATGCCACCGCCGGTATCGTTCTGCGAACGCCACATCTGATAGGGGCCGTCGGGCGTCGGCATGGCCGGCTGGAACTTCCAGCCGAGCACCTTCTGGCACCACGCCTTGGTGGCGGGCGGGTTGGCGCTCGCAAGTTCGGTGTGGGTGATGAGGCCGATGCGCGACATCGCCGCGGCGGCCGGCTTGGATGCGGCGGCCGCGCGCTTGGCGGGACGCGCCTTGGTCTTTGCCTTGGGGCTCGGCTTCGCCTTGGGGATCGGCTTCGCCTTGGTCTTCACCGTTGCGCGCTTCTTCGCCGCCTGCTTGCCACGAGCTGCTTTGGCCATGGAATCCTCCGTGCGATACAACGTGCACACCTTTGAGCGACCGGAACCGACGATGCGCAGCGTAGGCAGGATGAATGACGCACGCAACACTCCGAACTCCCCCATTGACGCGATTGCTTTCCATCCGCAAGCTACCCGACACCCATGTCCCGATCGCGGCACCGATCCACGGTGCCACCGCCGGGACGTCATCCCGAGGTCAGCATGTACACCGTCATTCGGCACTACCAGTCAGCACCCACGCTCGCGAACGAACTGACCCGGCACAGCAAGGACATCGAAGCATTGATCAGTGTGATCCCCGGCTTCGTCGCGTACTACCTCGTGCAGACGGACGGCGGTGCTGCTTCGGTCACGGTGTGCGAGGATCGCGCGGGCTGCGATGCCTCGACGCAGAAGGCGGGGGAGTGGATTCGCCAGAACCTGCCCGACCTCAACATCCCGGCGCCCCATATGCTCGCGGGCGACATCGCCATCACGTTCGCCAGCGCCAGGACGACCAGCGTCTGAACGGGTAGCTCCCATCGCGACCAAGTTCGATTGAGACGGGCGGGGAAAGCTCCCCGCCCGTTTGCGCGATTCATTGCACGCCTGTAATTTCTCCACGAAATTCATACGATTTCTTAACGCATTGTCCGCCAACGTCTTCGGACGCCCCCAGCGCGGGCAACCCGCCGCCACTCAACTCCCAGCCAACTCCTTCCACCGATGCTTCTTGCGGTTACTGAAGCACGGGGCTGGCGGTGCGCACTCGCACGCGGATCCCGAGGCGTCTTGCTCACCTCCTGGAAGGAAGCCTCCGATGGCACTGCGTTCGCTGGAGCCGCGCGCTGTTCCGCGCTCGACCCATCCAATATTCGCCCTGGCGTTCCTGCTGTTCCCACTTGTAGCCGTGACGCCCGCTTGGTCCGCCGCGGGTCCGCCGCGTTTCCACCAGTTCACCTCCCCGACTGGGGTGGGTGACGACTCGGGTGAGCCATCGATCGGCAGCAATTGGACACGCGAGCAATCGTTCAGCAATAACTTGCGGACGATTGCCAACGGCGGTACGGCGAATTACTTCGGGGGTTTTTCGCCCTACATGCTCAACGTCGTGTTCAACGACTGCCAGTCGCCGGCGGTCGCGACCTGGAACCAGAAGGCGTTGCTTACCGCCAGCACGCCTCGCGCCTTGGGCGATCCGATCCTGTACACGGACCGGGTGACGGGGCGCACGTTCGTGACGCAGGAAGAAGGCGGCACTCCGTCGGGCAGCACCACGGACTTCACGGACGATGACGGCGACCATTTCAACCCGAGCCAGGGATCGGGAGCGCCGTCATGTGTCGATCATGAGACCGTGGGCGGCGGCTCGTTCCACGCGCCGCTGTCGAGCCCTGTCTATCCGCGCGCGGTCTACTACGCGTCGCAGTGCGTCGCGGATGCCACGATTGCGCTTAGCCTCGATGGCGGCCAGACATTCGGGGCGTCGGTGCCGATGTTCACGATCAGCGACTGCGCCGGCTTGCATGGGCACATCAAGGTGGCGTTCGACGGGACCGTCTACGTGCCGGACAAGGCGTGCGGGGGAAGCCTGCCGTATCACGAGGGAGGCCAGGCTTCGGTGATCGTGTCCGAGGACAATGGCCTTACCTGGGCGATCCGCAGCGTGCCCGGATCCACCTCGATGGTAGACGACGATGCCTCCGTCGGGGTGGCGAACAACGGCAACATCTACCTCGGCTGGCAGTCGGCGGACGGCCACCCGCGCATCGCGATGTCGAGCGACAAGGGCCTGAACTGGGGGCCGCTCCGTGACGTGGGGGCATCGCTCGGTATCCAGAATTGCGCGTTCCCGGCGGTGGTGGCCGGCGACGGCGATCGTGCCGCGTTCTCGTTCTATGGCACCACGACCGCGGGCGCATATGACCAGCCCGACTTCCCGGGTATCTGGTACCTGTACATCGCGACGACCTTCGATGGCGGTGCGACGTGGACCACCCAGAACCTGACTCCTGCGGACCCGATCCAGCGCGGCGGGATCTGCAGCGACGGCACGTGCCGCAACCAGCTCGACTTCTACGACATGACGATCGACAAGCAGGGGCGCATCCTGGTCGGCTGGGACGACGGTTGTGTGGGCGGCTGCGTGAATGCCCCGCCCAACTCGTTCTCGGCGAAGTGTGTGATCACGCGGCAGTGTGGCGGCATGCGGATGTTCGCCGACAAGGATCCGGGCGAGCCCACGGCGCCCGAAGCCCCCGGGCCGACGGGGGTGCTGCTCAATGGCGTTGCGCACTTGGACTGGACGGCGCCCGACAATGGTGGCGCGAGCATCACGGAATACAAGATCTACCGGAAGATCGGCGACGGCGCATTCGTGCTGGCGGCGACGGTGCCGGCCAATAGCTACTCGGAGTCCGTGAATCCCACCGATCTGATCACCTACCGCGTCACGGCCGTGAACGGGCAGGGCGAGGGCGCCTACTGTCCCGAGGTGACCCTCGGGAGCCCGGTGGCGAGCGCATGCGTGGTGCCAGGCCTGCTGGCGGTGAGCGACATCAATGCCAATGGCAGCGACAATGACACGGGCCAGAACCTGCCGCCCGACCCGAGCGTGAACGTGAAGGCGCTCTCGATCGCCGAGCCGTATCTCGGTGCCGGTGTCAACCAACTCGGGTTCACGCTCCAGGTGGGCCCGCGCGGCACGCTGGCGCCGAGCAGTCAGTGGTACATCCTTTGGAAACGCCACACGATCGCCTCGGACCAGAGTGATCGCAGGTTTGTGGCGATGAAGACCGACCCGACGGGCGCCGAGAGTTTCGTCTACGGCAACTTCGGTCCGGCGCTTCCGCTCGATGGCACCCTGCCGGCGCCGAACGCGAATACGCCCACGCCCCTCGGCAGCGCGGACTTCGGCAGCTACGATCCGCTGAGCGGCGTGATCACCATCAAGCTCGCGGTCAGCAAGGCCGACGACACGCCGCTGGTGCCGGGCAGTGACCTGCAGGCGATCAACGTGCGCACTTACCTTTCGCGGCCAGATGCCGGGCAGAAGTCACAGAACAACGCAGCGGACATCACCGGCGAGGGCAGCTATTTGCTGGTCGGCAACGGCGCGTGCTTCTGCTACGTCGACCAGCCCCCGGTCGCACGCCTCGAGGCCTCGACCGCCTCGGGCACGGCGCCGCTGGCTGTTGCATTCAATGCTGCGACCTCCACCGACCCCGATGGTGCGGACGGCGACCAGGTCGCGTCGTACACATTTAACTTCGGGGACGGCTCGGATCCGGTGACCCAATCGGACCCCAGCATCACCCACGTCTACGGGATGCCGAGCGGGCCGAGCGGCTACTTCGCGACGCTGTCCGTGAAGGACGCCAAGTGTGATGCCAAGAGCCTCAATGTGGCGTCGGCGAACATCCGGGTGATGAAGACCACCGGAGTGGGAGGCAAGCCGACTCCCGAGGCGTTTGCGTTCAGGCCCCAGACCAATCCCGCCCGCGGGCCGATGGCGTTTTCGCTCGACTTGGAAACGGCGGGAACGGTGAATGTGGAGATGTTCAGCGCCGATGGCCGGCTCGTGAGCACGCTGCAGAACGCGTGGATGCCGGCCGGCACACACCGGATCCAGTGGGACGCCACGGATCGCTACGGGCGCAAGTCGCCTGCCGGTGTCTACCTGGTCAGGGCCAAGGCCGGCAGCCACGTGACGTTGACGCGGGTCGTCATGATGCAGTGACCGCAAGCAGCACCGACGGCTCGCGCCGGCTGGTCTCGGCTAGGCAATTCGCTCGAACGCGAACCTGGCCGAGACCACCGGCTCATTCGAGCCTGCGGCCCGGTCGAACATGGCCTGGAGCAGCGACTCGCGCAGTTCCGGGGACAATCCCTTCACCGGCCAATCAGAAGTCATCGCCATGAAGTCAATGCCGCGAGCGACGGGTGCGTGGTCCTCATCGCGATGCTCCTCGACCCGCTGGAATCCGTGCCTGCCCGATGTGCTCATCAAATCACGGCGCGTCTTGGGAGGGTTCTTGGGAGGGACGGGTTCGGGAAGCCCGGCGACTCCTGCCGCATCACACACGGCTCGCGCGATCGCGTGCCATTCCGCCATGCCATTGGAAGCCGCAGTTTCTTCCCAATGGTGGTTCCACAGGTTGAAGACGAAGCGCCCGCGCGGCTCGATGATGCGTTCGAGTGCTGCGAACGCCGGCTCGAACTCGAGGAACTGCATCGACGCGGAGGATACGGCCGCCGCGGCGCGGATGCCGAGCGCCGGCGCCGCCTCGATGCTCGCGACGTGGAAGTCCGCCGCTCGCCCCGCGAGGTTGCGGCGCGCGATCTCGATCATGGCCGCCGCGGGATCGAGCAGGATCGAGTTGCAGCGCGGGTGACGCGCCAACAGCAGCTCGGTAGTCAGCCCCGAGCCGGCGCCAAGATCGAGCACGGGCCCCTCCAGGCCGGCGGGCAGCATGTCGATCAGCCGAGAGGACAGCAGCGTGAAGATCTCCCAACGATGGCAAAGGCGGTCGTAGGCCTCGGCGCGATCGTCCCACACTCGGACGGTTTCGGGATCGGGCGTCATGTCGGCCTTTCGCAGGGAATTGGGGGGATGCTGCTTCGTAGGGCCGTCTTGTGGCCTAAGGCTATGCGAATGGAGGTCATTCAAGCATCTCTCGATTCCCGCGGTTTTTGCAACCCGGCGGCCCCCGGCCGCGTATCCCCCTCGAGGCAACGGCCCTCGCCCCACTTTGCCCGGAGGTTCCGCATGAAGTCCTTGAGCATTCTCCTGGTCGCGGCCACATGCCTGGTCGCCCAGGGCGCATCCGCCCATGAGCACGGTTCGCACTCCACGTTCCTCAACGCGTCGTGTGACGACCCGATGCGACTGGCCCGGCGACATGACCTGGACGAGGCGCGTCTCGCGATCAACACCGAGAATCGCAAGATCACCTTACTGCTCACCGATCGGGTGGTGGCGCTGCAGCTCTCGGATCGCGTGATGGCCAAGATCGACCGCAAGACACGCGAGGCCGGAGACGAGGACGGTGACAACATGCTCGGGCAGATCATCAAGGATGCGGTGCTGACGACAGTGCGCACGGCGCTGAACCACAGTGCGGAGTGCGATCTGCACGACATCGAATCCGCCGACTACCGGGACGGCGAGCTGATCATCACTACGCGCAGCGGCGAGCGGCTGTTCTCGCACGCGGACATCGACCACGAGGAAGTGATGACCAACTTCAGCGAGCGCGATGCCCGCGAGTTCGTGAAGGAGCTGCGCAAGCGGATCGATCGCGGGCGGTAGGGGCGGCAGCCGCAAAGGAATGGCGAGGCGTTTAGCGGGCCGGGAAGTGGCGGGCAACGCAGTCTGTCTTCAAATTGAGATCCTGTACGATCTTCCGCACGATTCTGGCGTGAATCATGACGCCACGCAGGCGCTCGAGTGTCGCCGACCTGGGTATCCCGGGACCCTTCGGCAGAATCGCAATCTTACCGTCGCAGCGAATTTGCAATGAGTGACGCGTGATGCGCGACTCGAACCCCTGTGCGCACTCACGGAGCATCCGAAGGACGTCCGCAAGGTCCACCTGCGGTCCGACCATGCGGAATTACCCATGGGCGGGCTGAGTCAGGCGGCTACAGGCAGAGCTACAGAGTCCGAGTCAGCGGCGGTCGGCATGGGCTCGTCGGCGTAGGATCGCAGGATTCGGATCGTCATCGCTGATGGCCGCGGGGACATTCGCTGCATATTGCGAAACGCTTCGTCCAAGTCGGCCGCGCTCGGCAGTAGGTCGAGCGCCTTATTCCAGTTGGACTCTTCGACGGTATCTGCGCTGAAGAACATCCGAGCGTCCCTCTGGAAGTCCTCGAGCATGGCGCTGTCCTCGGCGAGGTCGTCGAGGACGTGCCGGAAGCTCAGCCGGAACGCCTCGAACGCAACAAGTGGTCCGTCGCCGTGATCAGTCAACCCGCCCGGTTCGACGCCGTGACACCACCACTTCGTCATCCTCGAATACCATCAAGGCTCGGCCATCGGTGGCAACGAGGGCCTCGAAGCGATCGCTACGCACGGCATGGACGATGCGGAACAGGATCGGATAAGACTGCATCTGGGCAAAGCCTCCTTCTGGACGCTCTTACCGACGGAAATGAGGTGCGGTCCGCCTGACTTGGTCGGCGGGGACCGTCCGCAAATATTATGCCTCAGCGGAGAACGATTGTTGTCACGGGCGTTGGTCTCGATCCGTAGCTCATTCTGCTGGGCTCACTTCGCTCGTCCTCTTCCCTTCGTCGTCACGCGCACCGCCTCGCCCCATTGCGCGAGGAACGCCGTCACGAATTTCTGTACGCCTGCGTCGCCTGTTGCCAGTGGCGCCAACGCGAGCGCCACGGCGACGGCGATGTGATAGCCGGTCGAACGCGTGGACTCGGCGCGTTGGTAGGCGGCGTGGTCGGTGTTGATCCACACGGTGTTCTCGATCAGGCGCGCGAGTTCGGGGTCGCCGGGGCGGGCTTCGAACTGGACCGAGAGACCGTAGCGTTGGCCGCGTCCGCTGCGTGGGCCGGTTGTGTTGGCGCCATCCGGTCCGGTGCCAGCAATGGGCGCGTCAGATGTCGCGGGTGTCGGTGGGGTAGCGGGAGGCACGATGGTCGCAAGCGTCGCTTCAGCTGCTTCCGCGCTTGCAGCGTTCGCGGTCGCCTCGTCCATTGCATTATCAGGCAGCGTCTCCACAGCGGCTGCTTCCGCCACGCGCGCGCCCGATTCGGTCACGCCCTCGCCGCGTCCCGCTCCCTCGCCCAAGCCCATGCGCCGCTGCCCGCCGCGTTGGTGCTCGACCAGCGACGACAGCAGCGGGAATGCATCGCTCAATCCTTCGAGCACGCGCTGCAGGTCACGCTCCATCGGGCGCGCGGCCTTGCGGCGATCGTCCTGCGCGACGTCGCGCGCATCGCCCCAGCGCGACAACTGCGCCTGCACGGCTTCCTGGATCGCGCGCCGGTACGACAAGTAGAGGGCGCCGCGCGGACCCGTGCGCACGAAGTCGCCCTTGTTGAGCGTGAGTGCCTGCGACAGCGCGGGTACTTCGATGATGCCGGTGACGCGATCGGGCGCTGCGGGCAGGATGCCGAGCCAATCCCAGCCGCGCCGGATCACCTTGCCGTAGGTGCTGATCGCGATTCCGCGCAAGTGCTCGGGGAGCGGCGAAGCGGCGCGCTCGATGTGACCGAGGCCCGACGCCTTGCGTTGGCGCTCGATGCGCACCTCGAGCGGCGCATGCTCGGCGGAGCGATCGCTGCGCCGCTCGAGCGTGTGGCCGTTCACCTCGAAGCGCACGCCGTGCGGATACAGTGGTGCGAGTGCAGCCTCGAACGATGAATCAACGAGCGGCTGGAAATGTTGCCGGATCACGTGCTCGATGTAGCCCGCATCGAGCAGGGGCGAGAGCCCGTGATTGAGCTGCAGCAGCACGGCCGTGCCGTGATTCGCGACGACGCCGGCGGGCGTGATGGGCTCGTACGGCGCCATCTCGCGCGAAGCAAGGTGCCAGCGCGAAGCCGCATGCGACTTGCCGCGCCGCGATTCGGTGATCACCTCACGCGTGGCGAGCAACGCGAGTTTGATGCCGACGCCCGCAAACCCGATGCCCGCGCCGCGCGTCTTCGTGCTCGCGGCCAGGTTGTGGAACTGGCGGAGCTCCTTCCACACCATGCCCCGCCCGTCATCCTCGAGCTGGAACGTCGCTGCCGCGGGATCGGCGGTGATGCGGATCACCGTCGCATCCGCATCGAGTGAATTCGCGATGAGCTCGGTGAGGATCGTCTCTTCGAGCCCGCCGGGATAGGCGTCGCGCAGGTCTTCGAGCAGGTGTCGAAGATCGACCTTCGTGAACCCACGGCCACGCGGCATACGGAACCTCGACGGGGGAGTACGGATTGTGCGGCACGCGCAGGCGCCGCGACAATGCGAAGGAGTATCGCATTGCTGCAAAGTTGGCTCCAGCGAAGTCGCTACCCGCCCAGTTGCTCCAGCGGATCTATCGCAAATGCGATCACCCGTCGGCCTGCCTGCGCAATTCGTCGCGGCCGAGGGCGATGCTCCCGTGGATCGCGCGCCGTTTCCGTTTGCCAGCCGCTCGTCCCCCTCATGACTTGGCGTAAGTTGTGCCAGGGGGATGAGGGAATTGGCGGACGCATGGCGGGCTCGGCGGTGCAACGTTCACCGCGCGTTGATTTCGCGCCTTTTCTCGACGTGCTGCAACAGGGGATGGAGCCGTTGTAGGATCCCGCGAGCCCACGCGTTGCAACTCTCACGTCCCCCGTCCCAGGCCACCATGACACCGACTACGCCCGCTCGCTCCCGCATCGAGCCCATTCTCGACGACCTGTTGCGAGAACTGAAGAACTTCGATGGTCCCGTCAAGGATCGCGGCATTCGCTACTTCCGCTTAGGGCGCGTCGGGAGGCTGGAGTTCTTTCCCGGCCAGGTGCGCGCGACGGTCCAAGGTACCCGGCAGTATCGCGCGCTCTGGATGCTCGCTAACGAGCGTCGCTGGGTCCCGATGTGTTCGTGCCCCGCGGCGCCCCGGTGCAAGCACGCCTATGCGCTCGCCGAGAAAATGTTCGAAGTGCTGCTCGATCCGGAGCAGATGGACCCGGGTGAGCTCGAGGACTTCCTGGCGGATGGCCCGGTCAAAGCAGCGCCGCCCGCGCAAGGCAGCGTTGCGCCGCCGCGCCCTCGCCGCGATGCACCCGTGCGCCCGACGCCGGTCGCGCTCCCGCCCCCGCCGCCTGCGTCACTCGCGGAACTCAGGCGCGAGCGCAGTCGCGACGGGCGGGCGGCGGTGCTCGAGTTCATGCTTCGTGAGGCCGGCATCACGAACGTCGACGTCGAGCACGACGCCTTCGTGCCGATCCTCGACGCGCAGGGGGGCGACATGCAGTCGTGGATGCTTGCCCAGGAGATCCTGCGTTGGACGCACGGCGACCTGCCCGCGGAGCTGGAGCCGTTCCGCGACCGGCCCGATCTCGCTGAGCGCCACACGGAAGCGCAGCTGCCATTCGTTGCGGCCGCCCTGCGTGGCTGGGCGATGCAGCGGACTTCGCGGCCCCAGCGGCAGTTCCGCGTCATGGTGCGCGTGCAGGCAAGCGGACGCGGTGAATTGGGCTTCCTGCTCGATCCGCGACTCACCACGGCACGGTTGCACGAAGAGCCGCGTAGCGAGAACCAATTGCGCGTGCTGCAGTCGGAGGTGTCACGCGACGTCACTCTGCTCACCCGCGAGCAGTCGGATCTGCTCGATGGCGTTATCGCGATGATCGAGTCCATGCGCGAGCGCGCGTTCTCGTTCTCGCGGCGCCGATCGCCGCGCGGGCTGATGACGGAGTTCCTGCTCGCGGTGATGCCCTCGCCGGACGTCGTCTGGAGCAATGCCATCGCCGAACCGCTGGCCGCCCAGCTCAAGGTTACTCGTGGCGAACCGCTGCGCTTCGATCCCATGCCGGTGCGTCTCACACCCCACTTCGTGCGCGACGGCGAGCACGCCGTAGTGGGCATTGCGGTGCGCTGGCCCGATGGACGCCAGCGCAATCTCGCCGAGTGTGCCCACATCTCCGATGCCGCGAGCCCGCACGATCCAGCGCTTGGGCTACTCCTGTGCGATGGCGTGCTGCACCCAATTGCCGAGTTGCCGCCAGCCAACGTGCTCCGGCTGTTGCGTTCCACCGCGCCCATTCGGGTCGATCGTAAGCAGGGTGAGCCGCTGGTTCGCACGCTCGCCGATGCGTTGCCTGCGGCCGCGCAGGCAGCGAAGGCCTTCACACACGAGCACGCCGTCGAGCCTGCGGTGATGATGCGGCTCGACGACGAGGACTGGCTGCAGGTGCGGTTGATGGCGTGCACGGCGGGCCACTCGTGGGAGCCGGGACAACCGCCGGAGCCACCGGCGCGCTTGTTCGAGTACACGGCCGACCGGCGATGGGATGTTGTGGCTGCGCGAGGGCGTGAAGCGCACGCTCCGATGGCCATCGTTGTGGATGAGGCGTCGTCCGTGGACGCGATCGCCGCGCGTATCTTGCCGGACGATCGGCCCGCGCTGACGGAGTCTCGAATGCTGAGCGGGTCCATCGCGCCGTCCGCCGAACCCGACATGCAGGCCGCCGAGGCGTGGTTCCATGTCCCCGAGTCCCAACACGTCGAGCGTGTGGTCGAATGGATTCAGCAACTCGGCGCCGCACCCGGCATTCTGCTGATGCAACAGAATCGTGGCCCCGGCGCGCCGGATGCCCGGGTAGGGTGGTGGATTAAGGTGACGCCGCGCACCGTGGAGCAACTCGCGGAAGTCTGGCGGCAGCGTCCTACCGGCGTGCGCTGGTTCGGCAACGAAAACATGGACGCCTTGATCGGCTCCAAGCGGCGTGTGTCCGCGAGCATCAGCGCCAAACGCCACGGCATCGACCTGTTCCTCGTGTCGGCGGAGTGGAAGGCCGAGGGCCTTAGCCTCACGGAATACGACATCGCGCAACTGCGGTCCTCGAAGCAGCCGTGGGTCAAGCTTGGTAGCGGGTGGGTGCAGCGCGAGGCGATCGAACAACTGGACAAGGTCAGCGACATGCTCGCGGATCTTGGGCTGGAGCCGGGTGGGGGCGAACAGCAGGTCACGCTCTGGCAAGTGGCGCAGGCTCGCCCGGAGAGTCTTGAGGCACTCGAGGAGATGGGCGCCGGCGCCGAGACCATGGCCGCGCTGCGCGAACTGCGTGAACGCGTCACGAAATTCAAGGGACTCCCACACTGCAAGGTGCCCAAGGGGCTCGCGGGCGAGCTGCGCCCTTACCAAAGACAGGGACTCGACTTTCTCGCGCACGCCTCGTCCTTGGGGATGGGCGCCCTGCTCGCGGACGACATGGGGCTCGGCAAGACGATCCAGGCGCTGGCGTGGATCCTTCACCTGCGCGCGACGTCGAAAGCGGAGGGGCCCATGCCCGCGCTGGTCGTGTGCCCTGCATCGGTCGTGCACAACTGGGAGCGCGAGGCCGCGAAATTCGCGCCCGGCCTGCGCGTGCTCGCATTGACGAGCGGGGGCGACCGCAAAACGCGCCTGCGCGAAATCGCGAACTACGATCTCGTGATCACCAACTACTCGCTGCTGCGCATGGACATCGAGGCGTGGCACGACATCCCCTTGTTCGCTGCGATCCTCGATGAGGCGCAGACGGTCAAGAACCCGAAGGCCGCCGTTTCCCATGCCGTGCAACGGCTGCAGGCCACGCACCGGTTGGCGCTGACCGGCACGCCGATCGAGAATCGCGCGCTCGACCTGTGGAGCATCATGGGATTCGTCAATCCCGGCTACCTCGGAAACCGCACAGACTTCTCGAGGCGTTTCGATCGCATCGATGCGCCCGCGCATACGCGCCGCCTACTCGCTGCACGCTTGCGCCCCATGCTGCTGAGGCGGCTCAAGACCGAGGTGGCGCCCGAGCTGCCCGAGCGCATCGAGGAGCAGCGCATGTGCGAGATGCTTCCGGCACAGCGCAAGCTCTACCTCATCAAGCTTGCCGAAGCGCGTGAGGAGATCGCCTCGATGGCCCTGCGCGGCGAGCTCAAGCAGCAGCAAATCGCAATCCTCGCTATCCTCACGCGGCTGCGGCAGATCTGCTGCCATCCGCAACTCGCTGGCGCTAAGTCGAATGTGGGGTCCGGTAAATTCGATGCTTTGTTCGACTTGCTCGAGCCCTTGCTCGCCGAGGGCCACAAGGTGCTGCTGTTCTCGCAATTCGTGAAAGCGCTCGAGTTGGTGCAGAAGGAGTTCAAGCGCCGCCGCATCCCGTCCCACATGCTCACGGGCAACGACGCGACCAAGGACCGCCCGGCCATCGTGCGAGCATTCGAGAATGACACCGAAGCGTGCGTGTTCCTGATCTCGCTCAAGGCGGGAGGGACGGGTCTGAACCTCACCGCCGCGAGCTATGTAGTCCTGCTCGACCCGTGGTGGAACCCCGCCGTCGAAGCCCAGGCCATCGACCGCACCCACCGCATCGGCCAGCACCGCACGGTGATCGCCTACCGCCTGCTGATGAAGGGGACGATCGAAGAGCGGATCTGGGAGCTCCAGCAGCGCAAAAGCGAGCTCGTGAACAGCGTCCTGGGCGGCGACGGCTTCGCACGGAAGCTCGATCGCGAGTCGCTCGAGTACCTGTTCGCGGAGGTGTAGCGCGGCATCCCGCTCCCGCGGGGCACCTGTGAAGTGGCAACGCGAGTTCGTAATCGCTTGAAGCGGTACGCGCTGGAGCGTACGCACATGGGACATGGCGGTACCGAGTTGAGACGAGTCGCATGACGGTCGTCGTGGCGTTCCGTTTGGAACACGAGCTTGTGGTGGTGACCGCTTGGCGGGTGAAGTAGGGCAGGGGCAATTTACGCGGGAGCATGCGCAATGAAGTGCAGCGAATGCGGAACCGTGATGAAGAGCCGTAAGTAAAACCATCGCTACGATGAGTGCGGATTGAAGCATGTGACCCTGGTTGGCCTTGCGGTGGCGCGATGCCAGAAGTGCGGCAACTATGCGGTCGCGATTCCGCGAATCGAGAGCCTCCACCGCTTAATCGCGCGGGCTGTGATTGAGAAGCGGACGCGGTTGACCGGGGAAGAGGTCCGCTTCCTGCGGAAGAGTCTCGGTTGGTCGGGCGCGGACTTCGCCAGGCACATGGGCGTGAGCGATGAAACGGTTTCCCGCTGGGAAAACGCGGCCGCTCCGATTGGCCCCCAAGCGGACCGACTGCTGCGCCTGATGGTCGCCCAAGGCCGTGCCCCAATTCGCTATCCCACCGAGCGACTGGCGAGCATTGATGCCAAGGAAGCAGCAACGACGCGGCTCGAGTTTGAGTCGCGGCGTGATGAGTGGGAGCTGCGCTCAGCCTGAGACGACCGGAGACTGATGCCCGCTGGGCCATGTCGCACAGGCTGATAACATCCCGGGAACCATTTCCCGGCCCAGGACATTCATCGGTGTAAAGGCCGTGCGCTTTGCTTCCCAACTGGAGTTCGATCCCACATGAAGACGGTCGTGTTGGTTGCCGCACTCGCCCTGGCGACGCTATTCGCGAATTCGGCGAGCGCCACGGTTCGCCGCGTTCCGCTGAACTTCGCGACCATCACTGCTGCGCTCGCGGCTTCGGGCGCCGGGGACACCGTGCTCGTCGCGGCGGGGACGTACTCGGCCGGTGCGAACGGTGAGACGTTCCCGTTGCAGCTGACCACCAATCGCATCCAACTGCTCGGCGCCGGCATGGACGCGAGCGTGCTCGATGCGAATGGGTCGGCGAGCGTCGTTCGGCATGACGCGTCGCAGGGCGGGCGCGTCAGCGGCTTCCGCATCACTGGCGGCAGCGGGTCGCTGGGTGGCGGTGTGCGCATCGACAATGGCAACGCGGAAATCGACCACAACCGTATCGACCACAACGGCGCAAGCGTCGGGGGCGCGGGGGTGTTCGCGGGCAATGCGGCGGCGCCGTGGATCCACCACAACCTGGTCCTCGACAACTTCGCTACGAGTTCGGCCGATGTCCACGGGCTGCGGTTCCATCAATCCGCAACCGGCGTGTTCGAGCACAACCTCGTCGCCCACAGTGATGGCAACGGCCTGCTCACCGTGGACCTTGCAGCACCCATCGTGCGCGACAACATCTTCTACCAAAACGGCATTCCCGCCCCGCTGCGCGGCCGTGGGATTTGTTGGCTCAGCGAGACGTCCGCGTTGATCACGCACAATCTGTTCTACCAAAACCAGGTCGCAGCATTGTTGTGGTTGGGTGGCGGCGGGAATTTCAGTGGCGCCATGGCGAACAGTTACTCCGCGACGGACACGGTGTATGGCAATGTCGACGGCGACCCGAGGTTCGTGAACGCCGCCGCGGGCGACTATCGCCTGGTGCTGGGTAGCGCCGCGATTGACGCGGGTGATCCCACGTGGCCCCACGACCCCGATGGCTCGGTCGCCGACATCGGGCCGTTCGCGTACACGCACGTCGCCTCCGTGCCCGCGAGTCCCGGTGCACCCATCGCGCTCTCGCTGTCGCCGAATCCGCTTCGCAACTCCGGGGAGCTCCACTATGCGCTGCCCGCGCGCGCCAATGTTCGCGTGCTGCTCGTGGACCCCGCCGGGCGCATGCGGCGGGTGCTCGACGAAGGCGCGCGCGACACCGGATCGCACACGCTGCGCTGGGATGGCCGCGATGCCGCGGGGCGGCCGCTGGCGACCGGCGTCTACTACGTGCAACTGCACGCGGGCACCGCGGTCCAATCGCGCGCGGTGGTGGTGATCCGCTAGGGGCCATACGAACCGGCAGGCATCTCCCTGGTCCGGGCTAGAGCGCTGCGCGGTGTGCGTGCTACTTTCCCGCAGCGATCGCGCGGGCGGGCTGCGGCCATTGCTCCTCGCTTGCCGCTCATCCAATAGAGGAATCCGCCCCGATGCCATTCTGTACGCAGTGCGCGCACGCGCTGACCGAGGGCGCCCGCTTCTGCCCGGGTTGTGGCGCGGCGACGGCGCCTGCAGCTGCGCCCGCGACGGTTCCCGCGGCCGGCGCGGCGGCGGATCTCACGCGCGACGTCACGCGCACCTCCACGGAGCGTCCCGCTGGCGCGCATGCCTCAGCACCCCCCGTGAGCGCTGGCGGTGTGCACGGACGCTTCGAGCCGGGCACGCGCATCGGCAACCGCTATCGCGTCGTGGCATTGCTCGGCCGCGGCGGCATGGGTGAAGTCTATCGCGCGGATGACCTCGAACTCGGCCAGTCGGTGGCGCTCAAGTTCCTGCCACAGGCGGTGGCCGGCAGTTCGGCCGAGCTCGCGCGGTTCCGCAGTGAAGTTCGCGTCGCCCGCCAGATCGCCCACGCCAATGTCTGTCGCGTCTATGACATCGGCGAAGCGGATGGGCACGTGTTCATCTCGATGGAATACATCGACGGCGAGGACCTCGCCTCGGTGCTGCGGCGTATGGGCAGGCCCTCCGCCGACAAGGCGATCGAGATCGCGCGGCAGATCTGCTTCGGTCTGGCCGCGGCGCACGAAGCGGGCATGCTGCACCGCGACTTGAAGCCCGCGAACATCATGATCGACGGACGTGGCCGCGCGCGGATCACGGACTTCGGTCTCGCCGGTCTCGCCGACGAGTTGGCGAAGGAGAGCGGCTTCGCCGGCACTCCGGCTTACATGGCGCCCGAGCAACTCTCGGGTGGGCGCGTCTCGGTGCGTAGCGATATCTATGCGTTGGGGCTCGTGCTCTACGAGATCTTCACCGGCAAGCGCGTGTTCTCCTCGAAGAGCATTGCCGAGATCAAGCAGATGCACGACAGCGCTTCACTGACGAGTCCCTCCGAACTCGTGCGCGATCTCGACCCCGCCGTCGACCGCATCATCACGCATTGCCTCGAGAGCGATCCCGAGTTGCGTCCTGCGTCGGCCTACGCCGTGCTCGGCGCGCTGCCCGGTGGCGATCCGCTCGCGGCCGCACTCGCGGCGGGCGAGACGCCCTCGCCGGAACTCGTCGCCAACGCGGGCGACAAGGGCAGCCTCACGCCGCTCGTGGCATTCGGCTGCATCGCCGCGGGACTACTGGGGATCGCGCTGTGGGCCGGCTTGACCGGCCCCGAGTTCCGTGTGGCGAAGCAGCCGACGCAGGTGCTGTCCGTGCGCGCCACGGACATTCTCGGCAAGACAGGTGGCTTCGGGCAGTTGCCGGATCACACGGTCGAAGGCTTCGGTCAGAGTGGCGCGTACCTGGAGTACCTGCGCAGCCACAAGCAACAACGGGTGAATGGGGCGAGCGCGATCTTCTTCTGGCGGCGCTGGAGTCCGCGCATCATCGAGTCCCCGAGCATCCATACCGAAAACCCCGGCGTGAACGACCCGCCGCTGCTCGCCGCGGGACAGGCCACCGTATTGCTCGATCCCGCGGGACGCTTGATCGGTCTCGAGGCTATTCCGGCGGACAGCGCGAAGTTCTCGCCTGGAGCGACACCCCAATGGGGGGTGCTACTCGAGGCCGCGGGGCTGGACACCGCGGCGTTGACGCCGGCGGCGCTGGTGCGCCCGGTGCCCGCCACCTGCGATTCCGCCGCGGCGTGGGCGGCGCGTCTGCCCTGGGCGGCAAATGAGCAGGTGACGGTCCAGGCCGGAGCCTCCCGCGGGCGCCTCGTCCACTTCACCATGGTGCACAATTGGGGGCGCTCGACCGCCCCCGTGGACTCGCTCGAAGTCCAAACCTCGGGTGGCGTCGACTGGGTGAATTTCCTCGTGTTCGCGCTGCTGCCCCTGATCGCCAGCGTGTACTTCGGGGCGCGCAACCTCAAACTGGGGCGAGGGGACCGCCGGGGTGCGACTCGCATCGCGGTGTTCGTGTTCTGCATGAACATCCTCGAGTCCGCCTTCACCACGCGGCTCTCCGAAGACGGACTGCTGTCTGCCGGAGCCGATTGGGTCAGCGGCCGGGCATTCGGGCACTCGTTGATGCACTCCGTCAGCATGTGGTTCGCCTACGTGGCGTTCGAGCCCTACATCCGCAAACTGTGGCCGCGCATGCTGGTCTCGTGGACCCGGCTCATCTCAGGAAGGCTGCGCGATCCGCTGGTGGGGCGGGACCTGCTGATCGGCGGCGTCGCAGGAATCGCCGTGGTGGCGCTTGGCGCGCTCGCCGTGTTCGCCACGCGGCAATTGGGCTTCGCCAGTGTTCCGACATTGGTGAACGATGGAATGCTGGAGTCGCTGACCGGCATCCCCACCACCCTGCTCAGCCTGGCGTATGGTGGCTCGGTGTGCGTGCTGCAGGTTCTGGAGACGCTCTTGCTGCTGCTCATGCTGAAACTGTTGCTGCGGCGGACGTGGCTCGCCGTGGTGGTCTCCTTGCTGCTGTCGTCCGGCTCCAACGCAATGTCCGCCGCGCCCTATGCCGGCTGGGTGCTCGCCATCCTCGGTGCCGCGGTCTACCTGCCCAGCATCATCTTCGTGCTCATGCGCTTCGGGCTGCTCGCGGCCACGACCGCGATGTTTGTCACCCTCGTGATGGGCTCGGCGGTGGCCACGCTCGACTTCTCCGCGTGGTACGCGGATCGCGCCCTGGTCTCGATGGTCACGGTCGGCGCAATTCTCGCTTTCGGCGCGGCGACCGCGCTCGCGGGAAAGACGCTGTTCGGCGATCCCTTGCACGAGAACGCAGGGCGCTGAGACGGCTGCTGCGGGGTAGGTTTTGAATTTCCTGCCCGACGAGTGCAAATTTCTCCATGCGCGCCACCCCGTTTGGCGTGTTGTGGCTCGCCCGAGGGGATGCCGGAGTCAGCAAACGAGAGCCAACCGCAAGCTCCGGGCGATGTCGGCGGAACAGATGCCCGATGGCACGATGCTGGCGTTCAGCAAGGGATGTCCCCAGCGAATCTCCGCTGCGCAAGGAGCTGCCCCATGAAGCTGAAGGCCGCCGCACAGAGTGCTTTGTTGCTCGTGACCGCCGTTTCGCTCATCAAGGTTGAAAGCGCCCGGGCCGTGCCCGCGTTCGCGAGGCGTGAGGGGGTGAAGTGCCAGATGTGCCACTTCCGGCTACCCGAACTCAACGAGGACGGTCACTCCTACATCCGGCGTGGTCTCCGTGAGGAGCAAGGGGGGATGGCTTCGGCTCACGGGGCCATGGCACCGCGGCAAGGCATGGAGATGGGAACGCAGGATGAGGCCAAGGCGCCTGTCGCTGCGATGGAGCGGCCGCTGGGTGAACCGCTGCCACTCGAATGGCAGCACTACCTGACCGTGATGGGGCACCATACGTATGAGGCCCGCGAGCATGAGCAGGCAGGGTTCCACTCCGGAATGATCGACGCCTGGATCGCGGGTCCGATCGATCCGCACTGGTCCGGTGTCACGAACTTCGCCTTTGATATCCAAGCGGGAGGCGTTGAGGTCGAACAGGCTTATGCCCAGTTCAACACCTCATGGACGCCGCGCTTCAATTCCGTGCGCTTCGGCCAGCTGCTGCCGTTCGCCATCCTGTTCAACGGTGGGGGCGCTGCCATGCCGTTGTCCGCGCCGGTGGTACTCGAAGTGCCTTCGCGTGCGCGGAATCCATGGGCGCCCGCGACACTGTTGCGCGGTGTTGAACTCGGAGCAGTGAACCTGCCGCGCTGGAACGCGTACCTCGGTGCCGGCCAGCCTCAACTGGAGGGCCTCGCAGGTACAGGCCACACCGATCTCTATGCGAGCGGGGAATTGCTGTTCGGCGAACGCGGCAACGCGTTCAGCGCGTTCGGCTACAAGGGGCGGATCGAAGCTTCGCCGGGCGCTCCCTCGATCGACTACGAACGGATGGCCCTGTTCGCAAATTGCTACGGACCGCGGACCAAGGGCGTGGCGGGCATGCTGTGGGGGACGGATCGACCGGATGGGGAGAGTTCGCTGGGGACCCACGGCGGGTTCCTGCTCGGGGAGTTGCTGCTCAATGACCGATGGGCCGGCTACGCGCGCTACGACTACGCGCACCGCGACGTTCCGGTAGGAGATGCGGAAACCACCGACGGTCCCACCGTCGGGGTATCGTTCTGGGCGCAGACCCAGGTTCGGCTCACGCTTGAAACCCAGTTTCTCAAGTCCGCCGATGCGTCCCGGGACCGCAGTGCCGTCGCGGAGTTGATGTGGGCATTTTGAGGCAGGGCGGATGCGCTGGACTGCGAAGCCGGATTCACATCCCCTGCCCGTCATGCCATTATCAATTCGCTGTGCCGGTCTGCAGCTCCGGCCTGGATCGTCGATAACCTGCTTGACCCCCAGCGGCATCCCAAGTAATCCTTGCAAGTGTCGAAGCGTTTTGGAGGACTCAGCCGCATGAAGCAAGTGCATGGTCTGCGCATGATGTTGACTCTGTTCGTCGCGGTGCTGCTGCCGCTCGAACTTGGCCACTGCACCTCCATGCCGTTGCGGGGTGCCGCCGCCATCGAATCCGCCCACCACGAAGGTGGCGATGATGACTACTGTTGTGGCGAGTCAGAATCCGCGCCCGCGCACGCTCCCACCTCTCCGGCCGATGCTTGTTGCTGCGGCCACATCCAGTTGCCGGCAGCACCCGCGCCGGTCGCGGTGTCCCTGAACGCACCGGCGCCCGTCATCTTGCATTTCGCAAGCCTGGTGATCGCCGCGCAGGACCTGCATTCACAGACTGCTGCCGTGCGATTCGAACCGGAAGAACGATCGGGTGCCCCACCCGATCCGGCGACCGCCCAACAGTCGCCCCGTAGCCCTCCTTACTCCGCCTAGCGTCCCGTCTCGTCCCGCTGTCGGACTGAGCGCGCCCTTGCTTTGGTGCGCGGGATTGCGTGTCAGGTGACGTATTGGCCTGACGGAAAGGTGGCTATGGAATGGCTTCAACGCTGACATATCGCCGGATGGCGATGGGATGCATCGCAGTGCTGGTCGCGACTTTTGCGTTCGTGGTGACGACGTCGTCATTCGCGGAGCCGCTCACGCTGCCGGCAGCGCTCGAGCGGGCGCTCGCTTCGCATCCCGATCTCCGCCTGGCGGTCGCCGACCTTGCGGTGGCGCGCGCCGACTCAATGTTTGCAGGGCGCACGCCGTTCAATCCGCAGCTCGAGCTGCAGGGATCGCGCAGTGGCGGTTCCACCGGGGGTGGCTCCGATCATTCGGTGGGGCTGGCCGTCAGCCAGGAAGTGGAACTCGGGGGCAAACGCGTCGCGCGCCGATCCGTAGCGGTATCGCGTTCCCAGACGAGTGCAGCGGAGTGGCGCGCCATGGCGCAGGAGATCACTTCACGCGTGCGAGCGCAGTTCGAGCACGCGTTGTTCCTGCAGGAGCGCATCTCGACGCTCGGTGAGTTGGCCGAACTCGACCGCCGAGTGGTGCGCGCCTCGCAGGCGCGGGTACGCGATGGCTCGATCACGCCGGTGACGGGCCGCCTGAGCGAGCTCGATCTGTTGCGCCTGGAGGCTCAAGCCATGCGCGTCCGCAGTGAATTGCGGCAAGCGATCGGTGCGTTGGGGCTGGCGGTGGGGAGCGAGCTGGCCGATACGACGCGCTTGAGCGGTGAGTTTGCCGCCGACTCGCTGCTCGCTCCCGAGGACAGCGTCGTGGCGATGGCGTTGCGGACGCGGGGGAGGGGGGAGGTATTGCGCCGCCAAATCGCCGAGCGCCGCGCGCAGCTTCGCCTCGCGGAAGCGGAAGCGCACCCGAACCTGACCGTGGGAGCCGGTATCGATAGCGAGCGCCGGTCGTTCTCGGGCGCCGACTTCGCCGGGGATCCCGCGATCGTGCGCGGCATCACGGGTGTCAGCGCCACCGAAAACGCTTGGTCAGCGCGGGTCAGCGTGCCGCTGCCGCTGTGGCAGAAGAACGAGGCTGCGCGCGCGCGGGCGGCCTCGGAGATCGCGCGCAGCGAGGCAGCGTACGACCGCTATCGCCTTCAGGCCCGGCTCGAAGTGCTCGGCGCCGTACGTCGTTTCCAGGATGCCACAACGCTCTATCGGTTCTATCTCGATCGATCAGACAAGGTGCGGCCGGACCTCGTGCTCATCCGCGGGGCCTATGCCGATGGCCGCATTCCGCTCGATTCCTACCTCACACAGAAAGGGCGCCTAGTGGACACGCTCCTCGGGCAACTCGAAGCGGGCGACGCCTACTGGGACGCGCGCGGGCAATTGGAAACAGCAGCAGGGCTGGGGCTTGATCAACTCAATGCGGGCGGTGCGCGATGAAGGCGATGAAACTTTTGTTCGCGACACTGTTGTTCGCGGCCGGAGTTACCAGTGCCGCTCGCGCCCATGAGGGTCACGATGATGCTCCCGGCTCCGGCACCGGTGCCTCATCACTCACCACCCGCCATGTGCTGACCGCCGTCTCGGATCGCTTCGAGCTCGTGCTCAAGAATGACCCCCTGCGCCCTGGGATCAAGACACCGCTCGATCTCTATGTCAGCGACTTCGCCACGAACGCTCCCGTTGCCGGCGCCCGCATTGCGTTGAGCCTGCGTTCGGCCACGCGTGAGTTGTGGTCGGGCAGCGCCGCGGCCACGCCACGTGCAGGTGTCTACACCGCACCCTTCCAGGCGCCGGCGGACACGGGCTCGTTCACCGTGTTGGTGAGGGTGACGGACGCCGGTGGGGACGCGCGCTTCGCGCTCCCGGGGCTTGAGGTGTCGAGCAAACACGCAGCCGCCGCGAATTCGCCACCACGAACGTGGGGATGGATGTGGCTCGTGGGCCTCGGCGCGGTGTTGCTCGGCGGCATGGCGCTGTTCGCGCGGCGCCGCTCGAGCGCGGCGCGGCTGGCCCTGCTGCTGTGCGTCGTGCTCGCGGCTCCTGTCGTGGCTCACGAAGGCCACGACGCGGCCCCCTCGACCTCGGGCGCTCCGGTCGGCCCCGGAGCGCAGGTCTATGTCGCCAAAGAATCACAATTCCTCATGGGCATCCGCACCGCACCACTCAAGCCCGAGGCCGTTCAGCAACGGCTCAGTGTGCTGGGGCGCGTGGCTCCACGGGGCGGCGGGGAGATCGAGATCGTGGCGCCGCAATCCGGCCGTATCTTCTTCGCGGGTAATCAGGTGCCGGTGTTGGGTCAGGGCGTCACCAAGGGGCACGCCGTCGCGCGGCTCAGTGTGGTCGACGATCTCACGTTGCGCGCCCCGCTGACGGGCGTGCTGACGGGCGTGTTCGTGGTCAACGGGCAGTTGGTCGAGGCGGGCCAGAAGCTCATGACGCTGCTGGATCCCTCGGTCGTGTGGGTGCACGCCGATGTCTATGAAGCGGACATCGCCAGTGTGCAGCGGTCGACTCGCGCCACCATCACCTCACAATCGATGCCTGAACTTGCATTGAATGGGCGTCGCGTCGCCCTGGGCGTCACGCAGGGTGAGGTTCCGGGGGCAATCGAGGCCTGGTTCGAGGTGCCCAACTTAGGCGGCCATCTGCGCATCGGCGCGCTCGTCGATGTTGGCATCGAGCAGGGAACAGTAGCCCAGGCGCTGGTGCTGCCGCGGTCCGCCGTGTTTGAGAAGGACGGGCGCAAGCTGGTGTTTGTCCATACCGCGCCCGAACGGTTCACGGCGCAGGAAGTTACCCTGGGGGCAAGTCTCGGCGCGCGCGTTGCGGTCACGGGTGCGGTCGTCCAGGGCGATCGCGTCGTCATCATTGGCGGTTACCCATTGCTGACGGCCCCGGTCGTCGGTCTCGGTCACTAGGGGGCGCGACGATGTTTGATCGAATCATCCTGTTCGCGCTCAAGAACCGCTTGTTTGTCGTGGCGGCGGCGGTGCTGTTGCTCATTTATGGCGGCATGGTGATCGTGAAGCTACCGGTCGACGTGTTCCCCGACCTCAATCGTCCGACCGTCACCGTTATGAGTGAGGCGCCGGGTCTGGCTCCCGAAGAGGTCGAGACGCTGGTCAGCCTGCCGATCGAGACCACGCTCAATGGTGCGCCTGGCGTCGATCGCGTGCGTTCGACGTCGGGGATCGGGTTGTCGGTGGTGACGGTTGAATTCGCGTGGGGCACCGACATATACCGCGACCGGCAGCTGGTGGGCGAAAAGCTCCAGCTCGCCGCGGAACATATCCCGAAAGGCATCGTTCCCGCGATGGGGCCCGTCTCCTCGATCATGGGCGAGATCATGCTGCTCGGTCTCGAGAGCTCCAATGGCGCAACGTCCCCGATGGACATGCGTACGCTCGCCGACTGGGTCGTACGCCAGCGCCTGTTGACGATTCCAGGTGTGTCGCAGGTGATTCCGATCGGCGGCGGCGTCAAGCAGTACCAGGTGCGCGTCAGCCCGCAGCGATTGGCCGCGCTTGGGCTCTCGCTCAAGCAAGTTGAACAGGCGGTCGGAGCCAGCAACGAGAACACCACGGGGGGTTATCTCGAGGCGCAATCGCAGGAGTACCTGATCCGCAATCTCGGCCGTCTGCGCGATCCCCAGCAGTTGCTCAATACGGTCGTCGCGACACGCAATGGCGTCCCGGTGTTGCTGAAGGAAGTCGGCAGTGTCGGGGTCGGCACACTGGCCAAGCGCGGCGATGGCAGCGTGAATGGCAAACCGGCGGTGATCCTGTCGATCCAGAAGCAGCCGGGTGCGAGCACCATCGAGCTGACGCGGCGCATCGAGGCGGCGCTGGTTGAGCTGCGGCCCTCGTTGCCGAAAGATGTCCAGATGCGCCCGCTGTTCAAGCAGGCCAACTTCATCGAGGCGGCCATCCACAACGTGGAGCAGGCGCTGCGCGATGGCGGTATCCTCGTGCTCATCATCCTGTTCCTGTTCCTGCTCAACTTCCGCACGACGGCGATCACGCTCACGGCGATTCCGCTATCGTTCGTCACGGCGGCCGTGGTGTTCCACATGTTCAACATCTCCATCAACACCATGACGCTCGGTGGTTTGGCCATCGCCATCGGCGAGCTGGTCGATGACGCCATCGTCAATGTTGAGAATGTGTTCCGGCGATTGCGTGAGAATCGACATGCTGCGCTGCCCCGGCCTCCGCTCGAGGTCGTCTACAAGGCTTCGTCGGAGGTCCGCAACTCGATCGTCTACGCCACCGTGCTCGTCGTGCTCGTGTTCCTGCCTTTGTTCGCCTTGAGCGGAATCGAGGGCCGGTTGTTCGCGCCGCTGGGAATCGCCTACATCGTCTCTATCATGGCCTCGTTCTTGGTATCGCTGACCGTGTCGCCGGCGTTGTGCCTGTTCCTGTTGCCGAAGGCGAAGGTGATGGCCGAGGAAAAGGACTCGTTCGTCGTGCGCCACCTGAAGCAGTGGGACCGTCGACTGCTCGGGCTCACGCTGCCGCATCCCGAATTCGTCATCGGCGGCGCTATCATTCTCGTACTGGGTGCGGCCGCGCTGGTTCCATTGATGGGCCGGGAGTTCCTTCCCCCCTTCAATGAAGGGACTGCAACCATCAACGTCGTCGCCGCTCCGGGCACGTCGCTGAACGAATCAAATAGAATCGGAACCATCGTGGAGCAGCAGCTGCTCAGCGTGCCCGAAGTGACGTCCACCGGCCGGCGCACCGGGCGCGCCGAACTCGACGAGCACGCGGAAGGAGTTCACTACACCGAGATCGATGTGGACTTCCGGCGTTCGAAGCGAACGCGCGAGCAGGTGCTGGGCGATATCCGCACGCGGCTGGGCGAGATCCCCGGCGTCTTCGTCAATATCGGCCAGCCGATCTCGCATCGTCTCGATCACCTGTTGTCCGGAGTGCGGGCGCAGATCGCGGTCAAGTTGTTCGGCAACGACCTCGATCAACTCCGCGCCAAGGCGGCCGAGATCCAGGCCGCGATGGGAAGTGTTCCGGGCGTGGTGGACTTGCAGACCGAGAAGCAGGTGCTGGTGCCGCAGGTGCGGATCGAGGGCGATCGCGTGGCGCTCGCGCGCTATGGGCTCAATGTGGGCGACCTGAACGAAGCGCTCGAGACGGCGCTCAATGGGCGCGTGGTCTCGCAGGTGCTGGAGGGCCAGCGCACGTTCGACCTGCTGGTGCGCTTCGATGATGCCTCGCGCGGCAGCCTCGAGGCGATCCGCAATGCGCTGATCGACACGCCTTCCGGCGCCAAGGTGCCGCTCTCGGCGATCGCCGTGGTCGAGGAATCGCGCGGGCCCAACGTCATCCAGCACGAGAACGTCCAGCGCCGAATCGTCGTCTCGGCGAATGTCAGCGGACGGGATCTCGGGCGGGTCGTCGAGGATATCCAGAAGCAGGTGGGCGCCCGGGTCACGTTGCCCACGGGATACTTCATCACCTACGGCGGGCAGTTCGAGAGCCAGCAATCGGCCACGCGCTTGATCGGCATCCTGAGCCTGTTCTCGTTGGCCGCCATGTTCCTCGTGCTGTATGTGCACTTCCGCTCGGTGCCAATCGTCCTGCAGATCCTGCTCAACATCCCCTTGGCCCTGATCGGCAGCGTCGTCGCCATCTTCCTGACCGGCGGCACATTCTCGGTCGCCTCGCTGGTGGGCTTCATCACGCTGACTGGCATCGCTTCGCGCAACACGATCATGATGGTGTCGCACTACCTGCACCTGATGAAGGAGGAGGGCGAGCAATTCGACATGAACATGGTGGTCCGCGGCTCGCTCGAACGGTTGGTGCCGGTGCTGATGACGGCGCTGACGGCGGGTCTCGCCCTGATCCCGCTGGTGTTGGCGAAGGGCGAGCCCGGGAAAGAGATCCTTTACCCCGTGGCGACGGTGATCCTGGGCGGGCTGATCAGCTCGACGCTGCTCGACATGATTGTGACTCCAGCGGTGTTCTACCGCTTCGGACGCAAATCCGCCGAGAAGCACGTCGCCGGAGATTCGGAACAAGACTAGTCACTGCCGTGCCCGATCGACGGGCCGGTCGTGGCAGCCACGTTAGGACTGGAGGAATCGCAATGAAGACGAACATGCGCAATGGGGTGTTGTGGGTGGTGGCGTTGGCGGCGGTAACGATGGTGGCCGGTGTCGCGCTGACGGGCTGCTCTTCGAAGCAAGGAGCCTCCGAAGCGCCGGCTGCGACGTCGCAGGCGACCCCTGAGGCGGCTGCGCCTGGCGCCGAAGCGGAAAAGGGTGAGGCAGCGGAGGCCGTCAAGCCGGCAAGGTCGATCGCCGGAATATGGACGCAGATTGGCGAGGAGCAGGCCAAGTTGTCGGCCGCGATCGAGGGTGGCCAGCTCAAAGACGTTCACCATCTGGCGTTCGGGATCCGCGACTACGTCGTGGCACTCGCGGATCAGGCGAAGCAGGCCGCGCCCGCGACCGCGCCGCGGCTCGCTCCGCTGGTCGAACAGGTGAAAGCGTCCGCGACGAAGCTCGACGAGCTCGGCGATGCGGGCAACTTGAGTGGCACGCAGGCGGAGTACAAGAAGTTGCAGAGCACCGTTGCCTCGATCAAGGCCATCGCGAGCGGCCAGTGAACGAGGCCGCCACGTTCCGCGACCCCGTGTGCGGGATGTCGGTCCGCGAGGACTCCCCGCACCAGCACGAGAACGCGGGGACGCAGTACCGCTTTTGTAGCGCGGGCTGCCTGACGAAGTTCCGCGCGGATCCGCAGCGTTACTTAAATCCGCCAGCGATTCCTGCGCCACGAATGGACGCCGCTGCGCCGCCGGGTCCGGCGGGCAGCGGCAGTTACACCTGCCCGATGCATCCGCAGATCGTGCGCGATGGCCCCGGCTCCTGCCCGATCTGCGGCATGGCGCTCGAGCCGCGGACCGTGACCCTCGAGGACACGGCGAACCCTGAGTTGGACGACATGACACGCCGGTTCTGGATCAGCGTTGCGCTGACTGCACCGCTACTGGGGTTGGCGATGGGCGACATGCTGCCGGGCAGGCCGGTCGAACGCGCCCTGGGCGGGACACTCGCGGCATGGCTGCAACTGGTGCTCGCGACTCCCGTCGTGGTGTGGGCGGGCTGGCCGTTCTTCGTGCGAGGGGTGCAGTCGGTCGCGACGCGCAACCCAAACATGTTCACGCTGATCTCGTTGGGCGTGTCGATGGCGTTTGTGGAGAGTGTGCTCGCAACCGTGGCGCCCCACGTGTTCCCGGCCGCATTCCGGATGCAGGGGGGCCGGGTCGAGGCGTATTTCGAAGCCGCGGCAGTAATCGTGACGCTGGTCCTGCTGGGACAGGTGCTGGAACTGCGCGCGCGCAGCAACACGAACTCGGCGATTCGCGCGCTGCTGGGGCTGGCGCCGAAGACCGCTCGGCGCTTCAGGTCCGATGGCGCCGAAGAGGATGTTTCGCTTGACCAGGTGATGGTGGGCGACCGGTTGCGTGTGCGTCCGGGCGAGAAGGTGCCGGTGGACGGCGTCGTGCTCGAAGGGCAGAGCTCCGTCGATGAGTCGATGGTCTCGGGAGAGCCGATCCCTGTCGAGAAGATCGCAGGCTCACGCATCGTGGGCGCAACCATCAACGGCACGGGATCGCTCGTGATGCGCGCGGAACGCGTCGGCGCCGAAACGCTGCTGGCCCGCATCGTCAAGATGGTGTCGGAAGCGCAACGCAGCCGCGCGCCGATCCAGCGGCTCGCCGATAAAGCATCCGCAGTGTTCGTGCCGGCGGTTGTCCTGGCTGCCGTGGTCACCTTCGCGATCTGGGCGCTCGCCGGTCCGCAGCCGCGCATGGCATACGCTGTGCTCAATGCGATCGCGGTGCTGATCATCGCCTGCCCCTGCGCGCTCGGGCTGGCGACACCGATGTCGATCATGGTCGCCACCGGCCGGGGCGCGACGATGGGCGTGCTGTTCAGGAACGCCGAAGCCATCGAGGTGCTGCGCACCGTGGATACCCTGGTCATCGACAAGACGGGCACGCTCACCGAGGGCAAGCCCAAACTGACCACGATAGCCACCACTGGCCCGTGGGCGGAAGACGATGTCCTTCGCCTCGCGGCGAGCCTCGAACGCGACAGTGAGCATGCGCTTGCCGCCGCTATCGTGGCGGGCGCGCACCAACGCGGAATCGCTCTTTCCGCATCGAGCGGCTTCGTGTCGCAAACGGGCAAGGGAGTCTCAGGCCAGGTCGATGGACACAAAGTGGAGCTGGGCAACGCCGCATTGCTCGCCGAGCTCAAGCTCGAGCCGGGGGCGCTCGATGCGGAGGCGGAGCGGATGCGAGCCGCCGGGCAGACCGTCATGTTCGCGGTCGTGGACGGCACACTGGCGGGCTTGATCGGCGTCGCGGATCCGATCAAGCCGACGACGGCGGAGGCCATTCGCCAGCTTCACGCGGAAGGCCTTCGATTGGTGATGCTGACGGGAGACAGCAGGACCACGGCGGAGTCGGTGGCGAAGCAGGTGGGAATCGACGAGGTCATCGCCGAGGTGCTGCCGGACCAGAAGGCCGCGAAGATCAAGGAACTGCAGACTGCAGGAAGGATCGTCGCGATGGCGGGGGACGGCATCAACGACGCGCCCGCGCTGTCGCAGGCGCAGGTCGGCATCGCGATGGGAACCGGGACCGACATCGCGATGGAAAGCGCGGGTGTTACGTTGGTCAAGGGCGACCTGTTGGGCATCGTGCGCGCGCGCCGGTTGAGCCGCGCGACGATGCGGAACATCCGTGAGAACCTGGTGTTCGCCTTCGGCTACAATGCGCTCGGGGTTCCGATCGCCGCCGGTGTGCTCTACCCCGTGTTCGGCTGGCTGCTCAGTCCGGTCATCGCCGCAGCCGCGATGAGCTTCAGTTCGGTATCCGTGATCGGCAATGCCCTGAGGTTGCGTTCCCGGGCGATCTGATCGAAAGCCCGTCAGAGTGGAGGTGCACCCATGCAGTACCTCGCCATCGGTTTGTTCGCCGGAGTGCTCTCGGGGATGTTCGGCATCGGCGGCGGCATCGTGATCGTTCCGCTGCTGATGCTCGTGGCGAAGTTGCGGCCCGAGGCGGCAACGGGGACTTCGCTCGCGGCGTTGTTGTTGCCGGTCGGCGCACTCGGGGCGTGGCAGTACTACAAGGCCGGAGTCGTGCACCTGCACATGTCCATGTGGATCGCGCTGGGCCTGGCGCTGGGCGCGTGGGCCGGCGCCTCATTCGCATTGAAGATGCCCGAGCAAGTCCTGCAACGCGCCTTCGCGCTGTTCTTGGCGGTTGTCGCGGTGCGCTTGTGGTGGACCGCCTGACCTAACCGTCTGGAATATCCTTACATTCGTTGTTGCACGAATGCCCGATGTGCGGTTGTCCAGCACGCGTGAGGGGTCGTGATTATTGCGAGTGCCGCCGCTAGTGCTTGTGACTGTGGGCACTTGCGCCGGCGCCCCTTGCTGCGCAGCCGCGGCATGGAATTTGCGCTTACCGCGTCGTTGGTGAGTGCGCGAATGCGACTTGCCGGGCCCAAGGGAACCCCTGCTGCTTCCCCGCACCGAAGGAACCACCCACCATGAAGCAATTCGTTAAAGTCATTGGATTGAGCGCCCTGCTGGGATTGTCGTTGATCGCCACCGCCGCCAACGCGAGTTCGAAGGTGAATCTGGTCCTCGGCGCCAGCTCGCAGATCCCCGCGGCCGAAGGCAAGGTCCAGCTGCGTCATACCGTGAACGGAAACATCGAGATCCGTCTCAGCATCCAGCACCTGGCCCCCCCGGGCCGCATTGTTCCGGGCGCGAATGTTTTCGTGGTGTGGGCGCGTGGTCTCGCGCCGGGCGCCGAAGCGCAGAACCTCGGCGCTCTGGTCGTCGACAAGAACCTCAATGCCAAGCTCAAGGCGGTCACCGCGATGCCGGCGTTCGACTTGTTCATCACCTGCGAGCAGGGACAGACGGCCACCCTTCCGACCGCGCCTGAGCTGCTGCCGGCCAACTACACGAGCAAGTAGGCGGACGCAGGGACAGTTGGACTAGTATCGGGACGGGCGGGGACAGCTCCCCGCCCGTTCGCGCGTTTCCCCTTTGTGCGTTCCCGCCGTCACGGCTGACCCATGGAAAGGAGTCCCAGTGAAATTCCTGCTCGCCATCACTGCGATGCTGGCGGCACTCTCGCTCGCATCGCCCTCGCACGCCGCCGTAAAGACGCGCGAGATCGCTTACTCGCAGGACGGCACGCCGCTCAAGGGCTACTTCGCCTGGGATGATGCCATCAAGACGAAGGTCCCGGGCGTACTGGTGGTGCATGAGTGGTGGGGACACAATAAGCATGCGCGCCGGCAGGCCGAGCGGCTCGCGCGCGCGGGCTATGTCGGCTTTGCGCTCGACATGTACGGCAACGGCAAGGTGGCGACGCATCCCGCCGACGCACAGGGCTTCATGGCGGAGGCGACCAAGGATCCGGCCGTGATGGTGGCGCGCTTCAATGCGGCGCTCGATCAGCTCAAGCAGGACCCGCACGTGAACCCGGACAAGATCGCCGCGATCGGCTACTGCTTTGGCGGTGCGGTGGTGCTCAACATGGCGCGCTCGGGCGCGGATCTCGCCGTGGTCGCCAGTTTCCATGGCGCGCTGGGGACCGAGCATCCGGCAGAGAAGGACAAGGTCAAGGCGCGCGTGCTGATCATGACGGGCGCGGCGGATCCCTTTGTTCCCGCCGAACAGGTGGCGGCGGTGGACTCCGAGTTCAAGGCTGCGGATGCGCACTACGAAATCATCCGCTACCCGGGCGCCAAACACGGCTTCACCAATCCGGACGCCGCGAGCTACGGCATGCCGCAGCTCGCCTACAACGCGAGCGCCGACAAGAAGTCGTGGGCGGCGATGCTCAAGCTGTTCAAGGTGGCGTTGAAGTAGGCGTCGGTGCGAGCGGGGGCCGCGGTGGGGTCATATGCAGACTCGATCGCGGCCAACGCGTTTCCCACCGTGACTTGCCCCAGCGGTAAAAACCCAGCGTCGCCGCCAGCCACGTTACGCCCATGAGATAGCCGCCGAGCACGTCGCTTGGCCAGTGCTCCCCAGCGTTGATCCGCGCGACCCCCATCAGCAACACCAGCGCGATCATTGCGATCGCCATCGCGATGCGCCGCCACGATGGCGCCATGTTCATCCAGGCGAGGCAGCTCAGGAACCCTGCGAACGCCGTGAAGTTGAGGACGTGCCCCGCGGGGAAAGACGCGCTCGCAATTTGATGCTCGATCTGAGCGAACGCGAACGCGGGTCGTGGCCGCGCCACCAGCGTCTTCACGAGGTGGTTGAGCCCGGCGCCCCCGAGGAGGGCAAAGACGCTCGAGGCGGCTTCCCAGCGCCGGCCCGCGAACCAGAGCGCGAGTGTTGCGCCGCCGTAGACGATGCCAACGACGGGCGGGAAGCCCAGCACGTTGAGCAGGTGCATGGGCATCGCGAGGACACCGAAATCAACCGATTGGACTGCGCGCATGATGGCGACGTCGGCGCCCCAATAGGGTGCCGCATGTGCCATGACTGACAGCACGGTGGAAAGGCCGCCCGCGACCGCAATGAGCCAGACCCACTGCGCGGTGGGTCTGGTCAGTCGCGACATCACGGAACGTCAGGCGTGTGATGGCGCATGGGCATGGTTCCCGGCATGCTCGGCGTCGTTGGTGCTCGGAGCTCCAGGGGCCGGGTTCATCAACACGGGTGCCGACTCGACCGGCAACGACAATCCGATGCCATTGCCGACGATCATCAGTACGGATGCGGGCAGCAGGTCGATCTCGACGACCCGCCGCGCGACGTGGATCGCCAGGTCTGAATTCGAGAGCACCGGATCCCCGGCTGTGATCTTGACCTTTCGCGCGCGCACGGTTTTCACGGGATGAGGGTGTGGTGAAGCGGCATCGATGAAGTGCGCACCCAGTGCCGCGTTGCCCATGTGATCGTACAGGCAGATGTCGAGGAACCCGTCGTCCATCTTCGCTGCGGGCGCCAACAACAAATTGCTGCCCATGTACGGCGCGTTCGACACCGTGACGATCCGCGTCGATGCCTCAATCACCGTACCGTCCAACTCGATGAGCATCGTATCAAGCTTGGTGTCGAATAGACGTCGTAACGCGCGCGGCAACGTCCCCCAACGGTGTTTCTCGAACGCCTGCCCGGCCAGCGTGCCGATAGCGCTGAGCCCGACGCCGGCGCATTCGAGGAAATACTCGTTCTCGGGGCTGTCATTCGCGCGAATACGCCCGATGTCAATGTGCCGCGTGGTGCCCATGGCGATCAAGGCGCACGCGCCGTCGATGTCGAGCGGTATCCCTAAGGACTTCGCCAGGTTGTTCATGGTGCCGATCGGGATGATGCCCATCGGTGTCTGCGAGCCGACCAACTGCGATGCCACGTCCTCGATCGTGCCATCGCCCCCGGCGACAATCAGCAACGGCGCGCCTGCCTCGACCGCATCGTGTGCCAGTGTGACCGCGGCCTTGCTCGAGGTCTTCAGTCCAATGCGGGGCTCGATGCCATGGGCGCGCAGGCTGTTCACGATCTGGGCGAGCCGTGCTGCGTTATCGGCGTCGTTACGGCCGGAGGACGGATTGAAGATGAGTTGAGCCTTGCGCAGTGCGTCGGTGGACTTGCCGGAGCGGCGCCGGCCCGGGTGCGCGACGCGACGTTCGAGCTCGGCAATGCGGGCTTCGATCGCCTGCAGCTTGCTCTTGCGCCGTTCCAGCTTGCTGACGCATTTTTCGACCCGGGTCAGCAGGACGGTGCGCCTGTCCTGTTTGTGCTGAAGCAGCTTGAGCAGGGCGGCAGGTGACTGGTCTTTGGTACTCATGATGAACCTCAGTGTGGCGTGGACTGGAATGGGGCCGCGGCTGCGCGGTCCAGCTTCGTCATGCGCAGCCAGCGTGCGCACATCGCAGCGAAGCATCCGAAGGCCATCAGCCCTGCTCCGGCGACGCCCAGCATCAAGCGGCCGAACGGGCGATGGAAGATCTGCAGGAGCGCATCATCCATCCCCACGGTATGGCGGGTACTCGCATGGGTGGACGAGATGATGAACAGGCCGCCGATCACGGTGAACACGACGCCGCGCGAGATCATCCCGGCGCGCCCAGTGACGAGCGCCCAGCGCCGGACAGCGGGACCCATGCGCGCCTCATCGAAATCACGCATGAAGCTTCCCGTCCACCCATCGGCAACCTGCGCCAGCCCGGCGCCCAATACCCAGCACACGCCGATGATGGCGACGACGACGGCTCCCAGGGGATGCGATCGCACGGAGGCAGCCCAGTTCGAGGATGAATCGTGTGCGATCGCCGTCACGAGATAGCCCACTGTCGCGGCCAGCATGCCGATGTAGGCGATCGCGCTCGTCAGGTATCCCAACCGGCGCAGGATGCCGCCGATATGGTGCCCGCGGTCGAGCGGATCGACGACGGCGCGAATAATTCCCCACATCGCGTAGCCGAGCAGCCCGATCGCGGTGGCGACGAGTAGCGCCTGGCTTGCGGGCTGCGTGGCGATCAGCTTGATCGTGCTCTGCTGACTCATGAGCGAGGGTCTCAAGCTCAGCGCCACCTGGAGCGCCACGATCCCCGGAACGAAATAGATCACGCCGCGAATCACCATCCCGAAGCGGGCGAGGCGCTGGACCCATGGGTTTGCCGCGAATGCCAGGCCAAACGACCCGGCGCGTTGACGTGTGTGCGCGAGGCCGGCGGGATGGATTGAATAAAGGGTTCGCACTGAGCCTCCTAACTCGCGTGCCGGATGGACGCCGCGTCAGGCGCGTGAATCTCGGGTGCAACAGGTTGCCGCACGAAGTAACGGGTCTTTCCCCAGCGGTAGCCGCGAATCGTCAGCGCCAGCCAGACGCTGCCCAGCAGATAGGCCCCCATCACATCGCTGAACCAGTGCTGGCCCTGGTAGATCCGTGAGAGGCCCATCAGGCCGATCAGCACCGACATCAGCGCGATGCCTGAGGTCCGCCAGCGGGAGTGTTTGAGCAGCGTGTAGAGGAGGAAGATGAGGAAGCCGCCATAGGCGGTAACCGACAGCACGTGCCCGCTGGGGAATCCCGGAGAATTCAGCTCCGCGAATACGTGAACGAGGTCAGGAGTCGGGCGTGGACGCAGGACGATGAGCTTGACCAGCGCGCCGAGCGCGTTGGCGATGCTCGCGAACAGCAGGGCGACGGCTTCCCAGCGCATGCCCAGCAGGAACAGGCCGATGACGCCGCCACCGCAGATCACGATCACCTGAGGCATGAATCCGATCCAACTGATCCAGTACATGACGCTCGCGAAGGCGGCGCCATGGTAGCGCTGGACCGCAAGGGTGATGGTCAAGTCGATGGGGAAGTAGCCAAACACGCGCGCGGTGACAGCAAGCGCCACGAACAGCACCGCGGCCAGGAGGACGTAGACCTGGAACACTCGTGCCCGCGACTTCCGCGTGGGCTTCGGTGCGATTACCGCGTCGTCGATCTTGCGGAGCGGGTTGCGTTCGGCGTTCGGTGCGGGTGTCGTGGTGTCTGGCATGGGTCGCGTCGCCTAGTTGTGCGTGGTGTTGTCGGTGATCCGCAGGCTGCGAACCATGTGGTCGAACGTGGGTGCCAGCGCGCTGTATTCGCTGGCCGGTGCGATCAGCAGCAGGTAGACAATGTGCTCGTCCGCGAGTTGCCGCGTCACCACGGTCACCCGCTCGTCACGTCCCGTTGCGGCAGAACGCCCCGCGAGTGAAACCGACAGGGATCGCTCATTGGACACCGTTGTATTCGCGTTGGAAGCCGTTATCCGGCTCAAGTGCGGATTGCTCTGCAGGAGCTGGTCGACAAGGTCAGTCGTGGCCTGCTCGAGCGGCAGGACATATCCGCTCGAGCCGTTCGGATCGGTGAAGTTGTTGCCCACGGATCCATCGAAGGGGACGTAATGATTGATGATGACGCCGTAGGCGATGTTGTCGCGCCCGCCCATGTCTGCGACCACGCCCCCTTGCGGCAGCAGTGTCACGCCGTAGTCCCCGGTCGTGGCGTTGGCGCTCCAGTTGTCGGGCTGTTCGAGCTGGTAGTCACCCTGCGGCTGACGGAACACGCGATAGTGCGTGGAGGGTGCCTCGATCCCGAGTCCCGTGCCGTTCGGCGCGGTAGAACCGTCCGCGGGCGCCAGGTTCGCCAGCGGTGCCGCTGCCGGTGCCGCGGGCGAACGGCGCAACCGGGTCTGCACCGCGGCCAATGAACCGATGGGTGCTATGCGAGGGACAGCGCCCAGCAACTTGGCTTCCTGCCGAACGCGTGCCTCGCGATCCGCGGGAGCCGGATGATCACTCAGGAACCTGGCGACCTTGCCCGGGTCGGAGCCCGACTTCTGCGCCAGCAGTCCGAAGAAGTTCGCCATCTCGATGGGGTTGTATCCCGCGCGGTTCATGATCTGCGAGCCGACGATATCGGCCTGGCTCTCGACCGAACGCGAGAACTTGAGGAACAGGGTATTCATGCCGAAGCCACCCAGCGCGCCGATGATCTGGCCCGTGGACGAGGCGGACTTTCCACCGAGCATGCCGCCGAGCACGCCGAGCCCCGCCTGCGCGAGGTAGGCCTTCGACGCCTGGTTGGTGGGGTGGCGCAATGCGACGTGCGCGATCTCGTGCGCCATCACGCCCGCGAGCTCGCCTTCGCTCCGCACTTGCTCAAGCAGTCCACGATTTACGTAGATGAAGCCACCCGGCAGTGCGAAGGCGTTGATCTCCGGCTGGTTGGTGATCTTGAACTGGTAGGTGAACTTGGGACCGGGGGCCCTGGCGGCCAGCCGGGCGCCCAGCGCCGAGACGTACCGCTGTGCTGCGGCGTCATTCATCATCGGCAGCTGCTTCTCGACCTGCAGCGCGGACTGCTGCCCGATGGTGACATCCTGATCGACCGAGAACACATTGAACCCGGGGCGCACGACCGTCTGGGCGCTGGCGGTTGCCGCTACAAAAACGAGTCCGGCGGCGATGAGGCCAAGGCGTGTGAATGTCGAGTGACCGTTCATGAAATTTCCTTCCGTGGGGATTGGGAGACACTTCGTCATTGGGTTGGGGCGCCTGTGCGGGTCGCGGTAGCGGCCGTGGCGCCGGGCTGGGCCTCGGTGGGAACTTCACGGGCCCGAACCACGAATCGCTTGGGTGCGTGGCCCACGAATTCGAACGGGTAGCAGGTGATCAAGGTGAGCGAGGGCGTGGCCGTCGAGTCGAGCACTTCCACCTGGGTAGGCTCGACGACCATACCCCACTCAACGCGGTAGGAATGCGTTCCACCGATCGTGACGAGGCGGATGAGATCATCGCCGCGCACACCCCCAAGTCCGCGCAAGAACGTGTCGCGGTGCCCGGCGAGCGCGCAATTGCCCTGTTGTCCCGGGAGGGCGGTCGAATTGATGTGGCCGACTGCGTGGCGGAGTGTCTTTAAATCCGCCCCTTCCGCGACGATTGCGGAAATCCTGAGTCGCGGGATCTCGAGTTTGCCCAGCACGCCGGGATCCAGCATCGCCCGCGGCGTGTCGCGATTCGCATGCCCTGGATTCGGCGGACCGGTCAGCGTTGCGGCTTCGGCGGTGCCTTCAGTATTCAAGTCCGCCCCGCCCAACACTGAATCCAACGACTTCGACTCACGCGACTGGAAGTCACGGGAGTCGAAGGCCTCTTTCGACCATGAGACGACTGCCACCAGCCCGAGCACGAAGAGCCCGCTTTCGATCCACCGGGTCCTCGGTCGCGGGCTCATGGCACTCGCTCAGGCGAACCGTAGACGGCGTACGATCATCATCAACGCCCCGCCGCCCAGCGCGAGCATGCCGAGCAGAAGCAATAGCGGCTGGTTGGTGGCCGTTTGCGGGAGCAGGGCCACAGCGTCGTTGGCGGGTTCGGGCTCGCTCGCCACTTGCGCGACCGCTGCAGGCGGCGTGGGGTTGGCCAAGGGCTGCGCGGGCACCACCGACGCCGAGCTGTTGCGCGGCGGAAGGTTCGAAGCACCGCAATCCACGGTGTTCTCGGCCAGCGCAAAATCGCTGTCCTGCGTGCGCGCATAGGCCTGTTCACGGTCGGCTACGCTGTAGGAGATCGCCTGAACCCGCGTGGCGTAGTGGCGGCCGTCCTTCATCGGCTTGAACTCGGCTCGCACGATCGTGCCGGCTCCTACATCGCTGGGCACCATCGTGCGCGAGTCCATCACGAGGCCGACCAGCTGTCCTTGGTCGGTGTCGACCATCAACCGGTGATCATTCGCGGAGACCACACGGCCCGACATCATCGGGCGCGTCGAGAAGATATAGTCGGCTGTGGAATGGGTGGCCGCGACCGTCACGCCGGGGGTGTGCCTTGCTGCGGCCTGCGGTCCAGTCTCGCGCTGGTAGCTGCCTGCCATCGAGGCGTCGGCTTCGTTGCTCGCGCGCGTGTCGTGGGAGTTCGCGTAGGCCTGGGGGCGCGTCAGCGCGGTTTGGCCGCGAATCGCCATGACGCGCTGGGCGTAGAAGTGGCAGTCCTCTTGGGCCACGAAGTCGGCGCGCATGAACATGCCCGGCGCCATGTCACGCGGGGCCATCGTGCCCGAGTCCATGTCCAGCGTGACCTGCTCGCCCTGCTCGGTGTTCACGATCATCTCATGATCATTCACCGAGACGATGGTGCCCGAGATCATCGGGTGGGAGGCAAAGTGGTCGGCATAGGTGGAAGGCATGCCTGCCGCGGCCTGGGTGAGCGGCAGACTCAGCAGCGCGAGCGCGCTCATGCCGATACACCACATCGAGGTGATGGAAAGATGGGATTTCATGAGCCTCTCCTGTTCGAGGTGGGCCAGGATCGCCGAACGCAAAGCACGCGCCGACCCAAGGGGACCAACTGGATGGCGGGCAAAATGTCCGGCTCCGCGCTGCCAAGCTGCAGGATCGGGGCCACGTATTGATCGCTGCTTTCAGTAGACTTTTTCGTGTTTTCGTGACCCGGCGCGACCCCTGGACGAGGTTGAAGCTACAAAAGGCGCAGTAATTACACGGTTCCGCGCGAGCGGCGGCCGCCGGGGGCTCACCCATGCACGACTCCCACCACCTTCCAGCGCCCCGCGGAGCGCACGAGGTGGATCGTCGCGGGCACCGCATCTTGCCCCTTGATGCCGACTTCGAGGGCGAGCGTACGGTTGCCAGGCCCGAACTCATCGAGCTCGATTGCCGTCTCGCGTGACACCCTCGGTGACTCACCGTGAACGCCGCGCCTGCCATGCGAATCCAGCAGGCGCACCGAGTAGGCACGCGCAGGCGCTTGACCCGTGTCGACCGCCAGGTCGCTGAAGCGCAGCGTGCTGCCGTCCACGTGGAAGAAGTCGACGGGGGCGACCCGGCTGAACCAGTAGCCCGTTACCTTGTCGCGGCGTTCCATCATCAGACGGAGCAGTACCGGCTTGGCGCGCGGGTCGGCGTAGCCCGCGGCATCGATCGCGGCGGCGATCTGCGCGATGCTGAATGAGGCGACGAGCTTGGCTCCCCAGTACGAGTCGCGCGCGGTGCGCCTGCCGAATGCCGGGTGCGGCAACAGTGGTTTGAAGCGGTCCGGCTGGAAGTGCGCGACCTCGAAACTGCCGACCGAGGGGATGCCTGTGGTCTGTTGCGTGCCGCGCCAGGGTTCCACGGCAAAGCCGAAGCTGGCCAGGCGCAGGGCGATCCAGCCCCAGTCGACCTTGTACTCGTAGCCCGTGCGCAGTGACTTGGGCCCCTCCGCCGCGGCGCCGAGTGAGGCGCCGAGGTCGAGCAGATGGTGGCGCACGGCACCCAGCGAATCCTGTGTCCCGATAAAGGTGTCGAGCGACTGCTGGTCCTTGGTGTCCCAGCTGTCGAGCCACGACATCAGCACGTAGAGCCCGCGCAGTTCGCGCCGGTCGCGATGTTCGTACCAGTCGTTCGCATCGTCACGGCGGCGCCCATGCATGTCCGTAGGACCGATGGGCTTGCCCGTGAGAAACAGGCTGGCCTGGGCAAATGAGCGGCCGTCTGGGTCGCGCGCGCTGCGTGCCAGCAGGCTATCGAGATCGGCCTCACCGAAGGGCAGTGCCCCGTGCCCTCCCACCGCGAGCGCGGAATCGATCCGCAGTGCCTCGCGCCGGAAGGTGAACGGCACGTCGTGGGGCACGTTGTAGCCGGCGGCGTAAATCAGCCGGCTCACCACGGCGTCGGCGCCTGAGCCCAGTTGCGGGAAACCGACGGGGTCGAGCTTGACCACCCAGCGTTGACCCGCCGCGTCCTTGATGTTGAACCCCGGGTTCACGCCGTCCTGCTTGCAGGACTTGATCACATAGGGAGGGACCGGAACCTGGCCCTCCTTGCCGGCGCCAACCCGCACCTCGCCGGGAGTCAGCGCTTTCACATGGTTGCGGTTCGTGAACCAGCTTGAGTTGGGAACTTCATCGAATGCGTTGACGTTCACGCTCTGGGGTTTCGTGCCGCCATTGACCTGGCGCATCAGCCACAGCAATTTATCGGGCACATCGAACGCATGCGTGAAGGGCTCGACCACCGCCTCGTGCAACTGCAAGCTGCGAAGGTTGGGCTGGCGTGTCGCGGGCTCGCGGATCGGTTGCGCGTCGTGATCGATCCACGTCTGCGCGTCGATCGCGGCGCGGGGAGGGATCGCGGTGACGTTCGCAGCGCCATGCGCGCGTGCTGCGGACAACAACAGCAGGCCGCAGAGGAGGCTGAGTCGCAGGCGCCGCATCAGAAGTCCTCGTTCAGCATGGCGTAAGCGGCCAAGTCTTCGGAGCCGTGCGCCATCTGCAGCCGGATAACGGAAGCCGGCGTGAATGCGAAGCGCAGGCCGCCGCCGCGTGAGGCGTGCATCGCATCAAGCCGCAAACGGTCGGAGCGCGAGGCCACCTCGCCGAATTCGGCCAACCCAAATACCCACAGCCGGTCCCAGACGAGCCAGCGGTATTCCGTGTGGACGAGCATGAGGTGGCGGTCCGTGAAACGGTGCCCCGAGTAGGCGGCGAAGTGCGTCACGCCCTCGCCCTCGGGCAGGACGTAGAAGGGAAGCGTCGCAGAGTCCTTGAGCGGCGCCACGCTGTGCTGGATCGCGCGCACCGCGATGACACGGCGGCGTGAGAACACGGGAACGTAGGCGCGTGCCTCGAACTGGTAGCGCCAGAAATCGAAGTCCCCGCGCTCGAGTACGTGGACCTGGCGCACATCGATGCGACCTTCCACGCCGCGCGAAGGATCACGCAGGTTATCGAGTGCGGCGAAGTTGCCGCCGGCGCCGAGCGAGACCAGCTCCGAGTGCTGGAGCATGCCGGCGGTCTGGGCGAGCGCCGGCTGGTCGAGCACCCCGGGGCTGCCGTTGTACCCCCGGCGCGCGCCGACATGCTCGAAACCCGCGACGAGCCGCAACTGGTGCACGAGGGGACCGAAGCGCACGGCGACATCAGCGGTGCTCCGCTCGCTCAGGTAGATCGCCCGGTCTGCCTCACTCGAGCTGTTGCCCACCCCGTAGAACCGGCGGTTGGGCATCAGGTCGTAGCGGGCGAGGATATCGAAGCCGAGCGGGTCGTCGACCGCGCCCCAATTGAATGAGGCGCGGGCCTTGCGTTCATCGTGCACTGACCATGTCCCGTCGGCCGCCCAGCGCGCGGCGTGCCGTTCGTTGAGCACGGACACCGTACGCAGCCCGAGTCCCACCCCCGCGCCGCCGGAGTAGGAGAAGCTCGGCCCCACACTGAAACCGGGGCGCGCGCGGCCCAGCGTATTCAATGTGCCTAGATCTGTGCCCGCGAGTGCCTCGAGTCCGCGAGCGAGGCAGCGCGCAGGGAAGAACACCGCGCGAAATGGAGCGCGCAGGATCCGCTCCCCGGTCGGTTCGTGCTGCGGGCCGGCGACGCGCGGGCCCGCAACCGACGAGTCGCCGTCCAGCGCTCCTTCAGGCAGCGGTGCGACCCACCCGGAATCACCAAATGCCGCGCCGTGCTGCGCGCGGGCTTGCGGGGCCCCAGCCCCAGCCATAAGCAACACCAGGCCCAGCGCGATGCCCCAATGCCTCGAGTCATTCGCGGTGGAGACGCGCGGTAGCGCCCGCGGCGCGGCTAGTGCCATAGCGCCCTCGCTGCCCATGCCGCGCCGTAGCCGAGCAGCGCGGTCACCGGAATCGTCAGCAGCCATGCGCCCACCATCGTCCGCGCCACGCCCCAACGCACTGCATTCATGCGGCGCGCAGCACCCACGCCGAGGATGCCTGAGCTGATCACGTGCGTGGTGCTGAGCGGGAAGCCGAAGCGCGAGGCGACCTGGATGACGGTGGCCGCCGAGGTCTCCGCTGCGAAACCGTGGATCGGGTCCAG
>JANLOX010000251.1:0-2838 GCA_031366795.1 Candidatus Eiseniibacteriota bacterium | reverse complement strand
GTCTTCAAGCGGATCGGGCGGGTGGCGAATTCCTCGGGGATCAAGGTCAGCGTTGCCCCGGCGGCCTTGCCAATGCCGAGCGCCAGGTGGCCCGCCTTGCGCCCCATCGCGATCACGAAGTACCAGCGTGAAGTTGTCTTGGCATCGACCATCAGGTTCTTGAGGATCTCGACGCCCAGGTGCCGCGCGGTCTGGTAGCCAAAGGTGTCGACGTAGGCGGGGAGGTCCAAATCGTTGTCGATCGACTTGGGCACATGGACGACGCGGATTCGGCCGGCGGCCTTGCGCTCGAGCATCATGGCCGAGAACGCGGTGTCGTCGCCGCCGATGGTGATCAGTTCGAACACGTTGAGCCGCAGCAGCGCCAGCACGGCGTTCTCGAGCAGTTCAGGATCGCGCGTGGGATTGGCGCGTGAAATGCCGATGTGCGAGCCGCCGCGGAAGTGGATGCGGCTGATGCCCTCGATGGTCAGCGGGCGGACGTGCTCGATATTGCCCTGCATCAGCCATTCGAAGCCATCTTCGATGCCGAGCACTTCCACGCCTTCGACCGCGGCGCGAATGGTCGCGGCGCCGATGACGCTGTTGATGCCGGGAGCGGGACCTCCGCCCACGAGAATGGCGAGACGTTTGCGTTGACTCATGCGTCCTCCGGCGGCCGGATCGATGGTTCATCAAGGGGTTTCGCCGGATATTGCGACCGCCACGGGGTGCGGGGCAAACGCGCCCCCCGTGAGCGTTGCCGCTACTGCTCGGTGCCAGTCGCGAATCGCAGCAGCTCGAGCATCTGGTCGGACGGGAACAGTTTGCCGACAATCGCCAGTCGCACGATGCCGTCGCGGTCGATGACGAAGAAGCCCGGCTCGATCGTGTTGGCGCCCCAGTCGAACAGTCCGTAGATCGCCGACACTTCGCCCGTGGCATCAGCGAGCATCAACATGTTGACGTGATTGCGCGCCGTCGTCGAGGTGAGCGTTTGCTGCTTCTCGTGAGCCACGGTGATGACACGCGCGCCCGCCTTGCGCGCATGGCTGTCGAGCGTGTCCAGGCCCGCGAGATCGCGATAGCGTTCGCCGAACGCCAGCAGCACCCACCGCCCGCGCTGCTTCGAGAGTTGTTCCGGAACTCCTTTGGAGCCGTCGAGTACGAAGTCCGGCGCGCGTTCGCCGATGTACACCTGCCCGATGATCGGCGCCTTGCCACGCCCTCCCGGGACAGTGGCCTTCACGTTGCCTGAAGGGCGCGTGGCAGCCGAGGACTTCCCGCCGACGGGTTCCTGCGCCCCAGCGATCGAGACGCATACACACAGCGCGAGCAGCACCAGCACCGGCTTGACCATCGGCCACCTCCTTACGCCTGCACCCGTCAGGGCGCGGTTCGCAACACGGTCATCGCTTCGACATCGGCACGGAGCCGGGCAAGCAGCGCCGGATCCGTCTTGGGGCTGATCGAGCAACTGGGGGCCGCGAGCCAGCGGCGGCCGCCGGTCTGTTCGAAGGCGCGTTTGAGCTCGGCGCTCGCGGCCTCCGCATCGTGCCCGGCGAGGGCACCCTCGTGCGAGATGCCGCCCATCACCGCGCCGCGCACACGCGTAAGCGCTTCGCTGAGTGACAGGTTGCCGGGTTCGCCCGCCGCCCACGAGAATGCAGCCACGGGATAGTCGGCGAGCTCGGGCAGCAGGTTGTTGTTCTTGCACACGTGCAGCACATTGAACGCTGCTGAGCCCGTCGCCGCGAGCAGGCGCAGGTCGCCGGGGCGCGACCACTCGCGGTAGCGCTCGGCGCTCATCAGGTCGCGGTTCGCCCAGTCGACGGTCGCAAGGTAGATCCCTTCGGCGCCCGCTGCGATCACCGCGGCGACGTAGCGTTCGAACACCCGCGTCACGGTCTCGAGCGCCTGGCGCACCTCCGCCGGGTGCGAGTCGAGGTGCTGCACCAGGTCCTGCGGCGTGCGCGTCATCTCGCCGAGAATCGCGAATGGCGTGAACACCGTCTGGATGAAGGGCACATCGGCCGGCAGCCGCGAACGCAACAGCCGCACCGCCTCGAGCTGCTCGCCGAGGGCGCCCTCGGCGTGCGCGACTTCCCCGATGCGCACCCAGTCTTCTCCGCTCTTGATCGGGTATTGGTCCAGCACCGGCTTCACATCGGGTACGCCGGGGTAGCGGTAGGTCACGCCCCACGGCTCGACGTGATAGTGCTTGCGCGGGTTGAGCTTCACCCAGTCCCAGCCGTAGCGTGCGTGAAACTCGAGCGTCGCTTGGACGAGTTGTTCGGCGGAGGACTCGCGGTGATAGAAGTGGCCCCAGAATGATACCGGCGGGCGATCCACGACCTCGCCGCGCAGGGCTGCCCATACACGTTCACGAGCCTTCATCTTCAACCTCCGGTTGACGGTGCGTCAGGAAATTCATGATGGATTGCCTAGACTCTAGCCCACGGCACCAGCGCCCTCAATGGCCGCGATTATTGTGCTCCGGCTTGGCCGCGCTGGGTCTGGCATTCGCCGCCCTGATGGGGGAGGGCTGTGGAGGCCGTGAACAGGCGCAGGATTCGCGACCGCGGCGGGCGCAAGCGACGGGAACCAGGCGCCTCGCGGTCGACGTGCTCGCGGACACCGGCCGCAGCGAGGCCCTCACGGCCGCGCCGCCTGTGGTCAGCATTGATGTTGCGCGGGTGACGCCGGCGCGTGCGGGCGTGCTCGAACCGCCGCTGCCGCCCGCGGCGCCCGATAGCGTGCCGCAGGCCGAGCCACGCTCCGCCAGCGATCCCACGACGCTGCTGCCGCCGATCTTGCGCCGCCCCGCAAGGGTCGTGGCGCCCGCGGGCCTCGACCATG
>JANLOX010000242.1:0-48466 GCA_031366795.1 Candidatus Eiseniibacteriota bacterium | reverse complement strand
GAACTTCGTGCCGTCGGTGAGCCAGCCCGTGTAGTGCACCGTCGCCGTGAGTCCGGCCTCGGCGATGTCGCCATCACCCACCTTGAGGTCGACGTACTTAAGCCCGCCGGCGAGCGTCACTTCCTTGGCGTTGGTGGCCGGGGCGACAACCTTGGCAGCCGCCGCGGAAGCCTCCGCAGCCTTGGCATCCTTGGCGGGGGCGGCAGCAGCCTTCACTGGAGGCGAGCTCTGCGTCGCTGCGGAGGCGGTGGCGGAAGCAGCGTTCTGGGTCGTCGACGCCTGGTAGCAGCCGGAGGCGAACAGGGCGAACAGCGCGGTGCCGCTCCACAGTGCGGTGTACTTCATCGGGGTAGTCCTCTGGATGAATGGGTCAAACTTCGGGAATGCTGGAACGCTCGCACAACGCCCCTGCGGCATCAAGCCTGGGGATCGCCCGCGACGCCCCGGTCAATGGCGCGGCGTGCGAACGGATTGAGAACTCCATTTACCTACGCCGCGTCACCAACAGCACGCGGCCATCGCGCGCGTTCCACACCGTCGCGATCACTTTGGCATACAGCAAGGTGGCGAACGGCCGGCCATCCATCGTCAGGTAGCGGCGCCCGCGCGTGTCCGCGTTGGCCACCAGCATGAAGCGCTGTTTGCCCAGGCTACCCGCGACCGGCTCGATGCACAGGATCGGCGGGATGCCCTGGCCCAGCATGATCAACAATGAGTCGTAGCCCGGCGTGGCGATCCGGGCGTCGTAGCCGAGCTTATTCGCCACGGCTTCGAGTGCTTCGAGCGAGCTCGTCTTGGTGACCGGATTGTAGGCCTCGCGGGTGCGCTTGAGCACGAGCGAATCGGCGCCATAGGCCGACAGGACCATCGCTAGCGTGGTCGGCCCCGTTTCTTCAGGCGGGCCGACACGAACCGGGATGTTCAGGCCCACGCGCGGTATCTCGCGCGCACTCGTCACAGCAACGGCCATCGTCGCCAGGAGGCATGCAACCAAGCACAGCAGGACTCGCTTCACGGATCGGGCTCTCCCAAGGAATGCGACCAGACGAGGAGCGAACAACCGGGCGCGAACCGCGGCAGGCGTGCGCACCGGCGAGCACTTAAAGCCTACCGTTTGGAATGCCACGGCGTAAAGAGATTGCACGTTGCGTGGCGCTTCGCGAAGGCATGACATTCGCCGCGATTCACATGCTTCGCGCCATCATGGGATGTCCGGCGGGCCTCAGGCGGTGTGATAAGCTTCGTCTCTTCGCTTCACCACCCTGGAGTCATTGATTGAACCCTTCCCCTGCACGTAGCACCCGTGGCCTGACAGGGCTGTCGCGCCTGCTGTTCACCGCCCTCGTGACGTGCGTGAGTTGCTCCACGGCACGCGCCGAACAAACCGCTTCGCCGTCCGCTGCCGCCGCTGCAGCGGTGAAGCTCGGACTCGAAAACGTGGCGGCCGACTCCACCGCGAGCGCACCCGTCATGGCGTTCGAGAACCGCCGCTTCCGCCACATGCTGGATGCAATCGGATGGCTGGATCACGACGTGGCACAGCCCTACACCGTGATCGAGCGGCGTCTTGGCATGTCCACCGCTGCGATCTCGAGGGTGGGCAGTGGAGAAGCGGAACGCTTTCGGCTCCGCTTCCCGATCGATGCGGACTTCCCGCGCGATCCCTCGGGGCCAGCGCAGCAGCCTACGCGTCGCTCGGTGGACTTCCTGCTTCGCCCCAATTTCAGCTACGAACTGGGCCGCGTCACCGCCCCGATCCAACTTCAAATTCAGGCCGAGCCGATGGTCCGCTGGAACGCCTGGCCGGGCGCCCGCATCACGGCGTCGGTGCGCATCCCTCTTTATAACCAGTTCGACTTCAACTCCCAGCACCCGGACGTCGAGAACGTCCGCCCGGGGGTGATCACCTTCGAACAATTCAAGTGGATCCCCCGCGGAGCGCTGGTTTCGGGCACCGTGGGCCTGCTCGGCGATAACCGCTATGGCGGTTCCGTCGGCGCCGCGCGGCCGTTTGATGGCGGCCGCTTCCTCGCCGATGCGCAGGTCGATGTGACGGGTTTCGTCGCCTTCGAGAATGCCGGGCTCAAGTACTCGTCCGCCACGACGGTGAGCGGATTCGGCGGCGTTTCGTGGTCGATGCCACGATACGACTCCGTGGTGCGGCTGCGTGGCGGCCGCTTTCTTTATGGAGACAAGGGCGCGCAGCTCGAGTTCCGCCGCTCGTTCGGTGATTTCGAGTATTCGCTGGCGCTGCAGCGCTCGGAAGGCCGCAACGTCCAGATCGTGCGGCTGACGCTGCCCGTGCCCCCGATGACGCGCGCCACCCAGCAACGCGTGCGCGTCCAGCCGATCGAACGCTGGTCGGTGAACTACCGCACGGACGCCACGCCACTGGGCGTTCTCGTCCCTGGGGTCGCCTCGCGTGAGGACTACCTGCGCCAGCTTTCCGAGACCGGCCTCGAGGCGAACCGCTTCCGGATCAGCCGCGCCGGCACCCGTTCGCCCGCCCCCCGGGACACCGGCGAGGTCCAGTGGGTCAATGCGGGTGGCGTCACGGGATTTATTTTTACCCCCTGGGCGGGCGCCCTGACGGAGCGGACGTTTTCGCTGTCCTACACCGATGTCCCGGCGAAATGGTCCTACAGCGGCCGCGGCGTCTTCGTGAACCAGACCTACGCCATGACCATCGGGCTGCTGCCACGGATCGAGGCGACCGTGCGTTTTACACGAATTCCCGGTGATTTAGGCTTTATCGACAACGATCCCGACAATGCGCTGACTACGGATACGGATCACCAGGCAAACGGGCGTTTAGTGGTGCTAACCCCTCGAAATGGCCGCCCAGGACTGGCTCTGGGGATCGAGGATGTGAGCGGGACCCGGCGCTTCCATTCCACCTATGCCGTGGTCGGCATGCCGCTCAAAATAAAATTGATGCAAACAAGGTTCAGTTTAGGTTATGCTCCTCGCGTCTTCACGGCAGCCCTTCATGTCCTCGACGGCGGATTCGGCGCAATAGAGGTTTCCCCATGGCGGGCGGTGGCAGCACGAGTGGAGTACGACTCTGAAAAGTGGAATGTGGGATCAGGGGTTGTGCTACCGTTAGGGCTGCAGTTTCGCGTTTCGGCACTCAATCTGGAGACGTTGAGCGTTGGCGCGGGCTGGACCCACAAGCTTTGAAGCATCTCAAGATTGACCACCGCGTATCCAAGGATGGGTGCGCACCAATCGCATGGATTAGCGGTAAATGAGCTCACCGCCACTGGCCTTATCGGCCGTGCGCGAGGAGATGGAGGACCGCGATGAACATCGATCACCGCAACCCGCGCGTTCGCCGGGGCTTCGCCTTCGTTGCGCTTGCGGCAGTGCTGGGGCTTTCGGCTGTGGGCCTCACGCAGTGTCGTATGGTCAATGACAATGTCACGGGTGTGGACCTGCGGGCCGGCAACGGCCAGCTGAGCCACCGTAGCTCGTGCTCGCGTCGTTGCAACGACCAGTTCAAGTCATGCATCCGCGCCGAGGAAGCCCGCTACAAGGCTGCCAAGCGTGCCTGCCACTGGAACTATGCGTGCAAGAAGGCTGAAGACCGGTTGCACCGTGACAACATCAAGGCCTGCGAAAACGCCAAGAAGCAGTGCAAGAAGAGCTGCTACAACGAAGGCGCAGGCAACGCCGGAGCGTAGTACTCACTCCGCAGCTACACGAAACGCGCTGGGTTCTTCGGAGCCCAGCGCGTTTCAGTTTATGCGGCGTGTGCGGTAGATTGCCGTCTCGCCCTCCGTGGTCCGGAGTTCGTTATCCTTACGTCACAAGATCCCGAGGCACCATGACTTCGTTCAAGCACCGGCTGCGCCGCAAGAAGGCCAAGCTTTCGCAGCAGCGTAAGAAGGACAAGGCCAAGGCGGCAGCAAAAGCCCCCCGCAAGTAGTCTCGCGGGGGGTGATTGACTGCGGGCGCGGCGCCGTCGCGCCTGCTGCTCAGGCCAGCTCGATGTACTTGAGGTCGAGCGGACCGAACAAACCGCCGCCGGGCCCGCCGAACCACTCCTGGCCACGGCGCAGTGATTCCGACGGAACATCGATAACCGGCAGCCCGAGGGCTTCCGTGGCGGCGAGCTTGGGTGTCGTGGGCAGCGCGAACCGCTCGCTGGCGAGGTAGTCCTCAAACTCGTCGAGCGTCCAGGCGAACAACGCGTCGACCTCCCACACCAGCCGCACCTCGCGCCCCGCGACCAGGTCCGGCGGATCATCCGGACCGGCCGGCTTCAGGATGCCGACGGCGCAGCAGTCGCAGCCGAACCAGAACTCCGGCGTGCCCGTCATCACCAGGTTCTCGGTGACCCGCGCCTCGGTTGGGGCGTCCTTCCACACGTTCGACATCAGCTCGCTCAAGGCGAACAGGAAGCGCAGCAGCGCTCGCGGGTCGTCGTTCGCGGCCCCCTTCAGCCCCGTCGTCAGCACACGCAGGTTGCGGATGGCCTCGAGCCGCACCCAGGGCGAGCGGCGCGCGCACAGCGCGGTCAGGCCCTTCATGCTGCCGTCCAGGCGCTCGCGCGAAAACGCCAGCAGGTCCTGGAAACTGCCGTCCGTCTTCTCGAGGTACTCGACCGTGCGGCGCATGGCCTGGTTGAGCGGCAGGTAGGCCGCCCGCAGGGTGGACCAATCCTCGGTGAGCCGTTGCTTTGCAATGACGTCCCAATCCGCCATGGACCCTCCTGAGTCGATCAGCCCGCGCCGCGATAGCGGCAGCGCAGCGGGTGAAGTATAGCGAAGCGCTTGAAGGTCGGCCAATGCGCCCAAACGCGCTGGATCGCGGCCGCACGGCAGCGGGTCGCCCGCGGCGAGACCGCGGATCCCCGCCCCGCCCCGCGGCTAGACGGTAGCGGCGGCCGGGATGTCCACGGTCATGCGCATGCCCGCCTCGTCCGAGCGGCGCGCCGCGTCGAGCGCGCTCTGCACCGCGACGGCGTCGTCGAAGTTCGGGTGCATCGGCGCCCCCTCGCGAATCGCTGCGTGGAAGCGCTCGAGCAAGACGCCGAACGGCGCGAGCAACGCGGGGTCGCCCTCGCGCGGCCACAGCTTCAGCGCATCGGGAATCGCCAGCTCCTCCGGGGCGCCACCCGTGATCGACTGCGCCGATCCGGGCACGGGTGCGGCCGCGTGCGTGATGCGCCAGAGCTTGTAGCCCGTCTCGTCCCAGCGCAGTGTCGCATCCTCGCCATGGATCTCGAAGCGCTCGAAGCGGTAGGGCGCGGTCGCATCGAGATCGATCATCGCGGTGACGCCACAGGCAAATGCGTAGTGGACGGTCACGCCATCGTCGGACGTCGCGATCCCGGACCGCGGGTCCGTTGCCGTGGGACCCCGCCGCGGCTGCGCGGTGCGCAGTGTCGCCAGCACGGTCTCGGGCTCACCGAAGAACGTGCGCAGGCAATCGGTGTGGTGCGAGCCGAGCGCGCCGAGGATGCCGCCGCCGCGTTCGCCCTGTGACAACCACGACATCGTGCGCGTGCCGGGATGCGTCCACAGCGGGTGGCGGCCAATGATCTCGCCGCGCCGCGGCCGCCCGATTGATCCTTCCCGCACCAGTTCGAGCGCGCGCATGCGCGCCGGGAAGAAGCGGAACTCGTGATTGATGGCGAGCACGCGGCCCGCGGCGCGCGCTCGGTCGCGCATCTCGGCGGCCTGCATCCGGTGCATCGCGGTCGGCTTCTCGCACAAAACGTGGCAGCCGCACTCGAGCGCAGCCATGGCCATGGGGTGATGCAGGTCCACGGGCGTGACAATGCTCACGACATCCGGGGCCGTCGAGTCGAGCAGGCGCCGCCAATCCGTCTCGGCGAGTGGAACCGCGTGGGCGTCGGCCAATTTCTGGGTGCGCTCGGCATTCGTGCCGGCGACTCCGACCACCTCGAAGCCCGGATGGCGCTGGAAACCGGCCACGTGCACGGCACCCCCGAAGGCTGTCCCCAGTACCACCGTGCGCAAAGGTTGCATGCTTCGCCTCCTCAAGGACTCCCGTCGCGATTGTCTCCGTCGCCACCAGGCCCGCACCATCGCGGAGCCGACCGGCAGGCGTCAATCGGGCTGTGCTATTCTGCGCCGTTCCACCCCCCTCGTGGGGCCAACCCATTTCCTGAGGTCCTCCCGATGCGCGATCCCCGCAATGCCGAGCTCGCCCGTCTGCTGGTGCACCACTCCACCCGACTCAAGCCCGGCGAGACCTGTTTCGTTGAAGCCTTCGATGTCGCAGACGGCCTCGTGCTGGACCTCGTCGAAGCGATCCACGCGGCGGGCGCCATTCCGATCGTCAGCTTGCGCAGCAACGCCGTGACCCGGGCCCTGATGCGCGGCGCAACGCAGCGGCAGTTCGAGCTTCAGGCCGAGGCCGAGCTCGCCCAGATGAAACAGTCGACGGCGTACATCGGCCTGCGCGGCAGCTCCAACACTTCCGAACTGTCCGACGTTCCCATCGAGCAGATGGCGATGTTCGGGAAGTTTGTGCAGAAACCCGTGCACGGCGACTACCGCGTGAACCAGACCCGCTGGGTGGTCCTGCGCTACCCCACGCCGTCGATGGCGCAGCTGGCGAACATGAGCACCGAGGCGTTCGAGGACTTCTTCTATCGCGTCTGCACGCTCGACTACGCCAGGATGGCCAAGGCGATCGAACCGCTCAAAAGCCGCATGGAGCGCACCGACCGCGTCCACATCAAGGGCCCGGGCACGGATCTCCAATTCAGCATCAAGGGCATCGGCGTCGTGCCGTGTGAAGGCGGCCGCAACATTCCCGATGGCGAGTGCTTCACCGCACCGGTGCGCGACTCGGTGAATGGCACCCTTGCCTACAATACCCCCTCGCTCTACCAGGGCACGTCGTACGACGGCATCAAGTTCACGTTTGAAAAGGGCCGCATCATCAAGGCGGAAGGCAGCCCGCAGGACCGCCTCGACCAGGTGCTCGACTCCGACGAGGGCGCGCGCTACATCGGCGAGTTCTCGCTCGGCTTCCACCCCCACATCTTGAAGCCGATGAAGGACACGCTGTTCGACGAGAAGATTGCCGGCTCGCTGCACTTCACTCCCGGTCAGGCCTACGCCACCGCCGACAACCAGAACCGCTCGCAGATCCACTGGGACCTCGTGCTGATCCAGCGGCCCGAATACGGCGGCGGCGAGATCTGGTTCGACCGTGAACTGGTGCGCAAGGACGGCCTGTTCGTGACGCCGGACCTGATGGGACTCAATCCCGACCGGCTGTCCTCCTAACGTCGTCCGAAGGACCCCGTGATCCAACTCCAGAACGTTCGTTACTCCGTCGGCCAGCGCGTGTTGTTCGAGAACCTCAACTGGGTGCTGGCACCGGGAGACCGTGTCGCCCTGGTCGGCCCCAACGGTGCCGGCAAGACGACGCTGCTGCGCATCATGCTGGGTGAGTTGGACCCCGAGACCGGCTCGCGCGTCATGGCGCGCGGCACGCGCCTCGGCTACCTGCCGCAGGAGGCCGCCGAGAAATTCGACGGAACGGTGCTCGACCGCGCCATGGAGGCGCACCGGGCGCTGCGCGGCATGCAGGAGGAGTTGGACGAACTGCACGCCCGCCTCGGCGGCATCGCGCAGGACGACCCGCACCTCGACGCGCTGCTCGAGCGCGCCGGCGAGCTGCAGCACCATCTCGAGTTCCACGATACCGCCACCCTCGAACCCGAGGCCCGCCGCGTGCTCTCGGGGCTGGGCTTCTCGCGCCGCGACCAGGACCGGCCGCTGGTGGAATTTTCGGGCGGCTGGCGCATGCGCACCGCACTCGCCGCATTGCTGCTGACCGACCCCACGCTGCTGTTCCTCGATGAGCCGACGAACCACCTGGACTTGCCGGCCATGGAGTGGCTCGAGGACTACCTCGAGGATTTCCACGGTGGGCTGGTGATCGTCTCCCACGACCGCGTGTTCCTCGACAGCGTCGCCACCGAGATCCGCGAACTGGATCGTGGCGAGCTGACCGACTACCCGATGCGCTTCACCGAGTACCTCGAGGAACGCGTGCTGCGCCGCGAGCGCGTGGCCGCAGCGAACCAGCAACTCGGCAAGCGCATCAGCGAGCTGTCGCGTTTCGTCGAACGCTTCGGCGCCAAGAATACCAAGGCGTCCGCCGCGCAGAGCAAGCGCAAGATGATCGACCGCTTGAAGCAGGGCCGCGTCGTGCTGCCGCGACCGCCGCGCAGCATCCGCTTCCAGTTCCCCAATCCGCCGCACGCCGGCCGCACGCTGCTGCGATTGCGCGACGCCGCGTTCGGCTATGGGGAGGCCGACGTGTTCTCGAACGCGCGGCTCGAGATCGACCGCGGCGACAAGATCGCCATCGTGGGCGCCAACGGCGCCGGCAAGACGACGCTGCTGCGTGTGCTCGGCGGCCAGCTCGAGTTGCGCCGTGGCGAGCTCGAGTGCCCGCCGCAGACCAAGTCGGCCTACTTCGCCCAGCATGCCGGGGAGACATTGGATCCGGCGCACAACGTGCTCGACGCACTCGAAGCGGTAGCCCCGCCCGACTGGCGGCCGCGCCTGCGCGGCCTGCTCGGCAGCTTCCTGTTCTCGGGCGATGACGTATTCAAGCTGTGCCGCATCCTGTCGGGCGGTGAACGCCAGCGCGTGGCCTTAGCACGCATCCTGCTCGCCCCCGCCAACCTGCTGCTGCTCGACGAACCCACGCATCACTTGGACCTGGCCGGCAAGGAAGTGCTCGAGGACGCGCTCGAGCAGTACCCGGGCGCCGTCATCGTCGTGACGCACGACCGCTCGCTGATGGCGCGCATCGCCACGCGCGTCATCGAGGTCGACAACGGTCGCGTCCTCTACTACCCCGGCGGCTACAACGACTACGAAGCCGCCCGTGTGGCGCGCGCGAACGCCACGGTGCCGCCCGATCCACGCGACGAGGCCCCGGCGCGCACCGCCGCGAGCCCCAAGAATGGGCAGCCACGCAATCCCAAGCCCGCAGGCGGAAGGGGAGCGCGCGACAGGGCACAGTCGGCGGCGAGCGGCAAGGCCGTCGCAGCGCGCGAGGACAGGAACGCCCGCTCGGAACGCCAGAAGCGCGAGCGCGCGACGACGCGGATCGAGCAGGACATCGAAGGCCGCGAAGCACGCGTCAAGGTGCTCGAGACGCAACTCGCCGATCCCGAGATCTACCAGGACGTCGCCCGCTCGAAGGACATCGTCGGCGAATACGAGCGCGTCAAGGCGGAGCTGGAATCGCTGTGGTTGAAGCTCGGAGAACCCAACTAGGCTCCGGTGCCATTGACGCTGGGTTGACCCTTTGGCTAGTGTCCGCGCCATCATGTCCGACGTCACTCTGCGCACTTACGTATTCATCGACAGCCTGCAGCCCCAGCTGGCGGCCTTCATCGGCACCACGGCGCGCGGGTTCCTGCCGGTGGCCGAGGACGCCTCGATGTTCATCGAGACCGCTCCCGGACTGATCATCAACCGCATCACCGACGTGGCGCTCAAGGCCACGCAGTGCACTCCGGCGATCATGGTCGTCGAGCGCGCCTTCGGCCTGCTCGAGATCCACCATCGCGACAAGGGCCAGGTCCAACTGGGCGGCCAGGCGGTGCTCGACTACCTGAAGATCGGCGAGCGCGACCGGCTCAAGCCACGCGTCATCTCGGACCAGGTCATCCGCGCGGTCGAGCCCTACCACGCCCAGGTGATCAACAAGATGCGCTACGGCGATCAGCTGCTCGCCGGCGAATCACTGCTGATCATCGAGACGGAGCCTGCCGGCTACATCGCCTACGCGGCCAACGAGGCGCTCAAGGCGGCACACATCAAGCTGATCGACGCCTCATTGTTCGGCGCCTACGGCCGGCTCTACTTGTCGGGATCTGAAGCCCAAATCGATGCCGCCCGCGATGCTGCGTTGCGGGCGATGGCCAGCATCCAGGGTCGCGAGGCGTAGCGGACGGATGCGGCAGCACGCCGCTGCAGCCGCACGCGGCGGACCGGCACCGATCACGCCTGCCGATCGGGCTCGGCCTGCAATTGCGTCTCGAGCTTGACCACGTCCGCCTCCGATTCGCACACCTGCCAGGCGACAGCGCACGCGCGGATCCATCCCGAGATGCGCGCGTGATCGTCTGGCGTCAGCCGGTAGCGCCGGGCGTTCAGGGCCTCGATCGTCGCGATCCCGAGGGTGCTCAACACGCTGCGCCGTAGCGGCGAGGTGGCGCTGGGTCCTTCGACCGCAAAGGCGTTGGCGATCGTCCGGCGCAGGTTCACCGATTTTCCGACCCACGTCACGCGCGTGTCGCGGTAGAGCACGAGGATTCCAGGATTAACCGGCACGGCTTCGCGATCGAGCCCCAGCAGGGAAACTCGCGCCTCACGCAGGGCGCGCCAAGCGTTCGCGGACCCGGCTTCCTGCGTCATCGGCAGGGGGGGTTGCGGATGTCGATCGAGATCTGGCGCATGCAGTCCCGCAAGTCTCCCGGATCAGAACATCTCCGGCTGTGGCCAGCGCGATCGAGGATCGACCGCCACCAGCCCGAGCCGCTGCTTCATTTCGTTCGCCGAGGCGGGCGAATGGCCCGCCCAGTGATTGTTGAAGTAGCCATAGACTTCACGCACTTGCGGCAGGGCGCCCTTCAGTTCGCCCTGCCACCACGCGAATTCGTCAGTGCGATCGATCTGCACGCGGTCGTAGTCCTCGATGGCCTCGCGCCGGCCGAGCCAGCGGACGTAGAGGAAGTCGGCGGTCACCTCGGTCACCCGCGGCAGGTCGCGCCAGTCCGTCCACGCCAACGCGGCACGATGGCGATGGAGCAGCTCGTAGGTCCCGGCCACCTGCCACGAGCGGTGGCGGAACTCCACCGCGATGCGCACGTCTTTAGGAGTCGCCGCGAGGAAGCGGTCGAGTAGCCCCACGGTGTCCGGGTCGCGTTGGAACTCGGCGGGCATTTGCGCGAGCAGCGGCGCCAGCCGCTCGCCCAGCGGCTCGAGTGCGCGCGCGAACGCGTTCAGTTGCTCGCCCATCGAAGCCAGCCGCGCCTCGTGCGTGATGCGCTGCGGAAGCTTCGCCGAAAAGCGGAATGTCGAAGGTGTGTGACGCGCCCAGGAACGGACGACGCTGGCGCCGGGGGGATGGTAAAAGGTCGTGTCCAATTCGACCGTGTCGAACACCTGCGCATAGAACGGCAAGTAGTGTTCCTGCTTCGAACGCGGCGGGAAGAACGAACCGATCCACCCCGGGTACGAAAATCCCTGCGTGCCGAAGCGCAACGTTGCCATCAGGCGCCCACCCCTTCACCGAGCGGCCGCAGCTTCAGCAGCACGGCTTCCCCTTCGTCGTTGTCCCATTCGCCCGCGGCGATCCCTGCGCCCTCATCCAGCAACGCGCGCGCGAAGAACGCGCTCACATGCTGCTCGTAACGCTCGCGCGCCAGACGCCAGGCTTCGTTGTGCTTGGCACCGCTCACGATCCACAGCGGATCCTTCGCCCCCGCGGCATGCCACAGCGCCCGCGCCTGCGCCGGGCTGATGCGCGGATCACGATCGCCATGAATGAAGAACACCGGGCGGCCCGCCAGACCCGCCATGCGGTCGAGCGGCGCGAAGGCGCCGGGATCATGCCCGGTGAAGGCACGCGCCAGCGAACGCAGGATCGTGGCACTCGGCTGACGCGGCATGCGCGCCATGCCAATGCATGCGTCCTCGATCGCGTGCGCCGCGACGGCGAACGCCGCATCGGCGACCACCGCGGCGACTTCGGGACGTTGTGCCGCGAGGTCCAGCGCCACGGCGCCCCCCAGCGATTCGCCGTGGAAGCCGATGCGGCAGCCGGCGAATCGGGGATCCTGCGCGACCCAGTCGAGCACCGCGATCGCATCCGCACGCTCGGTGCCGCCCAGCGTCGTAGGCTGGCGACGCCGCGCGCGTGAGGAGCGGAAGTCGAAGGACACGATGTGGCAATCGAGACCGCGCAAGAATTGCGCGTAGCGCCACGACCGTGTGTGGGTGCGCGCGTAGCCATGGAACAACACAATGACCGCGGGACGATGCCCCTCGATCACGTAGGCATCGAGCGTGTCGCCATCGGACAGCGGCACGCGCACATGCTCCGCCTCGGCGTCGAGGTTGGCGACACCGCCCAAATCACGCCGCAGCGGCGGGAACAGGCCGAGCGCAAGAGCGCCGATTCCAAGCAGCACAATGCCAGCGGCCGCCAGGGCGGCGGGAATGACCCACTGTGGGAAAAAGGGAACCATGCAGGCTCAAGTCTAACCCACGGGCGTGGGCCAGCGTCAGGTGGCGAAACGCTCCCGGAACGCCGCGGTATGCTGGCCCAGCCGCGGCGGGGCCAGCCGCAGCGGCGGTCGCACACCGTCGATGCACCACGGCAGGGCCAGCAGCGGGACGCTCGTGGGCTCCCCCGCCAGGGTGGCGTCACGGACGAAGTCGCGTGCCCTGAGCGCCGGATCCAGCATAACCTCGTCGATATCCCGCAAGGGTCCTGCCGGCACTCCCGCCTGGGCGAGTGTGGCGAGCCACTCCTGTTGCGGTCGCGTCGCGAGCCATTCGCCAAGCGCCGCGATCACCGCGTCGCGCTGCAGCACGCGATCGCGGTTGAGCCGCCAGTCAGCGCGCTGCTGCCAGTCCGCCCGGCCCAGCGCATCGCACAACCGTGTCCACTGTTCGTCGTTGCCCACGGCGATCACGATGGGACGATCGGCGGTGGCGAAGGTTTGGTAGGGAACGATATTCGGGTGCGCCGTGCCGTAGCGGCGCGCGGGCGCACCCGTCAGCAGCGTCCCCTGCGCGACGTTGACCATGCCGGCGATACCCGTTTCCGCGAGCGACACATCGAGGTGCGCGCCCACGCCGCCGCGTAAGCAACCGACGAGTGCGGCGAGGATCGCGGCGGCGGCGTGCGCGCCGGCCAATACATCAATCGTCGCCACGCCCACTTTGACGGGTGCTCGATCGGGCTCACCCGTCACGCTCATCAGGCCCGTGAATCCCTGGAGCACCGCGTCATAGCCGGGCAGGTTCACGTAGGGGCCGCTCTGGCCGAAGCCGGTGATCGAGCAGACGACGAGCGCCGGGTTCGCATCACGCAGCGAGCGCGCATCGAGCCCATAGCGTTCGAGCTGGCCGGGCAGGAAGTTCTCGATCACCACGTCCACCTGCCGCGCCGCCGTGCGCAGTGCCACGCGATCGCGAGCATCGTCGAAGTCGAGTGCCGCGCTGCGTTTGTTGCGATTGATCGAGAGGTAGTACGCCGACTCGCCCGCCGCGAACGGCGGCCCCCACGCCCGCGTCTCGTCGCCCACCCCCGGGCGCTCGATCTTCCATACCTCGGCGCCCAGGTCGCCGAGCATCTGCGTGGCGTACGGCCCCGCCAGCACGCGCGTCAGGTCGAGGATGGTGATGCCTTCGAGCGGCAGGTGTGGCGTCATGCCCAAGCGATCATCCGGCGCACAGTTCCGCCACGAACGCATCCGCTGCGAGCGGTGCCCCGGTGGCCGACTGGATCAGCGCGCGCCAGTCGAGCGACTTGCCCGGCGCGTACACCCGTTCGAGCAGCAGCGCGCCGCTCGCCGGCTGGGTGATCCACGCGCTGCCCACTTCACTCACGAGCATGCGTTGCAATTGCGAGGCGAGCATCTCGCCCAGCAGGTAGTTGTGGTAGTAGACCGGTGCCAGGCTGAAATGGATCTTACTCGCCCAGTCGGGCGCCGTCCTGCCCTCGGGACGGCACAGCATCTGGAAGCGCTCGACGAGATCCCACCACAACGCCGCGAGATCCTGTTCGGGATCCGCGTACAGGGCGCGTTCCATGTGGCACATCACGAGACACCAGCGCGTCATCACCAGCAACTGCTCGCGCGTCGCCACTTCGAGCGTTGACCCAGCGCGCTCAGCCTCCGCCGCGTCGACTCGAACCCAGCGCGCGAGCCATGCGCCGTTGCGCGACAGCCGACCGAACAACATGGCACTCGCCTCGGTCGTGAGCGTGTGGGCCGGGGCGCGCAACAGCCAGGGGCGCGTGCGGTCGATGCTGCGATCGTAGACCGCGTGCCCGAGCTCATGCAGCAGCACGCTCATCCAGAATTCGTTGGGCCGCAGGTTGCACAGCACGCGAACGTCGGCCATGCGGTCGATCGAGACACAGAACGCGTGCTGGCTCTTGCCGGGTTTTTCGTAGAGGTCGGCGCGCTCGATCAAGTCGCCCAGCTCGAGCCCGATGCCTTTGAAGAACTCGCGCGCGAGTTGCACCGGATCGCGGCCCTCGAACCAGGCATCGAGATTGATGGCGGCGGCCGGGGCCTCCTGGAAAAACGGATCGCTCATGTGCCAGGGCCGCACCTGTTCGGGCGAGATGCCGAACCGCGCGCTCAAGCGCGTATCAAGGCCTAAGCGATAGGCGCGAAACGTCTCGCGCGTTCCGGCTTCGACGCGATCGAGTTGCGCGAACAGTTCCGCCTCGTCCAGCTCGTCGAGCGTCAGCGACATCGCGTAGAAGTCGCGGTAGCCCAGGGCGCGCGCTGCTTCGTTGCGCAACCGCACCAGTTCCAGCAGTTCGGGCGCTGCCGCCGCTCCCACCTGCTTCGAGGCTTCCCACGCCTCGCGCCGCAGCGGGACGTCATCCGAAGCCTGAAGGATTTCGCGTAACGCATTGTCACTCATGGGTCCAGCAGCCGTCGCGGCACGGAAATTATTGAACGTCCCATCGAGCCGGGTCTCCAGGGCGACGAGCTGGTCGATCGTCGCCCGCGGCATCTGGTGAGCGGCCAGCGTGTGCTCGAGCACCTCGAGTTCGCGGTCCAGTTGCGCATCCGCGCCACGCACCGCCGCGCGATGGTTGCGCACCGCGGCAAACGCCGCCGCGTCGCAGAGCAGCGCGCGAATCTGCGTATCGAAGCCGGCGCGCCGCGCGGCGTCCGCCGCCGAGCCCGAAACGCTGGCGTCCCAGCCGGCGCTGTTGAACTCGAGTTGCAGCGGTTCGAGTCGCGCGACGATGGAGCCGAGGAACGCGCGCGCCGACTCCACCGCGGCGGGCGAGGACGTAGTCGATGGAACGGTCATGGGAGCACCCCGGGGGTTGGTCGGCGTCGGGCGGCAGCTAGGTGCCGGATTCGCGCCCGACTCTACCGCCGGGGATTCATCGACCGCCAGCGCACGATCCTCCGCTCAACCGGCAGGCGGCCGGGTCGCGTTCGCAGGCCGGGCATCATGACGCGTCCGGGTCAGCCCCCAAACGCTCCGTTCGCCGATACCAATGGCGCGCCAGCGCTTTCGTCGAGCCCGAGCTCGGCCACCGCCATGCCATTGATGAATTGCGTGCCGGTCGCGGTGATCAGCACGAAGAAGCGCCCCCCCAGGTGATTCATGAAATCGGACAACCGCTGCGAGTCGCGCTCGAGCGGCATCCACACGTGGCCGCTCAGCCGCGTGCCATCGACCAGCGTGAGCTCGGCGCGTTCCTCCCGCCATTCCTTGAACCCGCGCGCATAGAGATCGCTCGGCAGCACGTGGCGGGACGGCGTGACGCGCAGCAGGCGGTCGCGCCGGAACAAATGAACGCGGCCCTCTTCCCCAACGACCACGGGCAGGAACGGAGTCGAGAGATTCAACGTATCGAGCAACGTGGGATGCTGCGTACCATGCGCATCGAGATCCAGGAACAACCAGCCGGAAACATCGCGCCGGTCTCCCGTCCCTAACGTCGCGGGAATGCGGCGCTTGGGTATGTAGTGGTCCATGATGGGCTCCCTCCGCGAGGGACCTGTTGCAACTCGTCGGCCGCGACGGCGATCGCGCGCCGTGCTTTGTTGCAGCGCTCCAAGCTGTGGCCCTGCACGGTCCCGGCACGCGTGGGTTCAAACACTGAACGCGCGTCCCACCCTGCGGCCTTGCAAAGTGCACGGCACCCGCCCAAGCCGCGATGCAGGCCGCGAGTTCGACGCCCGGTGCCGCTCCGTTATACTGGGCTCACGCATGATCCAGCGCGCCCAGGATGCCCCCCGCCCCCGCTTCGAGCCGCCCCGTGACATGGGAGCCGGGTTGGCCCTGTTCGGGACCGCCGCGGCCCTTCGGGCCGGCGTCGCCCTGCTCGTTCCGGCGGGGCTCCCCCCGTTACCACCGGCCGCGGACACACTGGTCGCCCCCTTAAGCCCATGGTTGTTGTCGCAGGCGCTGGGGGCGACGCACGCTTACCCCCTGACGCTCCCTGCCGTGGCGGTGCTCGCCGGCGCGCTCGCCGCCCCTGCGGCATCGGCACTCACCGCGGGCCTGTTCGGTCCCACCGCGGGGCGCGCCGTGGGATGGAGCGTCGCGCTCTCGCCGTTCCTGCTCGCCGGCGCACTCGCGCTCGACGCGAACGTATTTGCGTTCGCGGTGCTGTTGGCGCTCGCGGCCGGTGCCGCGTGGTTGCGCACGCCGCGCCGCGGCCGCGCCTTCGGTGCCGGGCTGCTGTGCGGCATCGCGGCAGTGGCGTCGTTCGCCGGAGTGCTGCTCGCGCCGCTCATCCTCGCCTGGAGTTGGCGGCCGCTGGGACTGACCGTGCCGCCGCGCGAACGCCTCAACCAGGCAGGGCTCGTGCTGCTCGGGCTGTGCGTCGTGGTGACGCCATGGACGCTCCGCAATTCAGCAGTACTCCGCCGCTGGGCGCAGGTCACGCTCACCGAATCCCGCACGCGCACAGTGCGCGAATCGGCCGCAACGAGTCTCGCGCGTCTGGCAGAAGTCTGGACATTGCTTCCACGCGAGGATGGGCCGGCGAATGAGGTCACGCAGACGACGACTCCCGCACCCGTGCGTGTGCCCGTGCCCGTGCCCGCACACGCGTCAGCGCCGGACGGTGCCGTTCAGCCCAATCCGCTGCTCACCCTCCTCGCCGCCCTTGAAATCGCCTGGCTGATGCTCGCGGGATGGGGCGCCGTGCGCACGTTGTCGGGGCCGCGCCGCTGGTACCAGTCGCTCCCACTCGTGGCGCTACTGGCGTTGATGCTCGCAGCACTCACCGCGGCCGGCGCCTCACGCGCGCGGCTGGGGTTCGAGCCGCTGGTGGCCCTGCTCGCCGCAATCGGGGCCTTACACGCGCGGCGCGCGGTTTACCTGTGGCGGCGCGGCTTGCGGCTGGTCCGCCGCGGCAATACTCGCCCGCTTTAGCGGACCGCGTTCAGGCGGCCCAGCCGCTACGGGTTCCTAGGGGCGGGCGTTATTGCGCGAGAATGAACTTCCTCACGCGCTCGTCGTGCCCGACCTGCAGCCGCGCGAAGTAGACGCCGGGTGCCGCGCTGACACGGCCGCTGCGACGGTCCCACACGATCTCGTGACGGCCCGCCGGCTGCCAGGCATCCACGACCGTCGCCACTTCACGCCCTGTCACATCGAGCACGATCAACTTGACGCTCGCCGCGGCAGGCAGGGTGAACGACAGGCGCAGACGGCCGGCCGCGGGATTCGGCGTGGGCGGCAGCAGGGCCAGTTGCAGCTCGACGCCTGACCCCACGGCCAGCACTCCGTTCTTGATCTCGAACGGCGCGTCGCTCTGGTCCACGCGCGCATTACCGCTGGTGTCGCGCGCGACCGCGCGCACATAGCCTTCACTGGCCGGCTTCGAGGGAACCGTCCAGTGGAACAGGCCGGAGTTCGCCAGGCCGCTCGCGATACTGGTGAGCGAATCGCTGAAGCCCGGGCGCACCAGCCACAGGTCGACCGATTGCACGCCATCGAGATCGCTCGCCTTCCAGCGCACCGACAGCGTGTCTCCCACGGTCAGCGACTGTCCGCCGTTGGGGGACAGCACTTGGGCCACCGGGGCGGTGCGATCCGCGAACACCGCCACGGCCAGCATCTCGCGCGACACGGTGACATCGATCGGGTTGGCGGCGCCGGTGGCATCACCGCCCCAGCCCATGAACGTCCAGCCCGCGGAGGGTTGCGCGCTCAGGTGCACGACGGTACCCGTCGCATAACTCGGCTGGTCGGGCGAGGCGAGAACCGCCCCCTTGCCCGTCACGGTCACGTTCAAGGCGTACTCGTCGATCGCGAACAACGCACCCACCGAGTGGTCCACCGTCATCACCACCGAGTCGGGACTGGCGACGCCGGACAGGTCGCCGCTCCAACCGTCGAATCTCCAGCCGGCGGAAGGGGTCGCGGTCAGCTTGACGACCGTGCCGTAGTCGAATGCGTTGCCTGCGGGGTTGCGTGTGACCGTGCCCGAACCCACGATCGAAACGTCGAGCAGGTGCACACCAATGGCGAACGTCGCGGTCACCGCGCGGTCGACGGTCATGGTCACGGTCGTGGGATTGGATGTCCCGGACGCCGAACCGCTCCAGCTCACAAACGACCAGCCCGTACTGGGCGCCGCCGTGAGAGTCACGATCGCGCCGTAGTTGTAGGACGCCTGGCTCGGCGAGCGGGCCACACTACCGCTGCCCACGGCGGTGACGCCCAGTGTGTGCGTGTCGATCACGAACGTCGCCGTCATCGAGCGGTTGCGCCACATGGCGACGCTCAGCGGATTGGCGGCGGAGGTCGTGTCCCCGCTCCAGCCGGTGAAGTGGTAGCCCGCCGACGGCGTGGGCGTCAGCGCCACGATCGTGCCGGGTGCGTACACCCATGCGGAAGGCACCCGCGATACCGAGCCCGATCCCACCACGGCGAGCGTCAGGGAATACGTGAAGGTCGCGGTGAGCGTGCGATTGCGCGTCATGGTGAGCGACAAGCTCGGCGAGTTGGCGGTGGTATCGCCGCTCCAACCGAGGAAGTTGTTGCCGCCCGTGGCGGTGGCGGTGAGCGTGACCGGGGTGAACGCGGCGTAGTTGGCCTGGCTCGGTGTGCGCACCACACCGCCACTGCCGCTGCTCGTCACGGCCAGGGTGTAGGTGAGCACCGTGAAGTTGGCGGCCAGCGAGCGGTTGCGCGTCATGACCAGTGCGAGGCCTGGGGCGACAGCCGTGGTGTCGCCGGTCCAACCCGCGAACTGCCAGCCCGCATCGGGCGTGGCGGTGAGCGTGACGGAAGTGCCGTGCGGATAACTCGCGAGATTGGGCGAGATGTCGATGCCGCCATTCCCACTGACGGCGCTCGAGAGCGTGTAGCTGTTCAGCGTGAACGTCGCGGTGAAATTGAGGTCGGAGACGACGGTCAGCACGAGCGGATTGGTGGCGGTCGTAGTGTCACCACTCCACCCGGCAAAGCTCCAGCCGGTCTGCGGCGTGGCGGTCAACGTCATGACCGTGCCCTGCGGCACGTTGGCGAGATTCGGGCTGCGGCTCACCGCGCCGCTGCCCACGATGGCCACGGCCAGCGCGTGTGTGTCGAGCGCGAACGTCGCGGTCACGGCGCGCGCGGCATTCATGGTGATTGAGACGGGATTCGAGGCGGAGACGAGATCGCCGCTCCAACCGACGAAGTGATAGGCCGCGAGCGGAGTGGCCGTCAGCGCGACCAGCGTGCCCGAGGGATAGCTGGCGAGGTCGGGCGACCTGGCGACCGTGCCGCTACCCACGATCGTCACTGCGAGCGCGTAGTTGTCTTGCACGAATGTACCCGACACCGCGCGGTCGGCGTTCATCGTGACCGTCGCGGGGTTCGTCCCTGTCACCAGGTCGCCGGTGTAGCCGCCAAAGTGCCAGCCGGCCGGGGGAGTCGCGGTGAGTGTCACGACGGTGCCGTAGTCGTAGGCCGCGAGATCCGGTGACTTCGCGATTGCGCCGCTGCCCACGGTGGTGAGGTTCAGCACGTGGGTATCAATCGTAAAGGTCGCGGTAACACTGCGGTTGGCGTCCAGCGTTACATTGACAGAGTTGGCGGCGGAGACGACATCACCCGTCCAGCCGGTAAAACTCCATCCCGGCGCGGGCGTCACTGTGAGCGCGACTACGGTGCCATAGTTGTAATTCGCCAGGTTCGGGTTGCGCGCGACACTACCGCTGCCCACCGTCGTGACGGTCAGGGTGTGGGTGTCGATCGCGAAGTTGCCGGTGAGCGCGCGATTGCGCGTGACGACCATCGACAGCGGATTCGTCACGGTGGTCGTATCCCCAGTCCAGCCCGTGAAGTGCCAGCCGGCATCCGGCGTGGCGCTCAGGCTGACCGTAAAGCCGTAGTTGTAATTGGCGAGGTTCGGGGACAGCGCCACGGCGCCACTGCCGGCCACCGAGCCCACGACGGTGTACTGGTTGATCGCGAACGTCGCGGTGAGGCTGCGGTTACGCGTCATCACGATCGAGAGCGGGTTGGTCACCGCCGCCGTGTCCCCGCTCCAGCCCGCGAAGTTGAATCCCGGCTGCGGTGTGGCTGTCAGGGTCACGGAGGTGCCATGCGTGTAGCTCGGCTGGTTGGGACTCTGCAGTACCGAGCCCGAGCCTGAGATGTTGACGCTCAGCGTGTAGCTGTTGATCGCGAAGTTCGCGGTGAGGCTGCGATTGCGCGTGATCACCAGGTTGAGTGGGTTGGTGGCAGCCGTCGTGTCACCGGTCCATCCCGTGAAGCTGTAGCCCGTCGCCGGCGTCGCGGTGAGGGTGGCGGCTGAGCCCGCGACAAATGCGGTCTGGTTCGGACTGACGGCCACACTGCCGTTGCCCGCCACCGCGGTCACCAGCGCGAAGGTGAAGTTCGCGGTGAGTGAGCGGTTGCGCGTTACCACGAGGCTCAGCGGATTGGTGGAGGTCGCGGTGTCACCGCTCCACGCCACGAACGCATTGCCGGCGCTGGGGGTGCCGGTCAGCGTGACGGTCGAGCCATAGGTGTAGTTGGCCTGAACGGGCGCCTTGGCTGCGGCGCCGTTGCCGAGCGCGGCCAACGTCACGGTGTAGGTCTGCAGCGTGAAGTTCGCGGTCAGGCTGCGATTGCGTGTCATCACCAGCGCGAGCGGATTGGTCGCCGTGGTGGTGTCCCCCGTCCACCCTGAGAACGTCGAGCCCACGCCCGCCGTGGCGGTCAGCGTCACCGGAGTCCCGGCGTTGAATGCGCTCTGGCTGGGCGCCACACCGATCGACCCATTGCCGCTGAGCGCGGTGGTCAGCGAATAGGTGTAGTTGGCGGTGAGCGCGCGATTCTTCGTCACCACGATGCTCAAGGGATTCGTGGTGGTTGCGGTGTCGCCGCTCCACGACACGAAGGCATTGCCGGCAATCGGTACGGCGGTGAGCACCACGGTCGAGCCGTAGGTGTAGTTCGCCTGCGCAGGATTGCGCGCGGAGGTGCCGTTCCCCACATCCGTCAGCGTGACCGTGTAGGTGTTCAGGGCGAAATTCGCGGTGTAGCTGCGGTTCTTGTTCATGACGAACACCAGCGACGCGTTCGCGGTCGTGGTATCGCCCGTCCAGCCCGTGAAATTCCAGCCGACGCTGGGTGTCGGTGTCAGTGTCACCGAGGTGCCGGGGTTGTAAGCGGCCAGGTTGGGGTTGCGCGCGACACTGCCTCCGCCGGAGACCGCCGTGTTCAGCGCCCAGGTGAAGTTGGCGGTCAGCGTCCGGTTCTTGGTGACGACGATGTTGAGCGGGTTCGTCGCCGTCGCGGTATCGCCGCTCCATGAGACGAACGAATTGCCACCGGCCGGCGTGGCGGTCAGCGTCACGGCCGAGCCGTGCGTGTAAGTCGCCTGGTCCGGGCTTTTCGCCGCGGTGCCGTTGCCCACGTTCGCCAGCGTGATGGTGTAAGTCTTGAGCGCGAAGGTCGCGGTCACGCTGCGGTTCGAGGTCATCGCCAGCGAGATCGGGTTCCCCGCGGCGACCGTGTCGCCGCTCCAGGCGCTGAAGTTGTAACCCGTCGTGGGCGTCGCGGTCAGGCTCACCACCGTGCCGGGTGTGTAGGCCGTGAGGTTCGGGCTCTTGGCCACCGAGCCCCCGCCCACGACGGCCGTGGTCATGGTGTAGGTGAAGTTCGCGGTGAGCGAACGATTACGCGTCACCACGATCGACAGCGGGTTGGTTAGGGTGGTGGTGTCACCGCTCCACGACACGAACGCCTGCCCGGAATTAGGCGTCGCCGTGAGGGCCACGACCTGGCCATAGGTGTAGGTGGCGGTGCCCGGGTTCTTGGCCACCGTGCCATTGCCGAGCGTCGACAAATTGACCGTGAACTGCGCCTGGGCACCGAAGGCATAGTCGCCGAAGGCGGTCGCACCCGTGACCTGGGTGCTCGTTGAGTTGGGTGTGCCCATCGTGGCGGCGTTCCATGCCGAAGCAGAGAAGCGGCGTGCGAGGAAGGTCAGCGGATCGGCGGTGGCGTCGAGGTCGGCGGGGACGAACGTGAAGGTGCCGCTGTACTGGTTGAACACCAGGCCACCATTGGTGAGCGTCCAATAGCGGTTGAGCGAGCGGGTCGCGTCAATGCTCGAGGTGGCGATCTGCGGATGCTCCGTCGCGGTGGTGCTGACCGTCAGGGTCCCCGCCGCCGTGATCGAACCGAAGCTTACCGCGACGGGGGTATACGCGGTGCCGGTGCCGACCTCGAAGTTCGCGGTAACGCCACTGCCCGAGGCCAACGACTTGCTCAGGTTACCGAGCACGAATCCCGTGGTCCGCGTGACGGCTCCGCCCGCAGCCATCGAAAGTGTATTCGTGGCGTTGGTGAGCTTGGCCGCGCCCAATGACAGCGTGCCGCTGAGCGTGAGCGGGCTGGCCAGTGTCAATGTGGGGGCAGCGCCGCCGAACGTCAGGTGCTTGAGGCTCTGGGCCCCGGCGGAGAACTGGATCGATCCGATCGCGGCGTCCCCATTGAGCACGAGCACCGAGCTCGTGGTGCCGGAGAATTTCGCGGTCGGGTCCGTGCCGCCGATGGCACCGGCGACCGTCAGCGATCGCCCATTGAGATTGAGGATGTCGCCCGTCGAACCATTGAACGCCAGGCTGGTCGCCGAGGTGCCGGTGATGGCGAGGTCGTTGAGCAACTGCACCGAGCCCCCGGCCTTGTTGATGCTTACGAAATTCAGCCCCATCTCCGTCGTGCCGCCCACCGTCTGCAGCGTCGAGCCTGTGAACTGGACGGTGCGCCCGTTCGGCGTCAGGCCGCCATCACAGGTGAGGTTGCCGTGCAGGTTGAGATTGCCGAGGCTGGCACTACAGACTAGGGCCGCGCCATTCGAGATGGTCAGGTTGCCCAACACGTCGCGATCCGAGTTGGGCATGTTCACCGTGCCGTTGGCGATGGAGACATGTTGCGGCACGCCAATTCCCACGAAGGTTCCGCTGGACCACTCGATGCCGACGCTAAGGCTGGCGGCGTAGACCAGGGTCGGGGTGCCCGAGTACTTGGGCGCGCTGATGGAAATCGAGCCGCCCGAGTTCATCTGCACGGTACCGGTGCAGGTGAGTACACCCGCGCGCGATAGCGGTGCTCCAATGCGCAGCACACCGGGAATCGTACGTGCCACCACGGACCCGAGGCTGATGCCACCGCCACCCTGGACCGTCACGTTGGTAGGACTGTTGGACGCCGGCCAGAAGGGACTCGTCGACGATACGGCGACGGTGCCCGAGGTGTTGTTGAAGATCAGCGTGCCGGTCGCGGCGGAATAACTGTAGGTGCCGGTGCCCGCGGGCACGCCGCTCTGGTTCAGCTGCAGCGCACCGTTGATCGTCAGGGTACCGTTGTTGAGGAAGCTGGCGGCGGCGATCGCCGCGGTGGCACCCGCCGCGACGGTCGAATTGCCGGCCAGTGTGATGCTGACCGCACCGGAGACGACCTGCACCCCGTTGGCGTTGAAGTTCACCACCTGCGTCGCGGGGATCGTCAGCGCCGCGCCATTGACGGTGAGGTCGCCGGCAAGGTTCAGCGCGCCCGACATCGTCGAGGCCAGCGTGATACCGGCGTTCGTCTTGAGGGCGCCGCGCACGGTCAGCGCGTTGCCCCCCGCGGCGGTGTACGTCGCGGCCCCGGCGGAGCGCGTCAGCGTCAGGGCGCCGTACGTGGCGCCCGAGGCATCGATCGCGTAGTTCGCGGTGCCCGCGACATCGTATTCGAACTCGCCTGTTTCGGTGCCGGCAGCCGCGGACAACAGCGCGGTGAGCGCCGAGGCGGAGCGCGCCGTGTTGTGGACATAGCGGCCCCCACCATTGATGCGGAACACCGAATTGCTGGAGGTGTTGAAGGCGATCCCGCTGCCCGCCGCAGCACCCGAGGAATTCTTCAGCACGGCCCCCGAACCCAATACGATGTCGTCGCTCAGGCCGGAGCCATCGCCCACCAGCAACCCCGGGTTGGCCGTGTTCGTGGCCGGCAGGTTGAGCGTGATGGTGCGGCCCACCGAAGGCGAGATCGTCAGGCGCAACAGCGTCGTGGTGCCCGCGGGCAACGCGAGCGAGTAAGTCCCGGTGACAAAGGTATTGTCGAGGATCACTTCTTCGCTGGCGATCGGCGTGGCGCCATCGGTCCAGTTCAGCGGGCTCGGCCACGTCACACCGTCGCCGCCGGCGGTCGCACCGACCCACTGCTTCGGTCCGTTGACCTGGAAGTTCGCCGTCAGCGTGAGGTCCGAGTTCATCACGAAGTTCAAGGGGTTCGTGGTGCCGGTCACACTCTGCGTCCAGCCGGTGAAGTGGTAGCCGGGCTGGTTGGTCGCGGTGACGGTCACGGCCGTACCGGCGTCGTAAGCTGATTGGTTCGGCACCTTCGCCACCGAGCCGCCTGCTGTGCTCGAGACGTTGAGGCTGTAAACCAGCGGACGTGCAACGGCGAAATCACCCAGACTCGTCAGGCCCGTCACCGCGGTGCTCGTCGCGGTGCGCAGTCCCGGAATCGGGCGTGTCCAGCCGCCTGAGTAGCGCCGCACCTCGAACCCCAGCGGGTCCGAACCCGGGTCGACATCGGCTGCGGAAAATCCGAAGGTGGCGGTGGTGCTGTCGAACACCACCGCGCTGGTCGACAGCGTCCAGTAGCGGTTGACGCTGTGCAGCGAATCCAGTGCCACCGAAGCGAGATTCGGGTGGTCGCCCGCGGTGGTCGTGACCTGCACCGTGCCCGACGTCGTGACGGCGTGGAACAACAGGGTGACCGGCGCATAGCCGCCATCGCCGACGTCGAAGTTGGCCGGCACGTTGGCGCCCGCGTTGACCTGGCGCGCCAGCTTGCCGTTGACGTAGCCGCTCGCGCGGGTCACCGTGGCGCCACTGAACACTGTGAGCACGTTCGCCCCCGTCGCCAGCACTCCCTGGTCGAGCAACAGCGAGTTGATCACGGTGAGGGGACTGCCGAGGGTGATCAGCGGCGAGGCGCCGGCGATGTTGATCCGCAGCGAGGCGAGCGTCTGGGAACTGGCGGCCAGCTTGAGGATTCCCATGTTGTTGGATCCCGCCAGCACGAGACTCGAGTTGTTGTTGCCCCGGATGGCGCCCGTGGCATCTGAGCCGCCGACGGCTCCCTTCAGCGTGAGCGTGTGGCCATCGAAGGACAGGAAGTCGCCGCCCGAGCCATTGAAGTCGAGGGCGTCGCCCCCTGCGCCCACCAGCGTCATGTCGGTCTGCGCGAGCACCTGGCCCCCGGCCTTCTCGATGCGCAGGTAGTCGAGTGTCAAGGGGTTCGCGGTCGACAAGGTTTGCGTCGCGACACCGCGCAACAGGAACGAGCGGTCATTCGTATCCATCGAGCCGGCGCCTGACAGATTTCCGTTCAGCACCAAATGGCCGCCGAGTGCATTCAGCTGGCAGGTGCCGCCGCTCAGCGTCAGGTTGCCGAACACACTGTGCTCGACCGCGGTCAGATGCAGCACCTCGGCGGCAGCAAGGGCAATGTCGACGTGGTATGGGGCCCCGGCGCCCACCCCACCGGCCGTGGTCCATTCAGGCCCGGTCGTCTGCGGAGCGATGTAGCGGAGAATCGAGCCGCTCTGGTAGACCGGCGCGCCGCTGACCGCGCCCCCGGCCGCCATTTCCAGGGTGCCATCAATGCTGAGCAGGCCGGCGCCCGTGAGCGGCGCCAGGACCGACAGTGTGTGGGCGACCGAGTGAGCGATCTTGATTGTGGCGCCGGCCGCCATCACCCGCACCAGCGCGGGGCTGCTCGATACCGGCCAATAGTTTCCGGTGTCGATGGAGTACGGAGCGTTCTGGGCCGCGATCTCCAACGTGCCCGTGGTGGCATCGTAGACGTAGGTTCCCGCCCCCGCGGGGACCGCCCCATCCAGCAGGCGCAACACACCGTTGATGACGAGGGTGCCCGAGTTGGTGAATGCACTGGAGGACAAGGCGAGCGTGGCGCCCGCCGCGATCGTCGTGGCACCGGCGAATTGGATGCTCGAGCTACCCGACAGTGTCTGCAAGCTCGAGCCCGAAACCAACAATGGCACAGCGGCAGGCAACATGAGCGGCGCGCCATTGCTCACGACGTCGCCCCGCAACTCGAGCGTGCCCGTGAGCGAGGGCGCGAACGTCACATTGGAATTGATACGCAGGGCGCCCCGAATGCGGCTGGCGCTGGAGCCTAAGGCGCCATAGGTGGCGGCCCCCGCTGTGCGCGTCAACACGAGGCTGCCGTAGGTGCGGCCCGAGAGGCTCACATTCCAGTTCGCGGTGCCCGGGACGTCGTATTCACAGATTCCTTGTTCGGTGCCGGTGGCCGTGCTGAGGACGGGCACCACGCCGGAGGCCGAGCGCAGCGATGCATGCACGTAGCGGCCGCCGTCCTCGATTCGCACACCTCCATTGCCGACCGTCGCGGTCTGGATCCCATTGCCGGCCGAGGCGCCCGAGGCGTTGATGAGGACGCCGCCTGAACCCACGATGATGTCGTCGGTGCCCGCGAGGCTATCTCCCACGGCGAGCCCGGGATTCGCCGTATTCGTAGCGGGCAGCTTCAAGGTGATGGTGTGGCTCGCCGCCGGCCGGATCGACAGGCGGTGCACGAGCACCGGGCTGCTTCCTGCGGGCAACTGCACGAGGAAATCGGTCCCGAGCATGCTGTTGTCGAGGATGACTTCGTCGGCCAGCACCGGGGGCGTGTTGCGAATCCAATTGAGTCCATCGCCCCAGCTGACGCCATCGCCCAACCCTGTCCAGTACTTGGGCGTGTTCGCCTCGAACGTCGCAGTGACCGAACGGTTGGTATTCATCACCAGCGTGCTGGGGTTCGTGAAGGCCGTCGTGTCACCCGTCCAGCCGGCGAATGCCTGGCCCGGGTTGGGAACTGCGGTGAGTTGAACCGAACTGCCAATCGGGTACGCGGCGAGGTCGGGCTCGCGCAGCACGCTGCCGGAACCCACGACCAAGGTCGTGAGCGCGCGGGTATCGATGGCGAATGTCGCCGTGACCGAACGGCTGCCGGTCATGATGAACGACAGCGGATTGGTCGTGGTGGTCGTGTCCCCGCTGTAGCCCACGAAATGGTATTGCGAACCCGCGGTCGCCGTCAGCGTCACCGGCGTCCCGTGATTGTAGGTCGCCAGGTCGGGGCTGCGAATGAGGCTGCCATTGCCCGTCACGCTGGTCACCAGTGAATAACCATTGATGGCGAACGCCGCCGTGATCACCTTCGTCGTGTCGATCGTGATGGTGAGTGGATTGGCGCTGCCCGATGCGCCGCCCCCCCAGCTCACGAACGCGTACCCCGTGACCGGTTTCGCCGTGAGCACGGTGGTGTCACCGTACGCATAGAACGCCCGGTACGGCACGCGGGTCACCGTGCCGCCCGCCGTCGGCGTCACCGTCACCGCGAAGGTGTCGAGCTTGAACGTTGCGGTCAGGCTCAACGCCGAGGTGACCGTCAGGTTCAGCGGATTGCTGGCGCTGGTCAGCGACCCGGTCCAGTTCTGGAAGTGCCAGTGCGGATCGGCGGCGCCGGTCAGGGCCAGCGGCGTGCCGTGGTCGTACAGCGGCTGGTCCAACGAACGGCTCACCGTGCCGTGGCCGACGATCGCGAGATCGACCGCATACTGGTTGATCGCGAAGGTGGCCTGGATGCTCTTGTTGCCGTCCATCACCAGGTCGAGCGGATTGTCGTTGCCGGTGGCGTCGCCGCCCCACTGGCCGAGCTGGTAGCCGGGAAAGGCGGCGGCGTTCAGCCGGACGATTTCGCCCCAAGTGTAGGACGTCAATAACGGCGTGACCGCGACCGTGCCATTCCCATTGCTCGTCGCGGACAGCGTGTACGTCGGCACGGCGCCGATGGCGAGGTCCCCGAGTCCATCGAGCCCGTTGGCCTCCGCCGAGGTCATGGTACGCCCACCCGGAGTCGTCCCGACCCAACCGCTGCCGGTATAGCGCGCGATGCCGAAGTGCAACGGATCCGAATTGTCGTCGACGTCGGCGGCATTGAATTCGAGATGCGTAAAGTAGGTCGTGAAGCCGAAGCCACTCGAGGCGAGGTGCCAAACGCGGTTCACGCTGTGGCCGGGATCGATGTTCGAGCCTGACGCAAGCTGCGGATGATCACCATGCGTGGTCGAGAGCGTGAGCATGCCCGAGGCGGTGACGGTGGCGAAGACGAGCGTGGCCGGCGCGTAGGCGAGCGAATCACCCACCGCGAACAGCAAGGTGGCTCCGTTGCCGGCCGGCACCCCTTCGGCCAGTTGACCGTGCACCCACCCTGCCGTCTGCTCGATCACGCCGTTGACGGCCAGCGTGAGCACATGTAAATCCGTGGCGACGCGGCCGGACACCAGCACGAGCGAATCGAGCACGGTCAAGTCCGCGCCTAGCGTGAATGCCGCGATCTCAGGCGGACCGTCCACGGTCAGCCGGTGCAGCATGGCTCCACCGCTCGTGAATGCAATAGGAGTCGCGACCCCTCCGGGACCGATCTCGAGGCTCGACTGGGCGCTACCGCGCAGGACACCGCCGGAGTGAGTCCCGCCCACGGCGCCATCGAGGGACAGTTCGTGTCCATCGAGATCCAGCACGTCTCCGGCTCCCCCGTCGAACAGGAGACCCGAGTGAATCTTCACATCACTGGCGAGCCGCACCGAGCCCGCGGATTTGGCGATGCGCAGCGGCACCGACGCGAGCGCATCGGCGCCCGACAGCAACTGCAGGCCGGTGCCATCAAGCGTCAACGGCCGGCCAAACGTCCATAGCCCGCCCTGGAGATTCGCGTCGCCCCGCACACTGAGCATGCCGGTGTCGGAGTCATACCAGAGCGTGCCGCTCAGGATGCTGAGGCTCCCGGGAACGATGCGCCCGGAGGCGGGCAGGATGACGCTGCCGGTACCGCAATCGACCACGACATCGTGCGGCACGCCGGCACCCACGGTGCCGCCGGCGATCCATTCCACTCCCGGGCTCGCACCGCTCGCGTAGCGGAGTGTGCTCGCGGGGCCATAGGCCGGCGAGGCATTCAACGTTGCGCCTGCGTTCCGCTCGAGGGTTCCGGTCACGGTAAGAAGCTGGGCGCCGGACACCGGCGCTGAGATGCTGAGCAGCTGCGAAACCGTGCGCGCCAACTCGAGCGAAAGCCCGGCGCCGCGTACGTAGACGACCGAAGGGCCGGCGATCGCGGGCCAACAGCGCTGGTTGAGCGCCGTCACGCTGAGCGGGAGTGTGGGGCTGTTGAGTTCCAGCTCGCCGGTCCCGCTGCCGTACACAAAGGTTCCGACGCCACCCGGCGTCACGTCGACATCCACGCGCAGCCGGCCATTGATGTTGAGCACCCCATTCGCGAAGAACTGGCGATTGTCGACGGCCAAGGTCGTCCCCGGCTGGATCGTGGCATTGCCGTTGATGGTGAGTCCGGATCCACCCGAGAGAATCTGCACACCGGGCCCGTCGAAGATCGTCGCCTGGTTCGACGGGAGTGCTGCCTGTGTTCCGTCATTGGAGAAGTTGCCGCCCAGACGGAAGGTGCCCGTCATTGACGACGCGAGCGAAACGCCCGGATTGATGCGCAGGTTGCCGCGCACCCGGAATTCCGTGCTGCCCAGCGCGGTGTAGGAAGCAGCCCCCGCGCTGCGCGTCAGGGTCAGGCTCCCGTACGTGCGCCCCGCCGCGCTGATGGTGTAGTTGTTGGTGCTGGGGACGTCGAACTCGAAGACGCCCAACTCGGTGCCGGGAGCGGTGGACAGCAATTGCACGATGCCCGACGTCGCGCGCTGCGTGCTGTGCAGGTAGCGGCCGCCGTTCTCGATGCGCACGCTGCCGTTCGCGACCGAGTTCGCCTCGATTCCGTTGCCGAAGCTCGCGCTCGATGCGTTGACCAGCACGGCGCCGGTTCCGAGGATGATGTCATCGGTGCCGGCCAGGTTGTCCCCTGCCTTGAGCCCGGGATTACCGATGTTCGTCGCGGGCAGCACCAGGGTGATCGCGACCGCATTGCCAGGAACGATCGACAGCCGGTGCAGGCTGGTGGTGGCACTTCCACCCGGCAGCTGCACGGTGTAGGCGCCGGCCACGAACGCGTGATCGAGCCGAATGTCGTCCGCCACTCCCGGAACGGCATTGCCTTCCCAGTTCGCGGCGGCGCTCCAGCTGGTGCCATCGCCCAGGCCGGTCCAACGCCGGTCCGCGTGCGCGATCCCGGACGAGACGGCCAGTGACACCGCGACACACAGGACGAACGAGGCTATGCGCGCGCGACGGCGCTTCGCCGGCGGGCACATTTGGGCCCTCGAGAGACTCCCGGGGCTGTGCCCGGTCAACGGTGTCGTCACGGACACGGAGGAGGCGCGTAAGGATCTGGTGGGAGCAAGGATGCGGGCATCTTAGAGATCCTGAACGGCAGGCCTCGTGCCGGGGCACGGGGCAGTATGATTTCTTCGAGCTCAAGGAGAGGTGCAACCGTCCGCAGCGACGGTCGATAGGTGCTCCCGATCCATGTGGCACGTGTCTGTGGTTGCGGCCGAACGCGGGCAGAGGGTGCCCAGCGGTCGCCACGGGACAGGAATGATTGTACCTGTCAGGACCGGGTCATCACAAGATCATCTTCAGGTGCCGCGATGGGATTATTCCCGCGAATTCGGGGTATTCCGGCCCATGAAAGGGGGCGATTCCCCACCCCTTCCCGCGCCCCCTGACGGCGTGGTCAACGCGGCAGGACGCTGCGAACCTTGAAGCGGAACGGATACGCTTGCAGACGATCCTGGAAACGGAACGCCAGCGTCACGGCGAACTCACGGTCGACGTACTGGGGAGCACTCTTGTCCTCCGGAAACAACGGCCGGTGGAGCTGCTCGATCGAGGAACCCGGATCGATCATGTAGTCGATCGGGAAAACGTAATTGCTGTAGCGCTGCAGCCCGATGATTTGCGTCGCCGGAAGGGACGAGTAACGCTGCGACCAGGTGGTCTCGGAATTCGCCAGACGCTTCTGGCCGCCGTAGGAATCGGAAAACGAACACTTGTCCCACTCGATCCACACCGGCCGGTCCTGGCGGTTCTCGACCTGGAAATGCAACACCGTGGGAGACGGGCGGAAGTAGAAAGACAGGTCGCGATCCTGGAACGTGAAGCGATCATTGGCGGGATCGGTCTGGCGGAACACATAAACAAACTGCGCGCCCGGCGATCCCGGAATCGAGCCGACCGAGTCGGCGCCGCCGGTCACGATGTTGTTCTGCGGCTCGGGTTGCTTGGCGACCGGCAAGGCGACATTGGCGGGTGCCGCACTCCCCTGCGGCGCCGGCGACGACGAGCAACCGCCCGTAATTGCTGTCGCGACCAGCATCGCAGCCATCCCGATCACTGTGTAAAGGGTTCGCACAGAGGCGACATTAGAAGGCGAACCCAAATGGGTCAAGAGCTCCATGCCCTTGGGGAACGGCCTCACCGGGCGGCGCCGGGCGCGAGTACCGCCTTGAGCGCACCGGCCAGCTCGGGGTGTCGAAAGACATACCCCGTCTCGAGCGCGCGGGCGGGGATCACGTGCAGACTTGCAAGGATCATCTCATCCGCCATTTCGCCGAGCAGTAATCGCAGGGCGAACGCGGGCACGGGGAGCAAGGCGGGCCGGTGCAGGGCCTGGCCAAGGGCGCCTGCGAAGACGCCATTGCAGACCGCACCCGGAGCCACCGCGTTGCATGGCCCCTCGATCGCCGGATGCGTCAGCGCGTGGATGAGAACCCCGACCGCGTCCTCGAGCGTGACCCAACTCCACCATGCTCGCGGATCGCCCACTGGCCCTCCCAGCCCCCAGCGGAACGGCGGCAGCAAACGCTCGAGCAGCCCGCCCTCGCGCGATAACACGAGCCCGAATCGCCCCGCCACGACGCGCGTGCCGGCGTCGCGCGCGGGGCTCGCGGCGGCTTCCCACTCGCACGCGAGTTCGGGGAGGAAGCCGGTCCCGGGAGCACTCGCCTCGCTCAGCACTTCGTCGCCGCGCGAGCCGTAGATTCCGATCGCCGAAGCCGTGACGAGGGTCGGGACGTGCGATCCCAGCCGCGACAGCGACCCTGCCAGCGCGCGCGTGGCACTGACGCGGCTGTCCCGCAGCAGGCGTTTGCGCGCAGGCGTCCAGCGTGAGGCCGCGATGTTCTCCCCCGCCAGGTGCACCACCGCATCGAGCCCGTGCGAGCCCTCGGAGGGCTCGATGCCGACCTCGGGCGACCAGCGCGCCTCGTCGCGCGAAGCGGGCACGCGGCGCACCAGCTTCACCACGCGGTGCCCGCGGCGCGTGAGCTCGCGCGTCAGCGCATTGCCGATCAGGCCGCTGGCGCCGGTGATGCCGACGCGCATGGGCGCCTCGGGTGCCCCGCTCATGCCGGTTCCCATCCCACGCGCAGCGCGCAACGACCGTCGCCGCGGGCGCTCACGCGCGCTTCGTCGCCGATTCCATGAACGTCTTCAGCATGTCGACGGGCACCGGGAAGATCGTCGTCGAATTGTTCTCCGTCGCAATCTCGGCGAGCGTCTGCAGGTAGCGCAGCTGGAGTGCGGTGGGTTCACGCGCGATGATCGCCGCGGCCTCGGCCAACCGGCCCGCAGCCTGGTATTCGCCCTCGGCATTGATGACCTTGGCCCGCCGTTCGCGCTCGGCTTCGGCCTGGCGCGCGATGGCGCGCTGCATCTCCTGCGGCAGGTCGACATTCTTCACTTCGACATTGGTGACCTTGACACCCCAGTTCTCGGTCTGGCGGTCGATCACCTGCTGCAGCGCCTGGTTGAACTTCTCGCGTTCGGACAGCAGTTCATCAAGTTCCTGCTGGCCGAGGATCGAACGCAGCGTGGTCTGCGCCAACTGGGATGTGGCGTAGAGGTAGTTCTCGACCTTGTTTACCGCCTGCGTGGCGCTCATCACGTGGAAGTAGATGACTGCGTTAACCTTCGCCGAGACATTGTCCTTGGTGATGATGTCCTGCGAGGGGACGTCCATCGTCACCGTGCGCAGGCCGACGCGCACGCTGCGGTCGATGCCCGGCCACAGCAGCACCAGGCCGGGACCGCGTTCCCCGATCAGGCGCCCCAGGCGAAACACGACCAGCCGCTCGTACTCGCGCACGACGCGAACGGAACTGGCCAGCAGGATCAGGCCGAGGACAACCAGTGCGACCAATGCCACTCCGAGGAATCCGGGCATACCTGTAGCCTCCTTGGCACCAGCTGAGTCACCTCGAGTGGTGACGCCAACGGCGGTAGACACCTCTTCATCACTTCACGATGTGAACGCTCGTCCTGCAAGCCCGGGCATCATACGCTCCCCGGAGGCAACGCGCCTCCCCGCTCCCACGGCGGGCTCAACCGCGCTCCTCGCGCGACTCAGGCGTGACGTGCGCCGGCGCGCGCCAAGGCTGCCCGCCACGCTTCTGGATACTTGAGACCGCTGCCGGTGTTGAAGATGACCACGCGCTCCCCCTCGCGCACCTGGTTCGAGGCGCGCGCCGAACGCAACGCCGCCAGCGTGGCGCCGCCCTCGGGGCAGGCGAAACAGCCGGCCTCGCGCGCGAGTTCGAGCATGCCGTCGAGCATGGCGTCCTCGCTGACGGCACTCGCCCAACCGTACGTCTCGCGCACCGCGGTGAGAATCAGCGGCCCGGCGAACGGTGAGGGAACGCGCAGGCCGCTCGCCTGGGTCACCGCACCCTCCCACGCTTCGGTACGTGTCGCGCCGGACTCGTAGGCGCGCACGACCGGCGCGCAACCTGCGGCCTGCACCGAGACGAGCCGCGGTGATGCGTCGCGGATCCAACCGAGCGTGCGCAGCTCATCAAACGCGCGCCACATCCCCACCAGTCCAGTGCCACCGCCCGTGGGATAGAAAATGGAATCCGGCAGTCGCCACTCGAGTTGCTCGGCGATTTCCAGCCCAAGCGTCTTCTTGCCCTCGAGCCGGAACGGTTCGCGAAAGGTCGCGACGTTCCACCACTCGGGCGGCGGCGCCCAGGCGCCCAGCGCGCGGCCGGCATCGGCGATCGTTCCCTGCACGAGCTTCACGTCGGCTCCCAGTGCCCGCTGCTCGAGCACGAACGGCTCGGGCGTATCTTTTGGGATGGCGATGCGGCAGCGCAGGCCGGCGGCGGCGGCGTAGGCTGCCGCGGCACTCCCGGCATTGCCCGCCGAGGGCAGGGCGATGGCGCCGCGATTGAGCGCCAGCGCGCCGTGCACCGCGAGCGAAAGCCCGCGCGCCTTGAATGATTGCGTCGCGTTCGCGGCTTCGTCCTTGAGCCACAATTCGCCCAGCCCCAGCGCGCGCGCCAGGCGCGGCAGCGGCACGAGCGGCGTGCCACCCTCACCCAATCTCAACTCGGGACACGGCCGCGTGAAGGGCAACACCTCGCCATAACGCCACAGATCGCGGCCGTTGCGACCGAGCGCTTCGCGCGGTTGCGAAACCCGCACGCGCTCGAAATCGTAGCGCGCCAGCAGCGGTTGCGCGCAGGCGGCGCAAATGGGATCGCGCAGGGTGTCCGCGGGAGCCACGAGCCGCGCGCACACGGGGCAGGCGAAGCCGAGCAGCGCGGGGTTCCAGCGCGGGGCCGCGATCATCCCCACGGATCCGGCGTGCGCACGCGCCCGCCCTGGGCGCCGGCTTCGGCGCGCAGCTCCTCGCGCAACTTGAGGAACGAGTCCATGCGGCGCGCGGGAATCGCGCCTGAGTCGCGCGCTTCGAGCAGGGCGCAACCGGGCTCGCGGCTGTGCTTGCAGTCGGCGAAGCGGCAGTTGCCAAGGAACGGGCGGAACTCCGGGTACGCTTGCTCGAGGTCCTCAGCGCCCACGCCCCACAGCCCAAACGTTCGTACGCCCGGCGTATCGATCAACTCGAGGCCTGCCTCGGGGAACAACAGCACCGCGGCGGTCGTGGTGTGGCGGCCCTTGCCCGTCTTGAGGTTCACCGCGCCCTCGCGCAAGGCGAGATCGGGGAACAAGGCGTTCAACAAGGTGCTCTTGCCGACACCGGAATGCCCGATCAGCAGGCTCCGGCGGTCCCGGCACAGTTCGCGCAGCGCGTCGATCGACATCCCGGTGCGCGCCGAGACGGCAATTCCCGGGTAGCCCGCCTGTCCGTAGTCCTCGAGCAGCGAGCGCCACTGCGCCGCATTGCTCAGGTCGCACTTGTTGAGCACCAGCCGGCCTAAGATCTTCGCGTGTTCCGCTTGCGCCAGGACGCGATCGACGAAACCGGGACGGAACTCGGGATCGCGCACCGCCGCCACCACCAGCACCTGGTCGATATTGACGGCCACCACCTGCTCGGCGGCGCGCTCGCCGGCGGCGCGGCGCGAGAACGCATTGCGTCGCGGCTCGACCGAATCGATCATCATGCGCTCGCCCTCGCGCGAGAGGCTGGCGCGATCGCCCACCACGACCTTGTTGCCGAGCGCCTTGCGCCGCCCCATCAGGCGCCCGCGCGCCGTAGCTTCGATGACGCCGCCGTCCGCGGCGCGCAGGATGCAGCCGCCGAAATCCACACGCACCACCAGCGCCTGTAGCGAAGGCGTTTGCTCCACAACAGGGTCCGCCATCACCACGTGCCCTGCCCCTGCATGGGTAGGGTGAGGGTGAAGCAGGCGCCTTCGCCGGACGGGCTGGCGACGGCGATGCGGCCCTTGTGGTTCTCAATGATGCGGTACGACGTCGACAATCCGAAGCCGTGACCGGTCGGCTTGGTGGTGAACTGCGGATCGAAGATGCGCGCGAGATTCGAGGGCGGAATACCGGGCCCCGTGTCGGCGACCTGGATCGTCACCTGCCGCGTGGCGTCGTCCCGCAAGGTCGTGATGATGAGCCGCTTGGGCCTGCGCTCGGCGGCGGTCGCCTCATGCATCTCGTTCATGGCGTCGGCGGCGTTATTGAGCAGGTTCAGCACCACCTGCTGCAACTGGCCGGGATCGGCGCGCAACTCGGGCGCCAGTTCGCAGAAGTGGGTTTCCCATTCGACACCATCGAAGCGGTTCGTCGAGCTGACGAGTTCGATGGTGCGGCCCAGCAGCGCGTTGACGTCGACACGCTCCATCTCGAGCGCCGAGTGGGAGAAGTCCATCAGGCCGCGCGACATGGTTTCCATGCGCTTGGATTGCTCCTTGATCGTCTGCACGCGCCGCGGCAGGTTCGTGTATGACTCCTTCTCGGCTTCCTTCGAGATCATCTGGGCCTGCGACGTGATCGCCGTGAGGATGTTGCGCAGTTCATGGCCAATCTCCGCCGACAGTTCGCCCTTGGCCGCCATCCGCTCGCTGTAGATCAACATGCGCTGGGCCTTCTGCAACTCAAGGTAGCGGCGGTGCGATTCGTTGAACAGCCGCAGCGGCACATAGAACAGCCCGGCACCCACGTAACCGATGGCTTGGAACGATAGCACCATGAGGGGGCTGAGCAGGAACGCCGCGCCGTCTTCGATCAGGCGCTCGGTGTAGAACCAGTCCTCACGCAGCACCTTGAAGTAGGGGCGATCGGTGGACCACGACACCGCCACGGCGACCAGCGCGCGATTGACCGCGAGGTAGGCGGCGAACATCACCAACACCGCGGGCGCCAGCTTGAACGCCGTCATGGCGCCGGTATTCAGGTGGCTCATCGAAGCCAGACCCAGAATCGGTCCACCGCAGTGGCCGAACGCCCAGCCGGCGACCAAAACCGTGATCGCGATCTGCGCCGAATTGAAGCTCGCCCGGATTAACGGCTTCTTGAGCAGCAGCAATTCCGCGAGCAGCGTGCCGATCGTGATGATCCAGCAGGCGGGGCCCATCCCCCACAACATCACCGTCGCCAGGCCCGTGCTCGAAGCCATCGTCACGGTTCCGGTGCCCGACATGGTCGGCAGCCACAGGCCACCCACGATCAGCTCGATCGCGATCCACGCCGCGTAGTCCCCCCAGCGCGCCGGCACCAAATACGGAAACGTCACCGCGAGGACCAGCAGCGCGATCGCGTGCACCGCGACGAGGTAGGCTTTGAGCTTGGGGCTCACGGGGTGCGTGAAACTCCTAGTCCGGGACGCTGCGACAACTCGATGCGGCCGCGCTCACCCGGCGCGCCGCTGAATGGATCCTTCGCCAGCAGCCAGTGGCCGTCGAGATCGAGATAGTCGGCGAGCGGCGCCAGCTGCGCCGCGGCGGACAGCGCAAGGCTCGATTCCACCATCGAGCCGAGCATCACCTGCATGCCGTGGGCGCGCGCGGCGTGAATCGTTCGCTGCATCTCGCGCAGCGTGCCGGACTTCATCAGCTTGAGGTTCACGCCATCGACGCGCCCCACCAGCTGCGCGATGTCGCTGGCGTGATGCACGCTCTCATCGGCGAACACCGGGATGCCGCTGCGCTCGCGCACCCAGCGCAGGCCGTCCAGATCGCCGCGCGCCACCGGCTGCTCCACGAGTTCGAGATCGAGCCTCTCCACGCGCCGCAGCACCCGCACCGCGTCAGCGGCAGACCACGCCGCGTTGGCATCGATCCGCAGCTTGCCCTTGTAACCGGCGCGGATGCGCTCAAGGTTCTCGACGTCGCCGGGTGCGCCGAGCTTGACCTTGAGGGCCGGGAAGTCGCGCACCGTCTCGAGCTTGCGTTCCATTTCCTCTCGCGGAGCCATGCCGAGCGTGACGCACGACAGCGGTGTTTGTGCGGCGTCGAGGCCGAACAGCTTCCACACCGGTTGCCCGAGCTTCTTGCCCACCCAGTCGTGCAGGGCACTGTCGATGCCCGCGCGCGCCGCGCCATGTCCCTGCAGCACGGCGTGCAACCGCGCATCGATGGCGTCGAAAGCGAACGGGTCTTCGCCCAGGTGCGGCGCCCACGTCGCGAGCGCAGCCTCGACGAGTTCGCGCGTCTCGCCGTAGTAGTGCGAGGGTGAGGCCTCCCCCCATCCTTCGATTCCCTCGTGCTCGAGCGTCACGAGGGTATTGGCGTGGCCGCGCCGGACGCCGTGCGCGATGCGGAATTCGAAGGCGGTGGCGAGATCGAGCGGTTCGTGGCGCAGTTGCATTCAGCGTCCTCTCTTCAAGAGTGCCGGACCGCGGCGCGCTCGGCGCGCAACGTCAGCAACGCCTCGGCGATCACATCGGGTCCAAAGCGAATCGGGTCGGTGACGGGAACCTGCAGTGAGCGCGCTGCGGCATCGCACGCCTCGCGCGCCTGCCCCTCCGCCGTGCCCCACGTGTTGAGCGCCACCGCGGCAAGCCGGGCAGGGTGCACCCAGCTCGCGGCTGCGAGCGAGGATGCCGGTCTGGCCGCTGGCGACGAATGCCGTCGGCACCCCGCGTTCATTCAAAGCCCGCTGCACTTCGAGCGAGGCCGTCATCTTGCCGACATTGCAATCGGTGCCCACCGTCAGCACGACGAGCGCGTCGAGCTGTGCCGCGCGCTTGAGCCCGATGCGGATGTTGCGGGGCGGGCGGCGCACATCTTCGAGCGCGCCACCGTGCGCCGCGGCGCGCGTGGCGAGTTCGGGATCGTCGCCGAGAAACGAATGCATGCCGGAAACAACGCGCCAGCCCCGATCGAGCGCCGCTTCGAGGATCGGCCGCCACGCTTTGGGCAGCTGGCCGCCCGCGGGCGCAATACCGATGACCAGCGTGTTGGCGCCCATCGCGTGGGCCGCATCGACGCCTGCGACCACGGGGGTGGCACCCCCGGTCCCCACGCATTCCTGCGCCGTGGCGCCGGCGCGCCGCGAATCGATGACCGCGACGACATCCTCGGGCCGGTAGCGCAGCAGACCGATCGCCGTCTTCGCCTCGAACGGCACGAACTGCCCCTCGGCAAGGATCGCGATCCGTCGCGATGGAGACGCCATGCGGACTACCTCAGTGAGTCGTACACCTTGATGTAACGGCTGACCATTTCCTCGGGATCGAAACGGTCGATGGCCACGCGTCGCGCCCTGCGTCCCATGGTGCGGCGAAGCTTCTCATTGCCCAGTAGTCGAAGCGAGGATGCGACGAACCCCGCGATGTGACCAGGATCATGCATGTAGCCCGTCACGCCATGGTCGATCACTTCCGGCAACCCGCCGGCATTCGAGGCAACCACCGGAACCTCGGCGCTCATCGCCTCGAGTGCCGCAAGCCCAAAGCTTTCGGAGCGGCTGGGCAATAAGAAGATATCGGCTAAAGGCAGCAATTCCTCCATGCAGTCCTGGTTGCCGAGGAACAGCACGTCCCGCTCGATACCCAGCTCGCGAACCAGCTGCTCGGCGGGCGCCTTCTCGGGGCCATCGCCGATCAACACCAGCTTGGACTGGACCTGCTTGCGCACCTCCGCGAACACCTGAATCACCGCCGGTATGTTCTTGACCTCGCGGAAGTTGGAGGCATGCATCACGACGCGGGTCTCGGGCGGCACCAGCCGGGGCAGGCCGCGGCGGCGCGGGGCGAACACGCTGGAGTCGACGAAGTTGTAGACCACTTCGATGGGCCGGGTGATGCCGAAGGTCTCTTCGGCGCGCTCCTTGAGGAAGCGGCTCACCGCGGTGACGCGATCGCTCTGCTGGACGCTGAACTGCGTGACGCGGAAGAACGCGGGCTCCACTCCCACCACCGTGATATCGGTACCATGCAGCGTGGTAACGACACCGAGGGTGCGCGGCAAGAGCAACTGACGGGCAAGGTACGCGCTGGCCGCGAACGGCATGGCGTAGTGCACGTGCAGCAGGTCCAGGTCGTAGTGCTCGACCACCTCCACCATCTTGGTGGACAGCGCGAGATTGCTCGGCGAGTGATCGAACACGGGATAGTTCGCCGTGGCGACTTCGTGGAAGAACACATTTGACTCGAACGCGCGCAGCCGGAACGGCAGCCGGTGAGCGATGAAGTGCACTTCGTAGCCGCGCCGCGCGAGCGCGCGTCCCAACTCCGTCGCCACCACACCGCTGCCGCCGAAATGCGAGTAGCAGGTGATGCCGATGCGGTGCTTGCGACGATGCACCCGCTTGCGCGGTGCGGCGGTTTGCTTGGGCGAGCGGGGCGTTGCCTTGGCTGCCGTCATCAGCGGGACTCCTCGAGTTTCGGCCTGTCGATCAACGCGCGCGCATCGAACACGCCCAACGGCCCCCGGCCGGCGTAGGCTTCACCATGCGAGACGCCGATCAAGGCGCCCCACGCACGCGCCCGGCCCTCGACTTCGGCGAGAAAGCCGGGCTGCGTGAGATACGTTTGCGGCCCGCGCTGGGGATCGAGCTGGCTGCGGTGGCATTCGAGCGCGCGCGTGCGGCGCTCCCATACACTGCTCACATCGACCACGAGCCGCGGCGGCTCGCTGCTGCGATAGAGCGCGTGCAGCAGGCGCGCGGGGCGGTGGCGATGAGCGCCCTCGCCGTAGCGCGCGAGCCCAGAGAGGTAGCAGGCGCTGGCGATCAGCGCCGAGGCTTCCACATGATCGGGATGCGCGTCGTCGGCATGCGGCGCCACGACGAGCACAGGCTGGTGTTGGCGGATGCAGCGCACGACCGCCGCGAGTTGCGCGCGATCGGTGCGATTGAGACCCAAGTCCGGGAGCTCGAGGTTCTCGCGCACTGCCACGCCCAGTTCTCGCCGTGCGGCCTCCGCTTCGGTCGCGCGCTCGGCGACGGTGCCGCGGCTGGCCGCCTCGCCGCGCGTGAGATCCACGATCGCCACCGCATAACCGGACGCCGCGAGCGTCGCGGCCAGCCCGGCGGAGGTCAGCTCGACATCATCCGGGTGCGCTCCGAAGAACAGCGCGTCCATCGGCTAGAGATCCAGCAACAGGTGGTCGTGAACGCCATCGGCCAGGCGCATCGCCTGCTCGGCGGCGAGATCGCACAGCGCATGGACCACGGATGCACCCTTGTAGGCGATGGGCTCCATCGAGCACAGCCGCCGCTCCTGCAGTTTGCCGCCGGGCAGCAGGTAGTAGCGCAGCCGCGACCATTCTGGGTGCTGGCGATCGAAGCGGTGGCGCACCTTGCCGGTGAGCGTCTCGCTCAGGCGCGCGAACTGGAAGTCGATCTTGCCGCGCACCGATTCGACGAGTTGCGGCAGGCTCGGGTCCACCTGCGTCGACGAAGACGAGCAACGCTCGAGTGCTTCGAACGTGCCGCGGCGCACCGCCTCGAATTCCTCACGCAACGCCGCGGGTACCGAACGCTCCGCCATCTCCCGCACCACGCGATCCGAGCCGGTGACGAGATCCCACGCTTCAACCCCCGCGGCCTCGATGAGTTCACGCGCGGCCGGCGGCAACCACGTCGCGGTCAACCGCGGCACCGGGCAGGCGCCGCGCACGCCGACACCGTCAAACACTTCGCGCAATTGCCCGAGGTACGCGATCTCGGCGCCACCACAGGCCATCACGACCGTGGGGAACACGCCGTCCTGCACGGCGGGTCGCAACGCCACGCTGGGGCTCAAGGTGAGCGAAGCTCCTGCCGTGCGCGCATCGGCGGCCGAGATCTTCTGGCGGGCGCCGTCGCGAATCGCGAACACGAATGAGTCGAGCGAGGCATCCCCGAGTGGACGGCGGCCGGTGGCAGCTTCGATCCTGGCACCCGCGGCGCGCGCCGCGCCGGACAACGCATCGGCCTGGGTCAGGTAGCGATCGATGATGCCCCGCGCCGCGTCGCGGAACTCGGGCAAGCGCGGATCGGCGACCACCAGACCGCGGGCGCCGAACAGCGCCAGCACCAGCGCCCCCGCGGCCTCACCCAGGTCGCTTGAACAACCGGTCGCCCCGAGCAACAGCTTGCGCGCATCCTCCGCGCCGGCGAGTCCCTCCCATGCCGGCATTGCCTCCGCTTCCGCGGCAGCGAGTGCTGCAACCGGAATCTGACCGACCAGCCCACCCTCGCGATGCGCGGCAGCTGCGATGGCGACATCGCGCAACTCGAGCCCGCGGGTGGCACAGGTGGCTCCGCGGATCTCGGTGAAGTCCGAGTCCTCGCCATGCATCCAGAACAACGGCACGCACGGGATGCCGGTGCGTCGTGTAAAGGCTTCAGCGAAGCCCACCGCACTCGCCGTCTTCTCCAGCGAGTACAGGGGGCCACCCAGCGGTGCGGGCTGCTGGCCGGCGACGACACACACCGCTTCACCGCGCACCAGCAGATCGAGATTGGAAAGCGACTCCGCCGTGGCGCCGCGCGCCTGGTGCCAGCGCTTCATCGCACCGCCCAGTGCCGCAGGCAGCGCCCGCTGCTTGGCGCGTGCGAGTTCGGTGAGCCCCGCGGTGTCCGGCCAGCGGACGTCGAAGCGTTGCCGCGAGTGTTCCCCGCCGCGCACGAGATCGTCGACGAGCGAATCGTAGAGCCGTTCGGTGCCTGAGTCAGGGCGGCCTACGACACGCTCGCGAACGAGCAGTTCCGGGCTCACGCGCAACATCGCCGGCAGCCGGAAAACGGCGCCATGGCGGGCGCGTGGACGGGCAGTTGCCGAAGCATGGGATCGGTCATTGGGAGGGGCATCGTAGGCAGAGCCCACAGCGGGGTCAACCGCGCGCAAACTCATACCGGGAGTGCGGGTTGTACGGCCGGTGGGTCTTGACCGGGGCCGCATCGTTGGACACTATCGCCGCGCCGGTGACACTCAGGGTGCCCCCGGCGGGCCAAGCCACACTGGGATGCAGCGGGACCGCAGTCGACCCAAGGCCCGCGATCGGCCCGCGAACCACGTTTCGAAACAGAGGCCAGGACCGTGATCGGCTGGACGATCTTTTTCGTGCTGATTGCCGGAGTGCTGGCGATCGACCTGTTCGTCGTGCGGCGCCGCAGCCACGACGTCGGCATGCGCGAGGCGCTCACGTGGAGCGCCATCTGGATCGGTCTCGCCCTCGCCTTCGCGGCCGGCGTGTGGTTCACGCGCGGTCATCACGCGGGGCTTGAGTTCCTGACGGCCTACCTCGTCGAGGAATCGTTGAGCGTCGACAACCTGTTCGTGTTCCTGTTGCTGTTCGCCCACTTCCGTGTGCCCAGCGGGCTGCAGCACAAGGTGCTGTTCTGGGGCATCCTCGGCGCACTGGTGTTGCGCTTCGCCTTCATCCTCGCGGGTGTTTCGCTGCTGGCGCGATTCGAATGGCTGATCTATGTGTTCGGGGCGATCCTCGTCTACTCGGGCGTCCGCATGGCGCGCGGGGGCGGCCCGGAAGTCCACCCCGAAGGCAGTATCGTGCTGCGGTTGTTCCGCCGCCTCATGCCGGTCACGCAGGACTTCGAAGGGGACCGCTTCTTCCTGCTGCGCGCGGGGCAACGCTTCGCCACGCCGTTGTTCATCGTGCTGCTGACGGTCGAGACCGCGGACCTCGTGTTCGCGGTGGATTCGATCCCTGCCGTCCTCGGCATCAGCCGCGATCCGTTCATCGTGTTCACCTCGAACGCCTTCGCGATCCTCGGGCTGCGCTCACTGTTCTTCGCCCTCGCCCGATTGCTCGAGTTGTTCCACCTCCTGCACTTTGGCCTCTCCGCCATCCTCGTGTTCATTGGCGTCAAGATGCTCATCTCGCACTGGGTGCACGTCCCGCCCGAGGTGACCTTCGCCGTGCTGGGCGGGACACTCGCCATCAGCACGATCGCCTCGCTCATCTGGCCCCGCAACGACGCGCGCTCTGAAGTGGAGCACGACGCATAGACGCGCGTTTCCCCCGCGTGCTAGCGTGCGCCGCCATGAATATCTTCCAGGCCATCGTGCTCGGCGCCGTGCAGGGCGTCACCGAATTCCTCCCCGTCTCCAGTAGCGCCCACCTCTACATCGTCCCGAAGCTGCTTGGCTGGCACTACGCGGGGCTCGGCTTCGACGTGGCGCTCCACTGGGGCACCCTGATCGCGCTGCTCATCGCCTTTGGCGGAACCTGGCTGGCACTCGCGCGCGACGCCTTCGCCGCCAATCCAGCGGTGCGCAGCGAAGCGCGCTCCACCTGGGCCAAGCTGATCGTGGGCTCGGTGCCCGCGGTGATCGCGGGGTTGCTGCTGCGCCACGCCGCCGAATCGTGGTTGCGTTTCCTGCCGCTGCAGGCTGCCATGCTGGTGATCTTCGGCTTCCTGCTGTGGTGGGTCGACAGGGTGCGCCCACAGGGCATCGCCGGCGTGATCCCTGGCTGGGGCGCGAGCATTGCCATGGGGTTGGCGCAATCGCTGGCGCTGGTGCCCGGCGTCTCGCGCTCGGGCGTCACCATCACGGCCGGCCGCGCGATGGGTGAACACCGCGTCTCGGCGGCGCGCTTCTCGTTCCTGCTCGCCACGCCGATCACGCTGGGAGCCGGGCTGCTCGAGATCAAGAACATCGAGCCTACGCTCTCACCCACCATCATCGCCGCCGGCGTCATCTCGGCGGCGCTCGTCGGCTGGCTGGTGATCGGCGCGCTACTGCGCTGGCTGGGGCGCGCGGGCTTCGGGACGTTCTTCGTCTACCGCGTGCTGGTGGCGCTAGTCATCGTCGCCCACGTGTGGGCGCACGCGCATGACTCAGTGCCCGCCGTCGCGGCGCGTCAGGCGGTCGGCGAAGTAGCGGTTCAGCCGGTCGCGCAGGGCGATGCGCGCGCGATGGAGTCGCGACTTGACCGCGGCGACCGACAGGTTCAGCACCTCGGCGACTTCGGCGTTCGATAGTCCTTCGACGTCGCGCAGGACGAACACGGTGCGCAACTCCTCGGGTAGCTTCTCGATACCCTCGCCCATCACTTCACGCGTCTCGCTGGTCAGCAACTCGGTGAGCGGCTGTTGGGTCCAGTCCGGGATCTGCATCGGTTCGGCGCCCCCATCACTCGACTGCGACTGCTCGAGCGAGACGTGGCCCTCGCGGCGCTTGCGGTACTTCATCAGGCTGGCGTTGGTGGCGATGCGATAGAGCCACGTCGAGAACGTGGACTCCGCCTTGAAGTTCTTGAGCCCGCGATAGGCCGACAGGAATGCGTCCTGCAGCGCCTCGGCCGCGTCCTCTTCGTGACGCAGGATTTTGTAGGACAAGCGGTAGACCCTGTCCTTGTAACGTCGCACGAGTTCGTCGAAGGCACGGGTATCCCCGCCTTGAGCCAGTTGCACCAGCTCGGCGTCACCCCGGTCCTTCACCTGCAGCGTCGTCATCGCGGCTCTCCTGGCACCTTTGGCCTCAGCTGGCGGGCCCACCCGTGGCGGACCACAATACTTCTCCTGCAAGGATAGTGGCAGCAGGGGTCGTTTGGGCAAGCTCCAGGGGGTCAGCGGAATGTAGATCCCTGCTCCACACCACCACGTCGGCCGCGGCCCCGGGACGCAGCGTGCCCACCCGCGGCCACGTTCCGGCAAGCCGTGCGGCACCCTGCGTGTAGGCCGAGAGCGCCGCATCGAGCGACACGCGCTGGTGCGGCGTGAACGGGGCATCGAGCCCGGGGCCCTGCCGCGTCACCGCGGCGCACAGGCCGAGCGGCGCATCCGGCGGCTCGACCGGCGCATCGGAACCGAATGCCAGCAGCGCGCCGCAATCCAGCAAGGCGCGCCAGGGATAGGAATACGCCACGCGCGCCCCCCACTGCTCGGCGGCGAGCCGGGCGTCGGTGAGCGCGTGCGAGGGCTGCATGCTGGCGGCGACACCGAGCCTCGCCAGGCGCGGCATGTCGCCCGGATCGACCAACTGGAGATGTTCGATGCGCGGCGGCAGCGCCAGCCGCGAGAGCGCGGGCCCGGCGGCCTCGAAGGCATCGAGGCAGGAGCGCACCGCGCGGTCGCCGATGGCATGAATGGCGATCGAGATCCCGGCGTCGCTCGCGCGCTCGACCGTATCGCGCAACTCGGCGGGGCTCATCAGGTCCATGCCTGTCCCATCGCCGTTCTCGTAAGGTTCGAGCATCGCCGCGGTGCGCGAACCGAGCGTACCGTCGGCGAACAACTTGACGGCGCCGATGCGAAACACGTCGTCGCCCACGCCGCTCGTGAGCCCGAGATCGATCGCCGCATCGAGCCCCGAGTGCGCCAGATGCATCAGCACGCGCAATGGCGTGGGCTCTGCGGCGCACACCTCGCGCAGCACGCGCGACGCCTCGCGGCCCTCGAAGTCGTGCACGCCCGTCACGCCGCGCGCATGCAACTGCGGCAGGGCTCGCCTGACGGCGGCCGCATCGCCGGCGTGCCCAGCAGGTAACAGTCGCGCGCACAGCCTCACCGCGTGCTCCATCAGCAGGCCGGTGGCCTCGCCCGCGCCATCGCGCACGATCCTTCCGCCACTCGGATCGGGCGTGTCGCGCGTGATGCCGCAGGCACGCAGTGCTGCGCCGTTGACCCACAGCGCATGGAAGTCCTTGCTGTGGAGCAGCACGGGTCGGGTCAGCCCCAGGGCATCGAGTGCTGCGCGCTCCGGTGCGGTGGACCACGCATTCGGATCGAACCCGCGCCCGACGATCGGGGCATCGCCCGGCGTCACCGCCATGAAGGCCGCCACGCGCGCCACCACCTCGGCGGGACTCGCGGCGCCGAACAGGTCGACCTCGCTGAGCGAGCGCGCCCACTGGATCAGGTGCAGGTGGGCATCGACCAGTCCCGGCGTGACGCTCGCACCCGCGGCATCCCAGACGCGCGTCGAGGGCCCCACGAAGCCCGCGAGCTCCGCCTCCCGGCCGAGTGCCACGATCCTGCCGTAGGCGATCGCGAGCGCATCCGCTCCGGCGACCGTCGCCCCATCGGTCCACAGCTTCGCCCTTCGCACCAGCAGTTCCGCGTGTGGGGTCAGTCGTGATCCTCCGCGACAGGATTGTCGAGCGTGCCGATGCCGTCGATGGAAATCGAGATCTGGTCCCCGACCGAGACCGGGGCGATGCCGGCGGGTGTTCCGGTGGCGATCAGGTCACCGGGATAGAGCGTCATGATGCCGGAGATATAACGCAGCAATTCAGGCACGGCCACGATCAAGTCCGCGGTGTCGCCGCGCTGGCGAAGCTCGCCGTTGACGCGGAGCTCGATGATGCGGTGTTCGCTCGCGAGCCCGCAGACCACCACCGGCCCCACCGGCGCGAACGTATCGAAGCCCTTGGCGCGTGTCCATTGGCCGTCGCTCTTCTGGTAGTTGCGCGCACTCACGTCGTTGAACACCGTCAGCCCGGCGATTCCTTCAGCGGCCTCGGCAGCGCTCGCGCGCCTTAACTCGCGGCCGATCACCACGCCGAGTTCGGCTTCCGGGTCGAGCCTCGTGACACCCCTGGGGTAGCGGATCGGCTCACCCGGGCCGACGATGGCGCTCGAGGGCTTGAGGAACAGCAGCGGGTCGGCCGGCGGGGCGAGGGCCCCGAGCACGCCCACGCTCTCGGCGATGTGCTCGCGGTAGTTAAGACCCACGCACACGATCTTGGAAGGCGTGACCGGCGCGAGGAAGCGCACGGCGTCACGCCGCCAACTCCGGCCCGTGAGCCGGCCATTCAGCCACGGCGCCGCATCGAGCTCGACGCACAGCTCATCGAGCAGTTCGGCGAAGCACGTGACTTCACCGGCCCGGATGCGTGCGTAGGTTCTGGACGGCGGCATATGTGATTCCGAGGGGAATCAAAGAGAGGAGGTTCCCCGTCTACAACCGTGAGGGAGCCACCACAGTCCATGAGCGAGGGGCAAACCCCTTCGCAAAATCACGGACACGGGGGCAGGTGCACGGAACCAACAGGCAACCTCACTCCGCTGCGGGTAAGTCTACGAAACTCCAACGCCACTTCAAGCAAATTCGCGGGCGCGGGGGTGTTTCGCCGCGGGCGCGTGAGCGAGTCCGTCCGCGGCCGACGGCGGGTCGTTCGTCAGCGAGGCTCCGACGCGGTAGATTGTGCCCTGCCGCTCCCCCGTGCCGCGGGCCCTTCAGCTGCGCTCGATCCCTCATTAACGGCGTGGAGTCCGGGGGGCAAACGACCGATAACGTGGTCGGACAATCGTGCCACCCCGTGGGGCCCTGAATCAGGGTGCCGCGCATGACCGAAGCTCAACCCTTCAAGACAGGTCCCTTAGCCAATGCCCCGCACGACCCGTGTCCGGCGTTCCGCCGCCGCCGAACGCCTGCTTCGCAAGATCCAGAGTCACACAGCCCATCTCGGAGTCGTGGGGTTGGGATACGTCGGCCTGCCGCTGGCGGTCGAGCTCGCCAGTGCCGGATTCCAGGTGACGGGCTTCGACATCAACGAGAAGCGCGTGAAGGAATTGATGAGCGGCAAGTCCTACATCCAGGACGTACCGACCGAGGTGGTGCGCAAGCTGGTGCGTGAGGGCAAGCTG
>JANLOX010000219.1:0-7859 GCA_031366795.1 Candidatus Eiseniibacteriota bacterium | reverse complement strand
GCCGAAATGCCCTCCCCCAGCACTCCGGCGCCGGTCCGTTACTCCGACGCCGTGCGCGCCTGGCTGCCGCTGGCCGCGAGTTGGCTGTGCATGGGCCTCGAACTGCCGCTGGTCAGCGCGGTCGTCGCCAGGTTGCCGGATCCCAAGGTCGGCTTGGCTGCCTACGGCGGCGTCGTGTTCCCGCTCGCCCTGCTGATCGAATCCCCCGTCATCATGCTGCTGTCCGCCTCGACCGCGCTGTCGCGCGATGAGCGCTCCTATCGCGTTGGGCGCCGGGTCATGTTCGCGTTGGGCATCGGCTTCACCGCGTTGCATGCGCTGGTCGCGTTCACTCCGCTCTACGACCTGCTCGCGCGCCGGATCATGGGAGTCCCTGAGGACATCATCGAGCCCGCGCGGTTAGGCCTGCGCATCATGACGCCGTGGACCCTGTCGATCGCCTACCGGCGCTTCCAGCAAGGCGTGCTGATCCGCTTCGGCCGCCCGCGCGAAGTCAGCATCGGCACCGCCATCCGGCTCGGCACCAATGCGACGATGCTGGGGATCGGTGCCGCCATGCACACTTGGCCCGGCATCGTCGTCGGCACCTGCGCCGTCACCGCCGGTGTGATGGCCGAGGCCGTCTACGCCGGCATCCGCGTGCGCTCGACGCGCTTCGGCGCCGTGCGGGCCGTGGCGCCATCCGCGATCCCGCTGACCACACACCGTTTCGTGCGGTTCTACGTCCCGCTGATGATCACACCGCTCATCTTGTTCCTGGCACAACCGATCAGCAGCGCCGCCATCAGCCGCATGCCCCGCGCGCTGGACTCGTTGGCGACGTGGCCCGTGCTCATAGGATTGATCTTCACACTGCGCAGTGGGGGATTCGCGTTGAACGAGGTCGTCGTGGCCATGCTGGATCGCCCGCACGCGTGGCCTGCCGTGCGGCGATTGGCGATGACGATTGGTGCGGTGACCTCGACCATCCTGCTGCTGCTTGCGGTGACGCCACTGTCGGGCTTGTGGTTCGGCGGCGTGTCCGCGCTGCCCGCGCCGCTGGTCACGCTGGGCGTCGCGGCGCTGTGGTTCGGCATTCTGGTTCCAGCGATGAGCGCCGGGCAGAGTTTGTACCAGGGTGCGCTCGTGCATTCGCACAAGACGCAAGGCGTGTCGGAATCGGTGGTCGCGTACCTGCTCGTGACCTCGGCGACGCTCGGCGCGGGGATGGCGTGGGGGCGGTTCCCGGGACTCAACGTCGCGGTGGCGGCGATGGCGCTGGGATCGATCGCTCAGGTGGCGTGGCTGCGCGTGCGGGCGCGGGAGGCGATCAGGGCGCTGCGGGCGGCGGATCGCGGCGCGGTTGCGGCGTAAGCGCCGGCGGGGCCGGCCGCTCGCGCCGAACCTCGCTGGGGACCGTTCTCTAGACAAACCCTCGGCAAGCGCGCAGCACCCGTTGGCGGCTGCGGAACCGGTGGCCGACGACGAGCGCCCCGGAAATCGAAAAATAGCCTCCCATGACCCAGCGCAGCAGCAACCCGCCGGTCTCGGGCGCCAGCAAAGCGGTGACGGCGATGGCCAATGCCATGCATCCCTTGAGCCACAGGATCCAGCGAGGCGCCGGGGTGGCCGCGGCTTTCCACGCCGCGAACAGGTAGGCCGCGGCGTGCCATACCATCCAGGCGAAGATGAGCAGCCCGAACAGGCTCACGGCCATGCGCGTATCGAACAGCATCAACGATGCGAACGCGAGCTCGAGCAAACCCGCGAGCATCCAGGCCTGCCACCCCGATTGCTCGGTGCGACGCAACCCGGCCGCTCGAAGCACCGTCGTGAGCGCGGAATACCCGATCCATGCGGTGAATCCCCGCGCGGCCCACACGGCACTCACTGGAATGGGCGAGATCAGCAGCAAACCGACAAGCAGTGAAGCGACACCGCGCAGGAAGATACGTTGGTCGAGCGATCGGACGACGCCCGCCAGCGTCCGCGCGGTCAGGCGCGGCATGCGATGCGGGCTGATGTTGCGAATGCGCTCGAGCAGGCGCGGATCGATTTCCGCAACTGCAAGCTCGGGAAACGCAAACGGGAACGCGCGCGGGCCGGCCGGCTCGGCAAGTTGGAAGTGCCCGGTCACGGCCTGCCTACGCGCCCACTCGCGAGGAGCGTCCGCGTCTTCTGTCGGCAGGACCAGTTTTACCGGGTGACGAATCCGCTCGGCCAGCTGCGCGAGATCCGTGGCCAGCACGGTCCCCTCGACGGATCGCGATAGCGGAATCATTCGCCGCTCCAGCACCTCGCCCATGAACCCGCGCGCGCGCTCATCGCGGACGATCGCTTCGATCTGTTCCCGGGCTGCGAGCAGGGCCCCGGCATGTGACGAATGCACCGTGTCGCCGGCTTCCAGCGGCGCGAGACAGGCGGGGGAAAACGCCACGACCCGCGCGATGCCCGTCCCCATCAGCGCGGCGGTGCCCAGCGCGATCGTGGCGCCAAGCCCCGAGCCAACGAGCACCACATCAGCCCTGCGCCTCCACAACCGGCGAACTGCCGCGCGCACGGCCACCACGTGGTCGTTCATGTCGTAGCGTGCGGCCAGCGGTGCCGGGGACTCGCCGAAGCCCAGCAACTCGATGAGCGCCACGTCATGGATTTCAGACAGGAACTCGGCAACCGGCCGCCACGCGGCGGCGCCCTCAAGGCCCACGAAGATCGCCAGCGGCGGACCCGAGCCCATCCGCAGCGGCACGTTGAGGCGGCGTGATTCGTCGAGCAGGATTTCCTCGCCGACGCGCTTCGGCAGGCGATCCAGCAGCATGTGGTCGGCCTTGAGTCCGTGAATGTGCCGCACCTCGAGATCCGGCTTCATGCGTTTGAGCAGCAGCGCCTGCGCTGGACGCACGATCGGGTCGCGTGTCCCCGCGGCGAACACCGTGGGCATGGTGAGCTTCGGCAGGTCATCGACGAACGTGGCCGCAGAGATGCAGTTGGTGAGGTTCTTGGACATGATTTCCCACCGGTGCGGCAGGTCGTCCGAGCGCAGCCACTGCCGGGCGTAATCCCTCATGCGGCCGTTCGCGATCGCGTAGATCGCGTTCTCGCCCTGCTTCCCGCGCGCGATGACGCCCCAAGCCCACTGCACCAGCACGGACTGGAGCAATCGGCTCGAAAAGCCGCGCGCTGGAAAGTGCTCGATCGGCGGGTAGAAGGGGGCCGCCAGCAGGAACAGCCGGCGCACGCGATGCGGGAACGTCGCCGCATACCGCAGCGCGATGTCCCCGCCGAGTGAATAGCCGACCAGCACGAACGGCTCGTCGAGCCCAAGGTCATTCAGGGTGTTGTCCAGCACGACGGTGTGCTCGTCGGCCGTGTAGTCGATGTCGAGCGGATGCGGCGACTCCCCAAAGCCGAGCAGGTCAAAGGCAATGCAGTGATAGTTCGGCCCGATCGCGTCGATGACGGCCCGCCAGTCCGAGGCATCGTGGTTGAGGCCATGCAGGAGCACGATCAACTGACCCTGCCCCTCGTCATACCGCTTGTGCAGCCTCAAGGTCTCGATTTGGGTCACAGCAGCCTCGTGCGTGGTCATGCGGCGCCCCCTTTTTGCCCGCCGGATGCGCAACTGAGGGACCAACCTCCCTCGCCACACCAAATGCAGCACATCGGCTCGAGCGGCGGCGCAATTGTCAGTAATAAGTGCAATATACAACCAAAGCTTGGACGACGCGCTCGAAGTCGCAGACCTCGATGGCGACGGCAAGCACGACCCAGTCGCCAACAGATCACACCGCCTTCGATCTGACGCCTCGCGGTGCCATGACCGACGAGCGATTGAATGAATTGACTCGTCACTGTTACTCCATCGCGCGAGATAATTTTGCGGAGTAGATGTGCCAGCGCCGTTGTGCCGGAGTCGCCCCGTCGACATCGGCGCGGCGCAGGACGTACACGCCGCTGAAGATCTGTTGCTCGCCCTGGCTCGACATCGCGTGAACATCAACGGGGATCTCGATGAATCGCGAGCCTGCGGCTCCCTCGATGGCTCCCGGGATTCCAGGATTCACGGTGACGTGGGCGGTACTCGCGAATCCCGCCGCGAATTGCTTGAAGGTCTTCCGGCTTGATGCGCCAGCTTCGCCCCACAACTCATAGGCGCGGCGGTACTCGCGAGCCTCGATCGCGCTGTAATACGCGTTCACCGTGGCAAGCGCGGCGGAAACGGAAGTCGAGTCCGCGAGGGGAGTGGAGTCCCGTTCAACACGGACAACGGAATCGACTGCGCTGCTGCCCTGCGGGGCACCGGGCTTCCCGGGCGGAGGGGAGGCGCAACTCCCACAAGCTCCAAGGACCGCGATGCAGACTAGAACGGCTCGGCAGATCCGGGTCATTCGTTTGCCGATTGGGTCACCCCCATCACGCATCGCTCCTTCTTTCCATGGGTCGCATCCCGGCGCCGTCGGGCCCAAGTGGGCTGCCATCGGATCGGTAATTACAATTCTCCTGACTGGCCGCGCGTCGCCCCGGGGTTCCCGACCGCGAGAAAGCCGCTGAATGGCAGGAATTCTCATCGGGCGAGTTTGAATCCATCCTACCAGTGACACGGTGCGGATCTTGCGCAATCAGTCTGAGATGCATCCTTAGTACAAGTTGAGGAGTCCCCGTTCCACGCCGCAACCCCGATCGAATGCCGAAAGGTCGTAGCTGATTTGCGCCCCCATCCCTCGCGACTGCATCGTCCCGGTCTGGTCCGTCTCGCGCTCACCGTCATCTCGGCGACGGCCGTTTTGCTGGCACGAGCGGGCAGTGCGTTCGCCTCACTTCCTCCACCCCGCTTTGAGGATCTCGCGCACTCCATCCGCTTCGGCACGGGCGGAGTGGTTCCGGTCGACTACTGGCCGGCCTCATCCGCGGCGGTGGATCTTGACGGGGCCAACGGGCCGGACATCGTCGGGATGAAGCTGACGGACATCTTCGTGCTGCCGAATCTCGGCGATGGGACCTTCGGCGCGGAGGTGGATATTCCCATCGACATGCGTGTCGCGGCGTTCCAACTCTCGGATATCAACGGGGACGGGAAGCTCGACCTCATCGTGGCAGGCGTCGGGGCGCAGGACTCGCTCATCGAGGTGCGACGCGGGCTGGGCAAACTGCAGTTCGATGCGCCGGTGAGCTACATACTCGGCTTCCAACCCGGCGAACTGGCGCTCGCCGACATTTCAGGCGATGGCCGCCCCGACCTGATCGTCGCCTCGCGCACTTCCGATTCGCTCCGAGTGTTCACGACTCACCCCTCGGGCACCCTGACGCCCTTCACAAGCGTGGCGGTGCGCGTCGGGGCGTTCGTCATCCGCACGGGCGACTTTGATTCGAATGGCACTCAGGATGTGGCATTGCTGCACGCGGCGCGTTATTACCTGCCGCGCTACTCAACGAACCCGCCGGCCGACAGCGATCTCGTCTTCCACGTCACGATTCTCTCGAACGCGGGCAGCGGCATCCTCAATCGCGTGCAGACCTTCGATCGGCCGAATTGGGTCGCGGATCTCACCACGTTCGACGCGAATCTCGACGGCCATCCCGACCTCGTGCTGCTCGAGTCGGGCGATGTCGCGATGTTGCGTGGCGATGGCTCGGGGACGTTTGCGGCGCCGCAGTTGATCGACAGCACTGGCCCCGCAGGCGAGACCGATCGCCGCACGATCACCCACGGCGACATCGATCGCGATGGCTTCGAGGACCTCATCTACACCACGATCGGCAACTGCTACTTCTTCGAGCGCAACTTCACCGCGATCGCGCGCGGACGTGGCGACGGCACCTACCACGCGGCAGCCACGTACCTCGAGCCGCGTGATCCCGAATTGCTGCTGGTCTCGGACTTCAATCGCGATGGTGCGCCCGATGTCGCGACGCTGGCCTATGGCAACGATATTCTCGGAGAGTTCCCGACCTGCGCACTCGTGCTCTTTAACCACGGCGATGGCCGCCTGGTCGGGCGACTCGAGGTGGATCGCGATCCGGCCGCGGGACTTGGGCAAGCACCCACCGAACTTCCCGGCGGCCCCATCCTTGGCGCGAGGATTCGCGCGCATGCGACGCCCGACATCATCGTGACGACGGCCGGCCGCGCGAGCGCCGTGCTCAACGACGGCAGCGACAGGTTCTCGCGGCCGATCGATATTGGACGTGGCCACGCGTGCGCCGCTCCGGATCTTGATGGCGACGGGCTCGCCGACCTGATCCTCGCGAGCAACGACACCACTTCGACCTGGACCAGCCTCGGCGATGGGCATTTCGCGCCGCGTGCGGAGTATGTCGGCGGCGTTGAAGGCGATCTCGTGGATCTCGATGGGGATGGACGGAATGACCTCGCGTTACTCCTCGGCGGCCTGCAGGTCGCGATGCGCGCGGGCCAGAGTGATGGAAGCTTTGGGGCGCTGACCCAATTGGATCTCGCATTGCCCGCATCGAACTCTGATCCCAACTATGCGAGCACCGCGGTTACTTCGGTGAGATTCGCGGACGCCGACGGCGACGGATTGGCGGACGTGATCGCCGCGATTCGCAAGACCACCCAGGCGCAAGCGTCGGTCGACAGCGCCGCCCTCTACTTCAATCTTGGAGCGGGCCACTTCGCGGCCGCCACAATGTACGCCCTGCCCGAAGCGTTCGTATACGAGACCGCGGCCGTGAGGCGCATCAAGCTGGGTGAGCTCAACGGGGATGGCAGGCTCGACATCGTATTTCTTCACGCGGGCGGCAGCGACAACCCGGGCAGCCTGAACGTGCTGCTCAACGCCGGGACGCGCACCTTCAACGCGACCTCCCCAATCGACGGCGGTAACTCGCCCGAGAATCTCGAAGTCGCCGACCTGAATGGCGACGGCCTGTCGGACATCCTGACCGTGAATGCCAATGGCTTCGCCACCTTCCACTTCTTCGTCTACGAGGACAGTGGCGGAACAATCCTGCCCTATCAGCGCTATCGCGTGGCCGATGTCGCCAGCGACCTCGCGGTCATGGATCTCGACGCCGATGGCAAGCCCGACGTCGTCACCTATGGTCCGCGCTGGGGAGGTTCACTGGTCATCGACTTCAACCAGAGCACGCGGCCGGCGACGGTCTCGGTGTTACCGATTGCCGCCCCGAGCAGCGGAGCGACGCTGGGCCTGTCGCTGGGAAATGTCGAGCCCAACCCTTCGCGCGGACGCGCGGCGATCACGTTCTCGTTGCCCCACGCCGGCGACGCGACGCTAGAAATTCTGGACGTAGCAGGACGGCGCATGGGGCAGCAGCGCCTGAGCGGACTCAGCACCGGGCCCCATATCGTCGCGGTCGGAGCCTCGAGCGCAGCGCTGGCGCCGGGCGTCTATCTCCTGCGGCTCGAACAATCTGGCCAATCGAGGGTGTCGCGGTTCTGCGTGGTGAATTGAATTTCGGCAACTTCGGCGGGGCTTGAGCTATCATTGTGGCCTGCTCGCCGGTCCTTGATCTCACGGGACCGGCACCTTCGGAGGCCGCGCCCATGCATCGCTTTCGCTCCCTTGTCTTGATGGTTCTCGTCGGCGCGGCGCTCGCCTTCCCGAAGTCCGCGATTGCGACACCTGCCGAAGCGCTGACGGCGGCCTGCACCGTTGCCCCCGGCGACACCTGTCCCTCCGGCCCGTTCCCTCAGCTGGGCGCCCGCCAAGACTTCGCCAACGCATACTACTTCGGTTATGCACATGAGGTCGGCGACCTCGATGGCGACGGCAAAGCGGATCTCGTCGCACCCAACTACAACGGCATGGGCGCGGCCTCCGAAGGTGCCGGTCCCGTGAGATCAAGGACCGGCGAGCAGGCCACAATGATAGCTCAAGCCCCGCCGAAGTTGCCGAAAT
>JANLOX010000218.1:0-8112 GCA_031366795.1 Candidatus Eiseniibacteriota bacterium | reverse complement strand
TGGCGGTCGTCTCCGGTGAATCCCACCACGCCGGCGAACTGCTCCAGGAAGTTCGCGGCATCATCGAGTCGAGGCCCGACGTCGTCGTGCTCGACTGGCAGGAGCAGCAGGTATGAAGATCCGGCCGGAGCGCGTGGCGACGCTGATGCGCCGCGAAGTCGCCGATATCCTGCGCAACAAGCTGCGCGACCCGCGCCTGAGCGAATGGGTCAGCGTCACCGATGTCGAAGTGACGGCCGACCTGTCGTCCGCGAAGATCTTCGTGAGCATTCTTCCCGAGGGCGAGGAACGCGAGAAGGCGCTGCGCGCGCTGTCGGGGGCCGCGGGCTTCGTGCGCCGCGAACTTGCGCCGCGGTTGGGCCTGCGCGAGGTGCCGGATATCCGCTTTAAGCTCGACTCCTCGATCGAGCGTGGCGCGCGCGTCGACGAACTGCTCAAGCGGCTTGAGCGCGGCGAACCGCTCGGCGTCGATGAACCCGACGACAAGCACGGCGGCGAGTCTTAGGCGTGGCGGTCGTCGTGCCTGATGCGGCGCACAACCGCCGGCCCGAGCCCGCAGCTGATCCCGCGGGCCTGCTCGCGATCGACAAGCCTGCCGGCGTCACCTCGCACGATGTCGTGGACGTGGTGCGGCGTCACCTTCGCATCAAGCGCGCCGGTCATCTCGGCACGCTCGATCCGGGCGCCACGGGCCTGCTGCTGCTCGCGACGGGGGCCGCCACGCGCGCCATCACAGTGTGGCAGGGCGGCGAGAAGACCTACGAAGCCGTGGTGCGTTTCGGCATCGTGACTGCGACGCAGGACATCCACGGAGACGTCATCGAGCAGAGCGGGCGCGTTCCCGCCGAAGCGGACGTGCGCGCGGCGGCGCTCGAGTTTGTCGGGGAGACCGACCAGTTACCGCCGATGGTGTCGGCCATCAAAGTTGGCGGCGAGCGCCTCTACGATCTCGCGCGTCGCGGCGTGGAAGTCGAGCGCCAGCCTCGTCGCATCCACGTGCGCAGTTGGGAGTGGCTCGGCTTCACGGGTAGCGATGCGCGCTTCCGCGTCGTGTGCTCGGGCGGCACCTATGTGCGCACCCTCGCGCATGACCTGGGGCAGCGTCTCGGCACGGGGGCAACACTCGCCGAATTGCGGCGCCTGCGCAGCGAACCGTTCGGGCTCGAGCGCTCGATCGGGCTCACCGAACTCAAGGCGAGCACGCCCGAACAAGTGTGGGAGCGCGCTGGCCTCACGCTCGATGCAGCCCTCGCGCACTTGCCCTCGCTGGTACTCGCGGCATCCGAGGCCGCCGAGATCGGCTTCGGCGGACGCCCGCGAATCCCGGTCGACCGCCTCGCCGACGTGCCGCTCGCGGCCGGCCCGCGCTCCGTCTGCTTCGCCGACGCCACTGGCCGCGTGCTCGCACTCGGGGAGCTGACTCCCCTGCCGGACACGCGCGCGACCGCGCCGCCCACGTTCGCCGAGGTCCACGCGCAGGTCGTGTTCCCCTGGAGTGCCCGCGAAGGGAAGACGCGATGACCAGCGTGGTCTCGGTCGGCGTGTTCGACGGGCTGCACCTCGGTCACCGTGTGATCATGGAACGGGCACTCGCCCGCGCGCGCTCTCGCTCCGCGCGTTGCGTCGTGGTCAGCTTCGATCCGCATCCCGCCCTCGTGCTGGCGCGCGCCTTCGAGGCCGTCGCGCCGCTGACCACGCACACCGAGCGGCGCGCGTTGCTGGGTGCCATGGGTGTCGATCATTACGAGGTGATTCCGTTCACGCGTGAGCTGGCGGCACTCGAGCCCGAAGCGTTCATCGACACTCACCTCCTCGAACCCTTCGGCATGCGTGAGCTCGTCGTGGGCGCCAACTTCGCGCTCGGCCGTGGCCGCTCGGGCGATGTTGCGCGGCTTGCCGAGATCGGGCTCACGCGCGGCTTCGGCGTCGAGGCCGTGCCGCTACTCGAATTCGAGGGATCGCCCATCAGCAGCACGCGCATTCGCGGCCTGCTGGCCGAAGGCAACGTCGCCGAGGCTGCGCGCCAGCTCGGGCGGCGCTACTCGATCACCGGCAAGGTCGTGAGCGGGGAGGCCATCGGCCGCACCCTGGGTTGCCCTACCGCGAACATCCAGCTGCACGAAGAGAAGCTGCTCCCCGCCGACGGCGTGTACGCCGCGTGGGGAAGAATCGTCAACGAAGCGACGCGCTACCCGGTCGCGATGAGCCTCGGGCTGCGCCCCACGTTCGGCGATCAGGCGCGCGCGCTCGAGGCGCACCTGATCGACTGGAGCGGCGAGCTGGTCGGACGCGAACTCACCATCGAGTTCGAATCGTGGCTGCGCGGCCAGGAGAAATTCGACTCGATCGAGGCGCTGGCCGCCGCGATCCAGGACGATGTGCGCCACATTCGCGCTCAATTGGCGGCCACTTCCTCGCACGCCTGACACGTCCGGGACATTTTGACGCAGTCTGGGCCAACGCGTTCGCGCCCGCCCGATTGCCGCCCTGCGTGAGCGATGTTAGATTACGCGTTCGCTGCAGGATCCGGACGCTTCTGGCGTCCGTTTCTTATGCTCGGCCCGGAGAGAGTGTGCGCTCCCCGGCTGGGCACACTCGTTTCACACCGCACGCTGGAGGTGCCTTTAGTGACGCTCTCTAAGGAGCAGAAGCAGGGCATCATTGTGAAGTACAAGCTGCACGAAGGTGATTCCGGTTCTCCTGAAGTCCAGGTCGCATTGCTGACCGAGAAGATCCAGTACCTCACCGAGCACTTCAAGATTCACAAGCGGGACCATGCGTCCCGTCGCGGTCTGCTCCGCATGGTCGGGCAGCGCCGTCGCCTGCTCGATTATTTGAAGGCCACGAAGATCGACCGCTATCGCAAAGTGGTCAAGGAGCTGGGGCTGCGTCGCTAGCAGATTCTGGCGCGGGGCGTGGCTCGTCTGAGCGGCGGACCCCGGACGCGCGGCCGTAAGCGCTGCGCACGCCGCCGGCGGCATCGGGTCGTCGGTTGGGCGAAACGCCATGGCGTGTGCCATGGCGTCGTAGGCGAGAGGATAGGTTTGAACTGATGGAAGAGAAAATCGTCTCCCTGGAACTGGGAGCACAGACGTTGACGATCAGCACGGGCAAGTGGGCCAAGCTCGCCGGCGGTTCCGCCGTCGTGCGTCTCGGCGACACGGTGGTCCTCGTGGCATCCAGTGCCGCGAAGTTTGCGAAGCCGAATCTCGACTTCGTCCCGCTGACCGTCGACTACCGCGAGCGTACCTACGCCGCCGGCAAGATCCCGGGAGGCTTCTTCAAGCGTGAAGGCCGGCCGACCGAGAAGGAAGTCCTGAGCTCACGGCTCATCGACCGCCCGATCCGCCCGCTGTTCAGCAAGGCGTTCCCGTACGAAACGCAGATCATGGCGACCGTCATGTCGTCGGACCAGGAGAACGATGCCGACGTGCTGGCCTTGATCGGGGCCTCCGCCTCGATCTGCCTGTCGGACATCCCGTTCCCCGAGCCGATCGCCGGCGTTCGCGTCGCGCGTCTCGACGGCGAATTCGTGATCATGCCGACGATCTCCCAGCTCGATGAGAGCGACATGGACATGATCGTCGCGGGCACGGCCACCGACATCATCATGGTCGAAGGCGGCACGCACGAGATTCCCGAAGCGGACATGCTCAAGGCGCTCGAATTCGCCCAGACGCACATCCGCCGCATCACCGATGTCATCAACCAGCTGACGTCGCAGGTCGGCAAGGCCAAGCGCCCGCTGATGCCGCAGACGGACACCAGCGCGCTGCGTGCCGTCCTCGAGCAGGACTTCGGCAACAAGCTGCGCGACGCGATTCGCATCCCGTCGAAGGAGCAGCGCCAGGAACAGCTCGACCTCATCACCGATGAAGCCAAGACGTCGCTCAAGGAGCGCTTCGCCGAGCAGGAGAGCTACATCGGCAAGCTATTGCACGATATCGAGCGCGTCGCCATGCGCAACATGGTGCTGAACGAAGGCGTTCGCGCCGACGGCCGCACCGTCGACCAGATCCGCAAGATCACCATCGAAGTGGGCGCCCTGCCGCGCACGCATGGCTCGTGCCTGTTCACGCGTGGGGAAACCCAGGCGATGGCCGTGGCGACGCTCGGCACCAAGAGCGACGAGCAGCGTGTCGAGGAGCTCGAAGGCCAGTCGTGGAAGTCGTACATGCTGCACTACAACTTCCCGCCGTTCTCGGTCGGCGAAGTCCGTCCGATTCGTGGACCGGGCCGCCGCGAAATCGGCCACGGCGCACTCGCCGAGCGCTCGATCGAACCGGTGATCCCGGGAGACCAGACGTTCCCCTACACGATCCGTATCGTCAGCGACATCCTCGAGTCGAACGGTTCGTCCTCGATGGCGTCGGTCTGCGCCGGCTCGATGGCGCTGATGGACGCGGCCGTGCCGATCAAGGCTCCGGTCGCCGGCATCGCGATGGGACTGATCAAGGAAGGTGACAAGGTTGCAGTGCTCACCGACATCCTGGGCGTCGAGGATCATCTCGGCGACATGGACTTCAAGGTGACCGGCACCCGTGCCGGCGTCACGGCCTTCCAGATGGACACGAAGATCGGCGGCATTCCCTTCAAGGTGCTGGCGGATGCACTGGAAAGCGCCCGCAAGGGTCGCCTCCACATCTTGGACCTGATGGAGCAGACGCTGGCCGCTCCGCGGACCGAGATGTCGCCGTATGCGCCGCGCATCTTCATCGTCAACATCAACCCCGACAAGATCCGCGAAGTCATCGGACCCGGCGGCAAGGTGATCAAGCGGATCACCGAAGAAACCGGCGCCCAGATCGACATCGAGGATACCGGCGAGATCCGCATCGCCGCGGTGAACCGCGAAGGCGGCCGCCGTGCCGAGGAAATGATCCGCGCCATCACGGAAGATCCGGAAGTCGGCCGCACGTACCAGGGCAAGGTTCGCTCGGTCGTGACGTTCGGCGCCTTCATCGAGATCGTGCCGGGTCGCGATGGGCTGCTGCACATTTCCGAGATCGAGCATCACCGTGTGGCCCGCGTCGAGGACGTGCTGAACCTCGGCGACCTGGTCATGGTCAAGGTCATCGGTGTCGACAGGGATGGCAAGATCAAGCTGTCGCGCAAGGCCCTGCTGCCTGAGCCCGAGGGCGGTGTGCCCGCGGGTGCCGGTGCCGGTAGCGAAGGGGGCGGACGGGGCTACGACCGCGGTCCTAGCGGTGGTGGCGACCGTGGACGCGGTGGAGATCGCGGCCGTCGTCGCTAAGCTGAACGCGTAGAGTTCGCTCTGGGGCTTTCCAGGGCGATTTGAAACGGGCCGCGCGGCCGACAACAGGTCGCGCGGCTCGAATTTTCTGGGGCGGCCCCTGAAGGGCCGCCGCAGCGCATGGAACTTGCGTGTACACGCCCCCCATAAGGAGTGCCGAGCATGACGCAACTGAAGACGGTGCTGCCCTCGGGGCTGTGTGTGCTGAGCGAACACATCCCCGACCGTAGCTCGGTCGCCGTGGGCGTGTGGCTGCGCAATGGCGCGCGCGATGAACCGCCCGAGTGGCTGGGGATCTCGCATTTCATCGAGCACATGGTGTTCAAGGGCACCGAGACCCGCGACGCGCGCGCGATCGCCAGCAGCCTCGAATCGCTGGGCGGCCACATGGACGCCTTCACCAGCCGCGAGCAGGTGTGCTACTACGCGCGCGTGCTGTCAGAGCACCTGGCCGAGGCCGTCGACGTGCTCGCCGATATCGTGTGCCATTCGCGCTTCGCCGCCGTCGAAGTCGAGCGCGAGAAGAGCGTCATCCACGAAGAAATCTGCGCCGCCGAGGACAATCCGGACGATCGCGTGGGCGAAATGCTGGCAGCACAAATGTGGGGCGACCATGGCCTCGGCCGCCCGATCCTCGGCACCGTCGAGACGCTGGCCGGCCTGACGCCCGACATGTTGCGAACGTACTGGCGCCGCCGCTACCGCGCCGAGAACATCGTGATCGCCGCAGCAGGCGAGGTCGATCACGCGCGACTCGCGGACCTGGTCGATAAGCACTTCAAGCTGCCGTCCGACCCGGATACGCCCTTGTCGACTCCGCCTCCGGCATTCACGCCGACGGTGAAGATCGAAACCCGCGAGGACCTGCAGCAGCTCTACCTTTCGCTGGCGACACGCGGGCTTTCATTCGGCGACGAAGGCCGCTACCCACTCGCGGTCTTAAGCGCGCTGCTCGGTGGCGGCATGAGCTCACGCCTGTTCCAGAGCGTGCGCGAAGATGCAGGCCTCGCCTACAGCATCTACTCCGCCACCGACTTCCACCGCGACTGCGGCATGATGGGCGTGCACTTGGGAGTAGCCCCCGAGCGCGGCCGCGAAGCCCTCGACCTGGTCCGCCGCGAACTCGAAGCCCTGATCACCACGAACGCCCCCGAGATCGAAGTCGCCGCCGCCAAAGCCCAACTGCGCGGCAGCCTGATCATCGGCCAGGAAAGCGTCTCGAGCCGCATGCATCACTTGGCGGGCGAAGAGATCTATTTGGGGCGCTACGCATCGCCTGAGGAGCACGTCGCGCAGATCGAGCGCGTGACGTTGGAGCAGGTGGCAGAGGCGGCGAATTTGTTCCTGCAGCCGGGGAGTTACTGCTTGTCGGCGATCGGGCCCGCGGCGGCGCCGGGTATCACGGAGTCGGATTGGGCGATCGATGCGGGAGTGGTGAGTTCGTAGCTACCATCGACGTGGAGAGGGGCGCTTTGGGTGAGCGAATGGCCCGGTACCGTTAGGTGCGCCGGATCGCCTTGTTCTGGTCGATCGCAGCCGCTATCGGTGTGGCCGTGGCGATTCTCGTGCTCCGTGTCGGCGATCCGATTGATCGCTGCCTCGACCACGGTGGGCACTGGAACGCCACGCTCAAGCGGTGCGAAGGCTGTCAGGGATGCCCTAAGGATTCTCTGGATCGGCGCTTGGGATAGTGTCATTACCCGGGCTTTGCGCTGTTTCACGAGTTCAAAGTGACATCGCTGTAACACGGACACCGACGCCCCAGCGGGATAGCCTGCCGGGGTGTTCGTGTTCGAATGGCCATCGTGGGACAAGGTGGAGCACGATTGAGCGAGCGAGGTGTAGCATTCGCGTAGCAGAGATCCTCATCGCAGGGAGGTCGAGTGAATCGGTGGCGCGTCTGGGTCGCAGTTTCGATGATGCTCGGTTTTGGTGCACCTCTCGCGTTCCCTAGCACGTCGATGGAAGGCTCACCTCCGTTCGGCTTCGAAGCGAATTTTATTGGGCCAGCGCGGCGGTTGGAGGATCTGAAATTAGTCGTGAGAGCGAGCGGGATCTACGGAGGGGTTGCACTCGGGCGTGTTCGACTCTCGATTCCTCAGAGCCTTGCGGTCCTGTCCGGGGCGACATCGTTCCAGGCGCGGATGGGCGACTCACGCCCGCACACTCTGGTCGTGCGTCCGCCAAAGAAGCCCGGCGAGTACTTGATCCGGGGCCGGTTGTCAGTGGGGCCCGATCCTCGCAATCGCGACGAAGGGGAGTTCGTACTCCCGCTGCGAGTCTCGGGGGATTCGGTCTATTTCGGAGAATGTCGCACCCTCAGGCAAGAACGCGTCCGAGGCGGCAGGCGGTATCGCTACGGTGGCATGTGCATGGTGCCAGTCGATTCCGGCGAGGTGTCGGCGAGCGAGGATGACATCATGACGCGCGGCAAGCGACCGCATGTCTTGCGGGGCTTGAACGCGAAGTGCGATGTCTGCCCAGAAGGCGCGTCGGTGCTTTGGCTCGCATTTGTTGGAAGCGACGGCGGCCTTCGAGAAGCAAGACCGCTGAATGAAAGTAAGGGCGATTCCACGCTTGTTATCGCGACCCGGAATGCGTTAGCCGGGCACACATTCGCGCCAGCTTCTCTCGACGGTAGGTTCGTGTCTGACTACCTGATTGTCGAGGTTCAGAATTCGCGGTGACGTGCTCGCGAGCGGGCAACTCGCTCCCCCGTTCACCCCCGCCTCTCCTGTGTCCCCCGCGCATCGTCCGCCCGCCCAAGCGGTCAGGTTTCCCCCCGCCCGCGCCGATAACCCCTAAGCCAGCCGCCAGCCACACGCCGCGTCCGGCGCAATCCCGTGGCCCCTTGCGGC
>JANLOX010000201.1:0-7172 GCA_031366795.1 Candidatus Eiseniibacteriota bacterium | reverse complement strand
TGGTCGATCAGCGTCTGGCGCGTGATGCCGAACTCGATCGCATCGAGCTGGCTGTTGAAGTACGCGCCGAGGTAGGCGCCCGTGACGAGATTGAAATTCGCATCGAACAGCCGGTAGTCCGTGCCGGAATTCGTGCCCGACTTGTAGATCGCGAGGCACAGCTCCCATAACCGGTCGGTCTTGCAATCGAGGAAGTCCGGGAAGAACACCTGCCCGCCCGCCGCCGCGTCGATGGCGAGATAGAGGCTGAGGTTCGAAGGCTCGGCACCCAGCGCCAGATCGTGGACGTCGACGCGAAAGTAGACGTTCGCGCCTTCTTCGCGCTCGTAGAACGCCACCAGATCGCGTGAGTCGTCGAAGCCGTCGTTGACCCGGTAAAGCCCGGCGTCATCCGGCCCGGCAGGATCGAGCGCCTTCAAGTCGGCGTGCGTCCAGTCCTGGAACTCTTCGTACCAGGTGACGCCGGCGCGATCGGTTCCGCGCGCGGGGCCGGGGCCCAGGGTGATCGCGGCGTGGGCGGGCAGCGCAAAACCAGCGACGGTGGCGGCGAGGAGCAATGGGGCAAGCTGTGCGAGTCGCATTGCCCTCGATTATATCAGACCGGATCCTCGTGGGGACCGCGAAGAATCACCGCTCCCGGCCGCTGGAACTCGATCTCCAGGCCGCCGGTGTTCCAGCGGAATCCCGCAGGCTGCGGATCCGCGCAGAACTCGCGGTCCTCGCTGGTGAGCACGGTTTCCCATGGGTCGGGACCCCCGAGTGTGCGGGCCGACATGCGGATGGTCTCCTGGCTGCCGAAGGAGCCGATGATCGCCAGCGGGCGCGCACCGGGTGCGCGGCGCCACACCAGCACCGCGCGCCGCCCGACCGAGCGCGCGTCGAACTCGCCCTTCGTGGCCGACAACGCGGGATCGCTGTGCCGCAGCGCCAGCAGGCGGCGCACGTAACGCAGCGTCGAGGCGTGTGGTTCCTTGTCGTGCTCGGTCCAATCGAGTTGGCTCGTCGCGAAGGTCGAGAGGTCCTGCGGATCCGGTGTCTTGTCGATACCGCGCGCCGTGTTAAAGCCCGGCCAGATTTTGTAGAACTCGCGGCGCCCTGCGGTGACCTTGGCGCCGATCGTCGGTTTGTGGTCGGTGAAGAAGTGGAACGGAGTGCCGGCCGCCCACTCATCGCCCATGAACAGCATCGGCGTCTGCGCCGCGCCCAACAGCAGCGCCATCGCGCCGCGATACTCGGCGAGCCCCGCGACCGCATGCAGACGATCGCCCATTGGGCGGTTGCCGACTTCATCGTGGCTCTGCAGGTAGGCGACGAAGCGCCACGCGGGTATGCCCGTCGGGTCGGTACCACGCGGCGCGTTGCCGTAAGGATCGTCTTGCCCGGTGAACACCCATCCCTGCTTCAGCGCCAGCGCCAGGTCATGCGCGGAGCTGCGGAAGCCTTCGTAGTAATGGTGGCGCTCGCCGGTCAACACGCGATGGAACTGGTGATGGAAGTCGAAGCACCATTCCCCGTCGATGCCGTGGCCGCCCTGCTCGCGCGTGCGGATGACGGTGTTCAAGTTGCGCCCGTCCTCCGCGATGAGCACGCAGCCGCGCGATCCCGCCGCGGCGCGCAGCCGCTCACCCAGTTCCGCGAGCAGGTGCAACTTGCTGCGATCGTCGATCGCCGAAGTGGCATCGAGGCGGAAGCCGTCGATATGGAAGTCGCGCTGCCAATAGAGCGCGTTCTGGATCAGGAACTCACGCACCGGCAGGGAGCGCGCGCCGTCCAGGTTCATGCTCGAGCCCCACGGTGTGCGGCGCTCATTGTTGAGCATGGTTTTATCGTAGGCGGCGACATAGGCGCCATCGGGTCCTAAGTGGTTGTAGACCACGTCGAGCAATACCGAGAGCCCGAGCCCATGCGCGGTGTCGACGAAACGGCGCAGGTCCTCGGGGCGCCCGTAGCTGCGGGGCGGCGCGAACAGTGCGGCCGAGTCGTAGCCCCAGTTGCGCTCGCCGGGAAAGTCGTGGATCGGCATCAACTCGACGGCCGTGATGCCAAGGTCGCGCAGGTAGCTCAGCCGGTGCGCCGCGGCGGCGAAGGTGCCTTCCGGCGTGAAAGTGCCGATGTGCAATTCGTAGATCACCATCCCCGGCAACGGGCGGCCCTTCCAATTTTCGTCCTGCCACGCGAACCCAGCGGCATCGATGACCTCGGAGGGGCCATGGACGCCCTCCGGCTGGAAGCGCGATGCGGGATCAGGGATAGGCACGCCGCCATCGAGCGCATAGCGGTAGCGCGTGCCGGCGCTCACGCCGTCGACGAAGGTCTCGTAAACGCCGTCGCCCTTCGCGGTCATCTCGATGGCGCGCGCTGCTCCGCCTTCGCCCTCGAGCACAAGCTCGATCTTGCGCGCGTCGGAGGCGTAGACACGAAATCGCGTTCCCGAGGCTTCGGGGAACGCACCCAGTTGGGGAAAGGTCTCCATGCCTGAGTTATACCCTGAAACGCCTTCGAACGCCGCATGGGCAGCAAAAAGGGACCGGCCCACGCGGGACCGGCCCCCCTTGCTTGATTGCGGCTATCGAAGGTTTAACGCGCGATCGTCACGCGGTTGACGATCTGCTTCTCAGGCGTGCTGAAGCGCACGAAGTAAAGCCCAGGCTGCACCGCGCCCTTGTCCGTGCGTCCGTCCCAGTTCACCTGGTAACGGCCGGCGCTCTGCTCGCCCCGGGCCAGCACTGCGACCTCGCGTCCTTGCAGGTCAACGACGCTCAGCTTGATGTGCGACAAGCGCGGAACCGTGAATTGCAGCGTCAGCGGTCCGCGCGACGGGTTCGGCCACGCAGCACTCAACCCGAACGACTTGGGCGCACCGGCGGTTCCGCGGACCGGCCCGAACACGGCCTGCGTCCCGTTACTCGTCGTGCCCACGAGGCGGTAGTAGTAGGACTGACCCGCCAGTGCCGAGTGATCAACGGCGACCGTGACGCCGGCGTTGTCACTGACCTGCGCGTCGACCGCATTCCACGGGCCGGCTTCGGCCGGTGAGCGCTGCAACGCCAGCGACGAGAAGATCCCGCGATTGCTGAGCGTCCAGGAGATGCTCACGCCGTCGTCGAGCGTCACGGCATCGAGCCGCGTCAGCACGACGGCCGTCTGCAGATCGAACAACGAGAACGGCGCGTCGCTCACGTCGCTGCCTTCCACGGCAACATTGTCCGCCGCGGTGACCCGCACCAGCGCCGAGTAGACGTGCACGGTATCCGGGTTGGTACCCGAGCCCACAGCGTTCCAGTCCCAGCTGCCCACATTCGGCAACCCTGAGACCAGCGTCTCCCAGTTCGCCCCGTTGTTGCGCGACAGCTCGATCTTGATCGAGTTGACCGAAGTGTTGTCCGTCGCGATCCAGCTGATCGTGATGTTGTTGCCGAGATTGAAGGCCTCGCCGCCGTTCGGAGCGATCACCGTGACCACCGGCGCCTGGTCCGGCGTGACCACCTGCGTCCAAACCGCCGAGACGCTCGACTGGTAATTCGTGCCGTCACCGAAGGACGCGGTCAGCGAGTGGCTGCCCTCGCTCAGTGTGTCGAGCGTCAGCGTCGCGTTGCCGCCGATGCCCACCGGGGCCGTTCCCAGCGAGTGGATGCCATCGAAGAACTCGACCATGCCGACGACATCGCCAGGCGTCATCGAAGCGGTGAGCGTGATCACCTGGCCGTACTTGGATGGCGTGACGTCGGAGGTCAACGCCACGGACGTAGTGGCCATTGTGATGTTCTGCACGTACGGGCCGGCGCTCGTGGAAGGCGCGAAGTGCGTGTCCCCGTTGAACGAAAGCGTCAGGTTGTGCGCGCCCACCACCAGGTTGCTGATGCTGAGGGTGGCGACGCCGGTCAGCGAATTGAGGTTCGCGGTGCCGAACAGGTTGCCGCCATCGTAGAACTTGACCTGTCCCGTCGATCCGGCAGGGGAGAGCGTCGCCGTCAGGTTGACCTTCCCGGCGAACGGGGCCGGGTTCAAGTCGCTCGTCAGTCCAATCGTAGTAGGCGCCCGGCCGACGAGCAGCGAGGCCGAAGGCGCTGTGAATCCCGCCGCGTAGCAGGCATCACCGTTGTAGGTCGCGGAGAGATGCCCGTGGTAGCCCACGGTCAGGTTCGAACGCGTGATCTGCGCCACACCGCCCGACAGAGCGGCGGTGCCGAGTGTGGTCAGCGAGTCCTTGAACGTCACGGTTCCCGTCGCGGCTGAGGGCGTCAGCGTGGCGGTGAACGTCACCGGCTGCGCCCACACGGCCGAGCCGACGTCGGTTCCCAGCACTCCGCTCGTTAGCGGCGCGGGGTTGACCGTGTGCGTGTCCGGCAACGCGGAACTTCCACCGAAGCAGCCGCTCGGCGTGAACACCGCATTGAACACGTGCTGGCCCACGCTGTACACGGCCGGCGCGAGTGCCGCGGCGCCTGCGCTAACCGCCGCCGTGCCCAACGACGTGACGCCTTCGAAGAACTCGACTGAGCCCGTGGCGTTGGAGGGCACGATGTTCGCGTGCAAGGTCACCGCCTGCTGGCACACCGAAGGGCTCGGTGTGGGCGCGAGCGTCGTCGTGGTCGGCGGGCCCGTCGAAGTGAACGTAGCAGTGATGGTGTGGTTCGCCTGCAGGTTGAGGAAGCCGTACGAGGTCACGGCGCCAACCGAGACACCATCGACGAGCACGTTGGCGATGGAATCGCAGGCGTCCGGGGTGATGGTGAACGACTGGTTGTCGCCGCAGTTCAGGCCGAGATCACCGCCCGGCGAGATGGAGCCGCCGGTGCCGGCGCTCGCCACGACATGGAAGCCGGCGATGAATGTCGCGGCAATCGTGTGGTTTGCCATGACATTCATGAAGGTGTAGAGCGCCGTCGGCGTGACCGGCAGGCCATCGACCGAGAGACTGGCGATCGAGTAGCACGCATCCGGCGTGATGGCGAATGACTGGTTCTGGCCGCAGGTCACCGTGACCGTGTCGGCCGGGCCAATCGTGCCGTTGACGCCGGCGGTGGCGATGATCTTGTAGGAGCGCAGGGCGAACGATGCCGCGATGGTGTGGTTGGCCTGGATGTTCGTCAGCGTGTAGGTCGGCTCGGCGCCGATCGAGACGCCATCGACCAGGACGTCGGCGATGCTGTAGCAGGCGTTCGGCGTGATCGTGTACGCCACGTTCGAGCCGCAGTTAGCGACCGTGCTGAATTCGGGGCTGAGGGTGCCGCCCTGTCCGGCGGACGCCACCACCGTGAAGGAATCGATCGCGAAGGTCGCGGAAAGCGTGTGGTTGGCGCGTACATTGTTGAAAGCATACGTCGTCACGGCGCCGACCGAGACACCATCGACGAGCACAGCGACGACCGAGTGACACAGGTCAGGGATGATGCTGAACGTCTGCTGGTCGCCGCAGTTAAAGCCGACGTTACCCCCAGGGGCGATCGAGCCATTGCTCCCCGAGGACGTGGCGATCGTGTAGTGGATCGGCTGGAACGTCGCGCTGATGGTGTGGTCGGCGAGCAGGTTCGCGAATGTGTAGGTCGGGACCGGCCCGACGGATAGGCCATCGACGAGCACGTCGGCGATCTCCTGGCAGTACGCAGGCGTGATCGTCACGATCTGGTCCTGCGCACAATTCAGGATGACTTGTTCCGCCGGGATGATCGAGCCGCCCGAACCGGCCGTCGGCGTGACCGAGAAGGTCAGCAGGTCGAACGTCGCGGAGATCGTGTGGTTGGCCGAGACGCCAGTAAAGGTGTAGCTGCCGCGCGGGCCCTGCGATACGCCGTCCACCACTACGTCGAGCACCGAGTCGCACGGCTCGGCGGTGATCTGCAACGTGAGCGATGCGCCGGTGGCGACGGCGATGTTTCCGGAGGGCGAGATCGACCCGCCCGCGCCGGACGTCGCGGTGATCTGGTAGCTGTTGATGCCGGCACTACCGGCGTGCGCGGGGGCGCCGGCGCCGAACAGCGCGCAGGCCATCACTGCGGTGAAAATCGAACCGCGCAAACCGGGGAGCGTGAAGCTCATGCGACCTCCGTTGTGCTCAAGACGCCGCAGCCATACCTGGTCACGGTCCAGCTGAAAATCGGTGTCGACGCGTTGCAGCGCAGGGGCAATCAATGGATTAGATATCGGCAAGCGCGCGGCGGCGCATTGCCGATAAAGCGCGCGGGTCGAGCCGGGGTCAAGCGGACGCCGTAACAAGAAGCAGCCCGGCGAGTTGCCCCGCCGGGCTGCTTCTTGGAATCGCTGCTGTGTCGCGTGCCGCCGGACTACCTCACCAGATTGATGACGCGGGTCTTCTGGAGGCCCGGTGCCTCGAGACGGACGAAGTAAACGCCCGCCTGGATCCTGCTCCCGTTGGCATCCGAACCGTCCCACGTGAAGCGGTAACGTCCGACTTCCTGGATGCCGTGTGTAAGCGTCTTCACCCGGCGACCGTCCACCGAGAACACCGACAGGTCCACGGCGCCGCGCGTCGCGATGCTGTACTGCAGGGCAGCCTTGCCACGCGCCGGGTTTGGGATGACCGGCATGAGATCCGTCGCGGTGACCACCGCTTCAACCGACAGCGGGTTCGAGATGTTGACCGTGACCGACTGGTTGAGCGAGTTGCGTCCATCAACGCCCGCGATGCCCACATGCGGAGCGCCGTTGGCGATCGCCCGGAAGTGCACCGTCGCGAGCGTGCCCTGACCCGTGAAGCTGCTTGCGGCGCCGAGCAACGCCGCATCGGCGCGTCCCGGTCCCGGCGAGAACACCACGCCACCCTGCGACGTCACGAGATCACCCGCGGTCACCGACAGCGGCTCGACGATCGCGGAATTCCAACCCAGTGAGGTCGACAGCGCGAGCAGGTCGCCGCCGCTTGTGAGCATCACCTGCGCGTCGAATTCCTGCCCGATGACGACCGAGGTGGGAGCCTCGACGCTCAGTACGTTGGCCGACTGCGTGCTCGCTCCACCCTTCGTGGCCAGCGAGACGTGCGGCGCGTAGTTGAGCGCGAACATCACCAGGTCTTCGAAGTCCGTCTTGCTGTCCGTCGTCGGACGGGCGTTGGTCGAGTGGTCCGTGGTCGGGCCGACGTCGAGGTACTCGAAGCCCGCGAGCGCGCCACCCGAGAGACCGTAGTGCGCGCCGAGCAGCGAGACGTCCGCCGT
>JANLOX010000112.1:0-3309 GCA_031366795.1 Candidatus Eiseniibacteriota bacterium | reverse complement strand
GACATTGCCGAGCAATGCCGCGCCGATCGCGGTCTTGCGCAGCGAGAGCGTACGCCCAAGCCAGGCGGCGTGGTGGATACTGCGCGGGCTCACCACCTGGCGCAGATAAATCGCGTGCCCCGTGTCGGCGCGCACCGCCAGGTTCGCGGTCTCGCCGCTCGATTCCGAGAGCCGGCGCAAGTGCGGTTCGGCCATATCGTAGACACTGAAGCCACGCAGCGAAGCGAGGCCGATCTGCATCAGCCGCGTACCCGGGCCATAGCGGCCCCCGGGGTCGCGCCGCACCAGCGCGCTGTGCTCCAGTGTCGCCAGCAGCCGCGCCACCGTGCTCACCGGCAGGCCGCTGTCACGCGCAAGTCCGGACAGCGTCGAGCTTTCGCTTTGAGTGCCGAGCAGCGCGAGCAGATCGAACGCGCGTTGCACCGCTCGCACCGGAAGTTTTTCGGCGGCTTGCATGTTTGCCATTGTGTGGAATAGTATACCGCTCCATGGCAAAACTCAATGTCGACCGGCTGGTCGTTCATGCTGCCGAGTTGCTCACCTGCCGCGGCGCGGAGTCGGGCATTCGCGGCGCCGCGCTGCGCGAGATCGAGAAGATCGCCGACGGTGCGCTTGCGATTCAAGGCGAACGCATTGCCGCGGTCGGCACGACCGCTGAAATCACCGCCGCGTACGCGGCGCCCCACGTCATCGATGCGGCGGGGAGGCTGGTCACTCCCGGGCTGGTCGATCCGCATTCGCACCTGTTGTACGGCGGCACGCGTCACGAGGAGTACGAAGCGAAGGTCACACAGCGCACCCCTGTGACGCCTCTCGAAGGGGGCATTCGCTACACCGCGCGAAAGACACGCGAGGCTTCGGACTCTGCGCTCGTCGAGCAGGCGCTCGGCGACCTCGACGTGATGCTCGCGCATGGCACCACCACGCTCGAGGCAAAAACCGGCTACGGTCTCGAGCAAGGCGAGGAAATGCGTTTGCTGCGCCTCACCGCGGGACTGAAGCATCCGCTGCAGGTGGTGCCGACGTTTCTCGCGTTGCACGTGCTGCCGCAGGAATACGCGGACCGGCGGCAGGCCTATGTCGGGCTGGCTATGGCCGGGCTGAGCGAGGCTGCCAAACTCGCACCGTACTGCGACGTCTCATGCGACCCGAACTGCTTTACCTACGATGAATGCCGGCAGGTCGGCGAGGCCGCGCGTGCGCTCGGGATGAAGATCCGCGTGCACGCCGATCAGAACGGCGATGCGCGCGGGGCGCTGCTTGCGGCGCACCTGCAAGCGTCCGCTGCGGACCATCTCGACTACGCGAGCGATGAGGGCTTGCGGGCGATGGCGCGCGCGAGCAGCGTGGCGACGCTGCTGCCCGGGGTGACGCTGCACATGTGCGAGATGACGCCGCGGTTCGAGGGCGCATCTCTCGTGGCCGCCGAAAAACCCTTCATGCCGCTGGTCGCGCGGCGCGCGATCGAAGCCGGAGCAGTGGTTGCTCTGTCCACCGATTACAACCCCGGGAGCTGCCCGACGCCGTCGATGCAGATGGTGATGCAGCTCGCGGCGCGCCTGTACCGCCTCGGCTATGCCGAAATCTGGAACATGTGCACGCTGAATGCGGCCCGCGCGCTCGACCTTGCGCACGACCGCGGCAGCCTCGAGCCCGGCAAGCGTGCCGACATCGTCATCTGGTCGGTGGCGTCGCATGGCATGGTGATCAACCGCTTCGGCGTCAATCTCGCCGACACGGTAATCGCCGCAGGCAGAATCGTCGTCCAGTCCGGACGCTTGACGTCCGGGTCCCACGCAACCGCGAAGGAGCTTCCATGTCATTGAAAATGCGCAGTCAGCTGTTCGTTGCAGCGGTCGTAGCTGCCGCAGGTGCCGCGGTGTTTTCGCCGCCCGTGGCGGCGCAGGTCATCCGAATCGGCTTTCACGCGCCGCTGACCGGCTTTGCAGCCTCGGACGGCAAGTCAGCGCTGCAGGGCGCAGAGCTTGCCGTCGAGCAGATCAACGCCGCCGGCGGCGTCAACGGCCGCAAGCTTGAACTGGTGGTGCAGGACGACCAGGCCAAGGCCGAGCAGGCGCTGCCGCTCGCCAACAAGTACATCGGTGACGGACTGAAGCTGGTGGTCTCGGGCAGCTACTCGGGGCCGACGCGCGCCGCGGCAGGCGTATTCCAGAAAGCCCAGATCCCTTACATCTCTTCCTACGCCATCCACCCCGACATCACGCGCGCCGGAAACTATGTGTTTCGCACTTCGTTCATGGGCGAGGTGCAGGGCAGGGCGGCCGCCAAGCTGGTGGGCGACATCCTGAAGAAGAAGAAGGTGACGCTGCTGACGCTCAACAACGACTTTGGCCAGGCGCTGTCAGCCGGATTCAAAGAGGTGGCCGGCAAGTTCGGACTGCAGATCGCCAGCGAGTACACCTTCGGCATGGCCGACCGGCAGTTCGGCTCGATCGTGGCGAGCGTGAAGAAGGACGATCCCGAGGTGCTGTACGTGTCGGGTTATTTCTTCAACGGCGGACCGCTGGTCGCGCAGTTGCGCGCGGGCGGCGTGACCGCGCAGATCATCGGCACGGAAGGCTTCGACACCCACAACTTCATCTCGATCGCGAAGGAGGCCTCCGAGGGCGTAATGATCACCACGTCGCTGGATCGCGACAGCAAGTCGCCGCCGATGCGCAAGTTTATCGACGACTACGAGGCGAAATTCAAGGCGCCGGCCGATATGGTTGCGGCAAGCACGCATACCGCCATCAACGTCGCGGTCGAGGCGATGAAGAGAGCCGGTACGGAAGACGGCGCAAAGATCCGCGCAGCGATTTCCGGCCTCAGGGACTTCCAGGTGGCCACCGGCCGCATCAGCTTTAATGAGATGGGTGAGATCTACAAGGCGGCGCAGATCCAGGTGATCAAGGGCGGCCAATTCCGCCACTTCGCGACCATCGACGACCCTGTACTGCTCGCCCCGCCAACCAAGTAACTTACCCCGCGCAAGCGACCGGAGCGGATTGAATCAGATTCGTCGAACGTTGCGGGGGCGCGGGGGGCTGCGGAAAGCTCCCTGCTGCTGAATGTATTACGCCGAGTTGCTGCTGGTGGGGCTCGTGTGGGGTTGCACCTACGCGATGATGGCGCTCGGCCTGACCCTGGTGTATGGCCTGTTGCGCATCCTGCACGTTGCGCAGGCGACGGTATTCACGCTCGGCGCTTATGTCGGGCTGCTGGTCGCCAATCACACCGGGAGCTTGGCAGGGGCCTTCATCGCGGCGGCGCTGGCGGCCGGTGCGCTCGGCCCGGTCATCTACCGGC
>JANLOX010000102.1:0-4514 GCA_031366795.1 Candidatus Eiseniibacteriota bacterium | reverse complement strand
ACGAATCGCACAATGAAGAAGAGCGCGTGCGCCCGACGACGACGCGCTACGCGCCGATCCGTAACGCGGTCGAACGCCGCGTCAACGCTTTCCTGCGCGACGACCTGGTGTCGCACCTCGAGATCGGCGACAACGAAATCTTCCTGCTCCACTACATCGAGATCGCCGCCGACAGCCGGGGCGAGGCGGAGCTCGGCCAGTTCCTGCACGAGTTTTCGCCCGAGTCGCGCGTGCACTGGGTGAAGAAGCTGCTCGGCGGCGCGGTCGGCCAGCACGTGAGCGTCGAGCAGTTCCTGGGTCTCGATCGCGAGTTCGCCGTCGAAGCGTTGGCGGAAACCGATCCATTCGAGGAGGCGCTCAATCAGTCGATCATTCCGCCGTACCGCGTGATCCTGCATGGGCGATGGGAAACGAAGTCCGCGGAAGATCCATGGGCGCAGCCGAAAAAGCCCCCGCAACCTGCGCGCATTGCCGGTCCCGGCCTGCGGCTCGCGGTCCACGACGCGAGCGGCAGCCACAGCGCCGATGTCGAGGCGTTCCCCGCCGGACTCGGGTCATCGATCTACGCCGACGTGGAGATCTCGGGCTATTACGTTTCCGCGAAGCACTGCACGCTCCACTGGGAAGACGGGCTGCTCTGGCTCGTCGACCATTCCACCAATGGCACCTGGGTCGATGGCGTGCACGCGCGGCGCGGCGAGCGCATCGCGCTGGCCAATGGCGCGGCCCTCGGCTTCGGCCGCGACAAGGGCGGCGCGGATCACGAACGGTATCCGTCGCTGCGCGTGCAGTTCATGCGCACAGGCACCGGGGCCGACCCCACTCCGGTCGCGCCCTCGCGTGGAACGCCGGTGGCGCCTGCCGCGGTGGTGGCCGCGAACCTGGCCGGAGCGCGCAAACCGCCGCTAGCGGTGCTCGCCATCGTCGATGCGACCGGCAGTCCGCGCCGTGACGTGCTCGAGCTCCCGTTCACCATCGGCCGCGGCTCGGCGCAGCACTACGTCGTCCCCGACGCCAACCAGGGCGTGTCGCGCGAGCACCTCGTCATCGAGGCCATCGACGCCTCCGGCGCGCTGACGCTCAATCGCGCGGTCGCGCGCAACGGCACCTCCGCCGGCAACGAAGCTCTGCCGGAGCGCTTCGTGTGGCGCTTCGGCCAGGAGATCGTGCTCGGCGAAAAATGGGCGGGCGCGCCGGCGGTGCGCCTCTCGTTGCAACCCACGGCGCATTCATCGGACAGTCAGGCGTGAACACCGAGACCCCCGTCTACCGCCCCGACGCGGTGGCCCCTTCGATCCCCGACATGCGGCTGCGGCGCGGGTGGCATGGCGCCTGGCGCGGCGGGCTGCGCGCGGCCTACGCCTCCGTCACCGGCAGCTCGCACGCGCGCAACGAAGACTGCTGCAGCCATGTCCCTTCGGCAGACCGGCCCGGCTTCTGCGGTGTGGCCGACGGAGTCGGCGGTGGCGCGCATGGCGAAATCGCCAGCAGCGTCGTGCTCAACCACTGCGCGCAGGCGCCCAGGGCGGCCTGGTCGGATCCGGCGAAGCTGGTCCAGTGGCTTGCGCACGCCGACGGCAAAGTGCGCGAAGCGATCGCGCGGCGCACCGACCAGGCCGGCGCCGCCACGCTCGCGGCGGCGTGGTTCCCGTCGCCGGGCGTGGCCTACGTGCTCAACGTCGGCGACTGCCGCGCCTACCGGCTCAGCCCGCGAAAGAACTCGCATGCCATCGAGCGGCTGACCGTGGACCAGACCTACGCGAGCCTCGCGCAGGAGCCGCCGCCCAACGGCAATCCCGAAGACCCCGCGCGCATGATCGGCGCCGGCGCGGTCGGCACGCCGCCGGTGGTGAAAGCGCAGATCCGCGAGCGCGAGCTGCTGCTGCTGTGTTCGGACGGCCTGCACAAGTTCGTTCCGGACGATCAGATCGCCGGGATTGTCTCCAATGGCCTCGGCGACCGGAAATCGCTTGAATACATCTGCGCCGAGCTGGTGCGCACGGCGAAGAAGAACGGCAGCCAGGACGACGCCAGCGCATTGCTGGTCCTGCGCCGCCCGTGGTTCATGGCGCGATGGGTTTACGCGTGCGCGGTGGCCGCGATCCTGGTGCTCAGTCTGGTGGCCGGCGCGCAGATCGCCTTCGCCGAGACCCAGTCGGTGATCGATCCGACCGAGACCCCGGAAGCGCCGCCGGCGGCTGCATCCACGCCGAAAAAGGCCGAGGCTTCCGCGAACCGCGAGCGCCTGCGTGCGGCGGAGGCCGAGCGCAAGCGCGCCAAAGCGGCTTCGCGCGCGGCCGAGCAGGCGCGCCAGGAGGCGGCCTCGCGCGAAGCCGCGGCAAAAGCGATCGCGGCGAAGGAAGCGGCTGCTGCACGCGATGCGGCGCGCCGGGCCGCCGCGGCGCGGTTTGCCGCTACCCGGGCCGCCGCAGCCAGGGCGACCAACGCGAAGATCGCCGCAGAGCGTGAAGCAGCCGAGCGCGAGGCCGCGCTTGAGCTTGCCCAGCGCGAAGCCGAGCGCGAACTGGCAGCCCGGGAGGCCGCGCGGGAAGCTGCGGCACGCGAAGCTGCGCGCGAATCGGCCCAGCGGGAAGCGGCGGCCAAAGAAGCTGCGCGTGAATCCAGGGAAGCCGCAGCGCGCGACGCGGCACGGCGCGCGGCCGTGACCGCCGTCGCCTCCAAGCTGATCGCCTCCCGCGACACGCGCCCGCTGCGCGCGCCGCCGCGCTTCGGCACGGTGTTCCGCGATTGCGCCGAATGTCCGGAGGTGGTGTGGCTGCCGCAGGGCGAGTCGCAGATGGGCGAATCCTCCGGCGGGCGGCGCTATGTCACGTCGATCGACTACCCGCTCGCGGTAGGGCGGTTCGAGGTGACCTTCGCCGAGTGGGACGCCTGCGTCACGGCGGGCGAATGCCGCCGCCGGCCGCGCGACTCCGGCTGGGGCCGCGGGCGGCAACCCGTGATCGACATCAGCTGGTCCGATGCGCGCCAGTACGCGGCATGGCTCTCCCGCAAGACCGGCAAGACGTACCGCCTGCTGACCGAAGCAGAATGGGAGTACGCGGCGCGCGCGGGCACGGATGCGCGCTACTGGTGGGGCAACGAAGCCCGCGCGGGCGCGGCGAACTGCAACGACTGCGGCACGCGCTGGGACGGACGGCGCCCGGCGCCGGTGGGCAGCTTCGCGGCCAATCCTTTCGGCCTCCACGACATGTACGGCAACGTGTGGGAGTGGGTCGAAGACTGCTCGTACGACTGCGCTGCGGGCGATGTGCGCGTGGTGCGCGGCGGCGCGTGGCAGGGCCCCGCCCATGCGATGCACTCGGCCGCGCGCTCCGCCCTCCCCTCCGGCTACCACGACAACCGCGTGGGCTTGCGCATAGCGCGCACGGACTAGCCATGTCCCTCCTCACCCTCAAGCGCAAGCCCGCAGCCGAACGCGACGCCGCAGCCGAACGCTGGATCGAGCCCAGGCTCGGGCCCGTGCCGCAGCCGCCGCGCAGCGAAGTGTTCGACACGGGCCGCCGCACCATCATCGACTGCGCCCACGTCAAGGTCGAGCGCCTGGACACGCACCCGGTCCTGTTCTCGAAGGTTTTCAAGGAATTCGAGGACCGCAAGGGCCACAAGTACGACTACCGCTACTGGGCCGAGCGGGAGAATTTCTTCCTGCGCGAGTTCCTCAAGAAACAAAGCGAGTTCACGCACGTGGTACAGGCTCGCCACCTGATCTCGGAGAACGACGCAGCCAAGCAGGTGCTCACCTGCGATGCCGGGGTCACGATCGCGAACTGGCTGCGCGTGAAAGCGCGCTACGCGGACACGGCGACGCTCTCCCACCCTTTCCAGCGCGCGGACATGTTCCTGCGCCTGGTGCGCGGCTGCCTCGTCGCGTTGAAGGAATTGCACGCGCACCGCATCGTCCATTGCGACATCAAGGAAGACAACATCTGCATCCCGTATGCGCCGCATCCCGATCGGATGAACCCGGCGGCCGACGGGCGGAAGATCCACCTCGGGTACGAGAAGCTCAAGCTCATCGACTTCGCGTTCTCGGTGGCGCATGCGATCCCGCTGACGCAGATCCTCGTCATCGACCCCGACGAGCGGCTCGCCTACCAGTCCGGGCTGCTGATCGCCGCGCTGCAGGCCGACCGGAAGAGCGGCTCGCCCAACGCGGTCCAGCAACTCGACTACCGCGTCGACCTGTTCAGCCTGGGCTACATGGCGGAGAAAATCGCTGCCGCCGGGCTCGTCGCCGCGCGCGGCGGCGCCGAGGGCGTCGTCGATGAAATTCTCGGCCTGGTCCAGCGCCTCAAGGCCTTCGATGCGGGCCCGGCGCCCAGCGGTCTGCCGCATGACGGGCTGCTCGCCGGGATCGACCACCTGATTGCCAGGTCCGCTGCGCCCTCGGCGTCGCTCGAATTCAGCGTGGACGGCGAGTGGACGGCCGAAGAGATGGCGCATGGGCGCATCGCGGGCCGGCAAACGCCGCTGACACCGGTGGCGCTGCC
>JANLOX010000085.1:0-17808 GCA_031366795.1 Candidatus Eiseniibacteriota bacterium | reverse complement strand
ATGCTGATGGTCATGCCGCGCTGCTCGGCGCGACCGCGAAAGCGATGACCGGATTTTTCAGCGCACATGGTTCATGTCCTGGCGGCGGAGGTGGCGATGGTCGTGGTCCGAGGGGGTTTCAGAGCCGGCCAATTCATGGATTCCGGCACTCCCTGTCCGATTAGGTCATGTCGCATAAGAACCATTATGTAAACTAGCACCGGTGATTGGCCAGCCCGGCTACCGGGTAGCCACCACGAAGCTCAGCAGCTTGTCCGGAACGTGGATCACCTTCTTGAGCTCCCCACCTTCCAGGTAGCTCTGGACCCGCTCGTTGGCCATCGCGGCAGCCAGGGTCACTTCCTGGTTCGTGCCTCTGGGCAGTTCCAGGGTCGCGCGCAGCTTGCCGTTGACCTGCACTGCCACCGTGACGGTGTCCTCGACCAGCAGCGCCGGATCGTGCGCGGGCCACGGTTCGTAGGCCAGCGTTTCCGTATGGCCGAGCCGTGACCACAGCTCCTCGGCCAGGTGCGGCGCGAACGGCGCCAGCACCAGCACGAACGGCTCGAGCATCCGGCGTGGCCGGACCTCGAGCTTCATGGTCTCATTGACGAACACCATCATCTGGGCAATTGCTGTATTAAATTTAAGCGACTCGAGATCGTCGCCGACCTTGGCAATGGTCTGGTGCAATACGCGCTGCGCCGCCGCTGGGATATCGGCATCCGCGACCGCCAGCGAGCCGTCCTCGTGGACGACCAGCCGCCACACACGGTCCAGGAATCGCGTGATGCCCTCGACGCTCTGGGTGTTCCAGGGCTTCGAGGCCTCGAGCGGACCCATGAACATTTCGTAGAGCCTCACGGCGTCGGCGCCATAGGCGTCGATCATGTCGTCGGGACTCACGACATTGCCGAGCGACTTGGACATCTTCACGCCGTCCTCGCCGAGGATCGTGCCCTGGTGGATCAGTTTCAGGAACGGCTCGAGCGTGCTGACCACGCCAATGTCGTACAGCACCTTGTGCCAGAAGCGCGCGTACAGCAGGTGCAGCACGGCATGCTCGGCGCCGCCCACGTAGAGATCGACGGGCATCCAGTAGCGCTCGAGTTCGGGATCCACCAGTTGCTTCGAATTCTTCGGGTCGATGAAGCGCAGGTAGTACCAGCACGATCCGGCCCACTGCGGCATGGTGTTGGTCTCACGCCGCGCCGGCTTGCCGGTCTCGGGATCGGTCATGTGGACCCACGCAGCGATGTTCGCCAGCGGGCTCTCGCCGAGGCCTGAGGGCTTGAAGTCTGCTGCTTCGGGCAACACCACGGGCAGCATGTGTTCGGGAAGCGCCTTGGGCGCCCCGTCGACCCACACCAGCGGGAAGGGTTCGCCCCAATAGCGCTGGCGTGAGAACAGCCAGTCGCGCAGCTTGTAGTTGATCGCCTTGCGGCCGCGTCCGGACGCCTCGAGCCACGCGGTGATCTTCTCGATCGCTTCCCTCCCGCGCATGCCATTGATCGAGAAGCGGGCATCGGCGGTCGCAGAATTCACGGCGACGCCGTTCTCGTTATCGACGTACGCGGCCTCGGCGATGTTGCCGCCGCTGACAACTTCGCGCATCGGCAGCTGGAACGTGTGGGCGAATTCCCAATCGCGCTCATCGTGCGCCGGCACGGCCATGATCGCTCCCGTGCCGTAGCCCATCAGCACGTAGTCGGCGATCCACACCGGCAGGCGTTCGCCATTGACGGGATTGAGGGCGTAGCCGCCGGTGAACACTCCCGTCTTTTCCCTTTGCTCCTGGCGCTGCAGGTCACTCTTGCGCGTGGTCTGCTCGCGGTACGCCGTCACGGCTGCGCGCTGCTCGGCGGTCGTGACCGCGTCGACCAGCGCGTGCTCGGGCGCCAGCACCATGTAGGTGGCGCCGAACAGCGTGTCGGGTCGCGTGGTGAAGATGCGCAAGCTGGCCTTGCCGCCTTCGAGCGCAAAGTCGACTTCCGCGCCGATCGAGCGGCCGATCCAGTTGCGCTGCATTTCGAGCGTGCTCACCGGCCAATCCACGAGCTTCAAGTCTTCCAAGAGGCGATCGGCGTAAGCGGTAATCTTCAGAACCCATTGGCGCATCGGCTTGCGGACCACCGGGAACCCACCCACCTCGCTCTTGCCGTCGATGACTTCCTCGTTGGCCAGCACCGTCCCCAGCTCGGGGCACCAGTTGACCGGCACCTCGGCGACGTAGGCCAGCCCGCGATCGTAGAGCCGCAGGAAGATCCACTGCGTCCAGCGGTAGTACTCAGGATCGGTGGTGTCGACCTCGCGGTCCCAGTCGTGCGACAGCCCGACGCGCTTCATCTGGCGCCGGAACGTGTCGATGTTTTGGCGCGTGGTGATCGCAGGGTGCACGCCGGTCTTGCGCGCGTACTCCTCGGCCGGCAGCCCGAAGGCGTCCCAGCCGGTGCAGTGCATGACGTTGAAGCCCTTCATGCGCTTGTAGCGGCACAGGATGTCCGTCGCCGTGTAGCCCTCGAGGTGGCCGACATGCAGGCCCGAGCCCGAGGGGTACGGGAAGAAATCGAGGCAGTAGTACTTGGGCTTCGGTGACCGGTCGACGGCGCGAAACGTCTTGGCCGTCTCCCAGTACTGTTGCCAGCGCGGCTCGACCGTGCTGAAGGGAAAACGTTTCATCGGCGCATCCTCGCGAAAGATGAGTGAAGCGCCGGAGGATAGCGGGTTGCGCGCGCGGCGTCACGCGCGGCGGGCGTTGGCTTGACGCATCAATAATTATTGATGTATGGATGGCGCATGCGATCGACGTCGGCACCCAACACGGCCCAGCAGGCGGAACGTTTTCACGCGCTGGCGGACGAGACGAGGCTGGCGATTCTCGAGCTCCTTCGGGAGGGTGAGCGCTGCGTATGTGAGCTGACCGAAGCGCTTGAGCTGGGACAGTCGCTGCTGTCCTTTCACGTGAAGACCCTAAAAGCGGCAGGTCTCATCACGGACCGGCGCGAGGGGCGCTGGATGTACTACGCGATCGATCCGGGCGTGCTCGCCGAGATGGCGGGGTACCTCGCGAGCGTTGCCCCACGACCTAAGCGATCGACGCGTAAGGGACGCTGCTGTGACTAGCCAGTCGCCCCGCCCGGCAGTGGCGCTGGTCTCGGCGCCGAAGCGGCTCGCGTTCTTCGAACGTTACCTTACGGTGTGGGTCGGCGCTTGCATGGTGATTGGCGTGCTGCTGGGCAAGCTCCTCCCTGGGGTTATCGCGGGAGTGCGAAATTTCGAATTCGGGCACGGCAGCCAGATCAACTTGCCGATCGCGCTACTGATCTGGCTGATGATCTACCCGATGATGTTGAAGATCGACTTTGCCAGCATCGCTGGGGTGCGGCACCGCCCTGGTGGCATCCTCGTTACCCTGTTCGTCAATTGGTTGGTGAAGCCGTTCTCGATGGCGCTACTCGGCTGGGTGTTCTTCAAGCACCTGTTCCTGCCGCTGATCGGCCCACAACTCGCAGACCAGTATCTCGCGGGGGCCATCATCCTCGCGGCCGCTCCCTGCACCGCGATGGTGTTCGTGTGGTCCTACCTCACCGATGGCGATCCGGCCTACACCTTGGTTCAGGTCACGCTCAATGATCTCATCATGCTCGTGCTGTTCGCGCCGATTGTCGGGTTGCTCGTCGCGGGGGCGAGCAGCTTGAGCGTGCCATTCCAGGTGCTGCTCTTCAGTGTCGTGGCCTTCATCGTGATTCCGCTCGTACTGGGCAGCCTGAGCCGCCTGGTGCTGATACGGATCAAGGGGCGTGAGTGGCTCGAGCGGGTCTACCTACCGTTCTTCCAGCCCATTACCACCGTCGCACTGCTGGCCACGCTCGCGCTGATCTTCGCGTTCCAGGCCGACAACATCACCGCGCGATGGACACACGTGCTTCTCATCGCTGTCCCGATCCTGCTCCAAGTTTACTTCAACGCGGGGCTGACCTACGGGCTGATGCGGTACTTCCGCCTGCCGCACAACATCGCGGCCCCGGGGGCGCTTATTGGCGCGAGCAACTTCTTCGAACTGGCGGTGGCCGTCGCCATTACCCTGTTCGGTGCGGGCTCCGGCGCTGCGCTGGCGACCGTGGTGGGTGTGCTGGTCGAGGTTCCCGTCATGCTTTCGGTCTGCGCTGTCTGCAACCGCACCCGGCACTGGTTCCCCACGAATGGCGTCCCAACGGGGGCCGTCCCGCCCATTCCCGCCTCAGGGAGCACACCATGACCACCGTCCTGTTCGCTTGCATCCACAATGCCGGCCGCTCGCAGATGGCCGCAGCATGGTTCAACCTGCTTGCGGATCCGGCACGCGCCCACGCGGTCTCCGCGGGTACAGCTCCGGGGCCCGCGGTGCACCCCGAGGTGCTCGCGGTCATGCGCGAAGTCGGCATCGAGCTGTCCGGCGTCGCACCCCAGGGCCTTACGCCCGAGCTCGCCGCCCAGGCGAAACTCTTGATCACGATGGGCTGCGGCGATGAGTGCCCGGTCGTCGCGGGCGCCGAGCGCGACGATTGGCCGCTCGATGACCCCAAGGGAAAGCCGATCGAGCGCGTGCGGGAGATTCGGGAGGAGCTTCGCGCGCGGGTCGAGAATTTGGTGAAGCAGCGAGGCTGGGCGCGGACAGCGACTCGGCCCGAAGCGAGCTGAGCTTCGCCCGCGGTTCGCACGCCGCGACAACGACTCGCGGCTAGTTGCCCCCGCACGCCGCGCGCGTCGCCTGTTCGAGCACGGCGACGACATCGGCGCGGCCACCCTTCCAGGCGGCCTCCGCCCGGTAGACGGCATCCATGACGCGCGCCAGCTGGGTCGGCTGCAAGCGGCCGCGCAACTTCGCACTCGCGGGCTTGTCTTTCGCCCAGCCACCGAGCGCGCCGCCGACGAGATTGGACAGCGAGAACAACAGCGTCCCCTCTCCCACGGCTCCCTCGGCCAGCAAGCGGCCCAATCGCTGCGTGGCCTTCGTGGTGTCGCCGTCCGCGACGGCGGCGAGATAGCTCGACAGCTCAGAGCCCACGACGGGGCGCAGCAGCGCCTTGACGTCCTCGAGCTTCAGGCGGCGTTCTCGCGCCGCCCAGACGACCAGCTTGTCGAGCTCACTGAAGAACGCGAGCGGGTCGCCCTCGCAGGTCTCGCCGAGCAGCAGCAGCGAACCGTCCTCGATGGTGAAGTCTTCGCGCGCGAAGCGGCGCTCGCCCCAGCGCACGAGCTCCGCCATGCGGGGCATGGGCGCGCTGACGTGAACACGGCAGGCGGCGCGCAGGGGTTCCAGAATCTTGCGGTCATTGTCCGAGGCGGACTCGACGAGCACCATGGTCGAGGGGCTCGGCGAATTCGTCAGCACTTCTGCGAGGGCGACGATGCGCTTCTCGCTGCGCGCCCAGTCTTCCATGTCCAGCACGATGACGAGGTCGCGCGGGCTGAACAGCGAAGCGCCCTGCCACGCCGCGAGCAATTGTTCGACTCCGGCTTCGGCGGCGCGGAACACGTTCGCGAGCGAAGACTGGGGCACGGCCCTGGCCCACGCCGCGCGCACTTCTGCGAGCAGGGCGGCCTTGACGGGCTCACACGGACCGTCGATGTAGATCGAGGCGGCGAATGTACCGCGCCCGAGGGTCTCGAGCAGCGCCATCGGTGTGGTCGCGGTTCCGCGCCCGGTGCTCCTGCCGGCGCGCGGTGCTGCCGCGGCGCGCGGCTTTACCGGCCCAGGCTCGGCGGTATCGCCCGGCTCGTCGTCCTTACCAGCTTTCGATCGACCGGCTGAGGATCTCGTCGGCGATTTTTTGGATGGCTTCTTTGCGTCCATCCAGCTCCGTTTTCGCGACCTGCCCGGGAACGGGCTGGACATAGTAGTTGGCCGTCTTGACCAGCTCCTCGTCGCGCCAGATCTCGCGATTCTTGACCTGGTCCTTGAACACGACGGAGACGCCGATGGTAACCCGGTATTCCTGCGCCAGGTCCGAATTTGAAATGCCGAATACGGCATTGCGGTACTGCGTGATGTGGCCCTTGACGACGCAGTCGGCGGATTTTTCGTCGACCACGCGCAAGTGATTGTCCGCCACGAACCGCTGGACGATGGCGTCCGTGACCGCTTGCTCGAGCGTGTACTCGCCGGTCTCGTTCTCGAACTGCGGGATGGCGATGGTCTTCAAGTGCGACGGCAACAGCGCCGGACTCGCCGTGTACCCGCACCCTGACACCAGCAGGATGAAGGCGGCGAGTTCGGCCATTGCGGCTCTAAGCCGCAGCCTCGTTGTTGTCGGAACCGGCGTCGTTTGTCTCCGACTCCCCGCGCCCGCCCCGGATGTCGTACAGCTTCATTCGGTAGCGCAGTTTGTCCCGTTTGAGGTTGAGCATCTCCGCAGTTCGACTCTGGTTCCACTTCGTAGCATACGAGGCACGCATGATCAAGGAGCGCTCGATTTCCTCGACGATCTGCTCGAACGCGATTCCCGTGGTGGGGATCGGCGCGGTCAGGTACTCGTCGAGGCGCTGGCCCAGCGAGGTGTCCGAGGCCGGACGCGAGCGCGGCGAGATCTTGAGCTGTGCCGTGTCGAGCACCGGGCCGGTCTCGAGCAGTACCGTGCGCTCCATCAGGTTCTTGAGCTCGCGGATGTTGCCAGGCCAGGCGTAGTCGGTCAGCAGCTGCTGGGCGGCCGGTGAGATGTCGCGGAACTCCTTCTTGAACTGCTTGGAGAACCGTTCCATGAACAACCGCGTCAGCGGCAGCACATCTTCCTTGCGCTCGCGCAGCGGCGGCACATAAAGCGGCACGACCTTCAGGCGGTAGTAGAGGTCCTCGCGGAACGTCCCCTCCCGCACCATCCGATCGAGGTCCTGGTTGGTCGCCGAGAGAATGCGGATGTTGACCGTGATGTCCTTGGTGCCGCCGACACGCTTGAAGGTGCGGCGCTCGAGCACGCGCAGCAGCTTCACCTGCAGCATCGGGCTCATTTCACCGATTTCGTCGAGGAACAGGGTGCCGCCATTGGCCAGTTCCATCAGGCCGAGCTTCTGCGCGCGCGCGTCCGTGAAGGCGCCCTTCTCGTGACCGAACAATTCACTCTCGAGCAGCTCGCGCGGGATCGCCGCGCAGTTGATCTCGACGAACGGCTGGTTGTGCCGGCCGCTCATGCGGTGCACGAGATTGGCAAAGTACTCCTTGCCCGTCCCGCTCTCGCCCTCGATCAACACGCTTGTAGTGTCGCCACGCGCGACCTGTTCGGCGATGGCGTACGCCTCCTGCATCGACGGCGTCGATGAGTGGAGGAAGTCCTCGTCGGCGAAGGCGCGGTGGCGCAGGCGCCGCAGCTCGATCCAGATCTTCTGGGACTCCAGCGCGCGATTGACGAGCGCCAGCAGTTCTTCGTTCTGGAACGGCTTCTTGACGAACCAGTAGGCGCCGGCACTCATGGCTTCGACGGCCGTCTCGAGTTCGCCGAACGCCGTCATCATGATCACCGGCATTTCCTGTTGCGTGCGCTTGACCTCACGCAGCAGCTCGATGCCCGTGCCGTCGGGCAGCTTCAAGTCGAAAATCGCGAGATCGGGCAAGCACTTCTCAAGCGCCTCGCGGCACTCACGAGCCGAGCCGACGCCAGTCACCTCGAACCCCTCGGTCTCGAGTGCTTTGGTCACAAAATGCCGAATGGAGTCCTGGTCATCGACGACCAAGATGTGGGCTCTGCTCATGAGGATCCTCCCTGTCCGTCCGCGGGGAGTTCCACGCTGAACGTGGTGCCCCGCTGAGTTTCACTGGTCACGGAAAGACTGCCGCCGTGACGCTTGACGATGTCGTGGCTGATATAGAGACCGAGCCCGGAACCGCCGGGCTTGGTAGTGAAAAACGGTTCGAAGATCGTGCGCAGGTGCTCGGCTGAGATGCCGGTCCCCGAATCCTGCACGCGAATCTCGGTGCCCATGAGCCGGCCGCGCGACTGCCAGGCAGAAACATTGATGCGCAACGTCGCGTTTTCAGGACTGGCTTCCACGGCGTTCTTGATCAGGTTGATCAACACTTGCTGCAACTGGTCCGAGTCGTGCGGTACCGGCGGCGCATCGGGCGCGATCGTGAGTTCGAGTCCGATGCACTTCTGCTCGCGCAGCGCGTCGAGACACTGCGCGGCGAAACGCACCGCTTCATCCACCGGCGCGGGCTTCAGCATCAGCTGCCGCGGGTGCGTCACGTCGAACAAGTCCTGCACGATCGAGTCGAGCCGCTTCATCTCGCGCAGGATGAAGTTCAGGTTCTCGCGCTGCTCGGCGTTGGTCTCCAACGTGCGCGAGAGGAACTGGATGCCGGCGCCGATGCCGGTCAATGGATTGCGAATCTCGTGCGCGACACTGGAGGTGAAGCGTCCCAACGCCGCGAGACGGTCGAGCCGCTGCGCCTGTTCCTCGGCGCGCTTAAGTGCCGTCAGGTCCATGAACGTGGCGATCGCGCCATACACCGCGCGGCGCTCGTCGCGCAGCAGCGAGGTCGTCAGCCGCACCGGGATCGCCGAACCATCCTCGGTGCGTAGCATCGTCTCGACGCGCTGGGCCTCGCGCCCGTTCTCGAGCGTCTCGCGCAGGAAGCGTTCGCCGTCGGGGCCGAAGCGCGCGCCGAACGGTTGTCCCAGCACCTGTGCCTCGCTCACGCCGAGCAGTTCCTCGGCAGCGCGATTGAAGGTCAGGATGTCGCCGTTCATGCTCACCGCCACCAGCGCTGAACCCATGCTGTCGAGCACATGCTGGCGGAAACGCTCGCTGCGCCGCAGGTCCTGGGTGAGCCGCGCGTTCTCGATGACCGGGGCCACCGATAACGCGATCGACTCGAGTTGCGTGACATCGGAAGCGGTCAGCGGCGTGCCGCGCCGGCGCGACATGCCGATCACGCCCAGCGAGGGGTGTACGTCGCAGGCCAGGCAATGACGCTGGCGGTCTTCGCGATCGGCTTCCCAGGTCTCGGCGCCTAAGCCTGGTGGCGGCGCCAGCACGGACACATCGCCGAGAATGCAGCGCGCCCCGCACAGCTCATGTGTCGCGCCGTCCGGCAACACGTTGTGGCTGCGCTGTAGCGGCACACACACGATGCCGCTCAAACCTTCGAGGGTGTCGCTGAGCGGGTGGCCCTCGGGCAGCAGCGCCGCCACGTGAGGTGCGGGCGAATGGTGCACCAGCGTGCGGTTGAGCCACAGCGCGCGCGTCATGGCGCCGGAGTCGCCCTCGAGGCTGATGCTCAGGGGCACGCTGCGCTCACGGCCGTCGACCCGCTGCGTCCATGTGCCTTCCAGCCTGCGCGTCTCGCGGTTGACGAGCAGCAGGAAGCCGTCGTCGAAGCCGAACGCGCGGCACAGGTAGCGCGTCACGACCGCCGTGGTCTCTTCCGTGTCGTGCGTGGCAAGCAGGTTCGCCGCCACCTCGCGCAGTGAGACCAGCTGAACGTTGGTCTCGATCAGCCGGCGGTGGCTACGCTCAAGCTCGGCGGCCAAGTCCTGGAGGGTATCCAGAAGCTCGCCCGCGGAGACGGGTTCCGTCGTGGTCGACGGCCCGGCACCGGGCTCCAGCCCGCGCACTTCGTCCACTCTCCGCATCACTTCACGGAGCGTGTCGCGCTCAGAAGGATTCATCGATTCCGATTGCGAGACGGCGCCGGGGAAGCGCCGCCTCGTCTCGGGTGCAAACCGGAGCAGGTCTCAGGGCGGCGAGACGGGTGGCTCCGGGACGAGGCTACGAACTAGTTGTCGCTGAACTCGCGGACCAGCTGGGCGACGTAACGGATGCGCTCCTCACCCACCTCGGGATAGATCGGCAGCGCCAGCGTTTCGTGGGCGGCGGCCTCCGAGTGCGGCATGTCGCCTTCCTTATAGCCCAGCGAGGCGAAGCACTTCTGGATATGCAGCGGAACCGGGTAGTAGACCTCGGTGCCGACGCCGCGGTCAGCGAGGAACTGCTTGAGCTCCTCGCGGCGCGGCGAGCGGATCACGTACTGGTTGAAGATGTGGCGCGCGCGCGGGTCGCGGTAGGGCCTGCCGATGCGCGAGCCCTCGAACAGCTTGTCGTAGAGGTCGGCGTTGTGGGCGCGCGCCTCGCTCCAGCGGTCGAGGTAGCGCAGCTTCACGCGCAGGATCGCGGCCTGCAGCGCGTCGAGGCGCGAGTTGGTGCCGACGATCGAGTGGTAGTACTTGGGCCTGGCGCCATGCTCGCGCAGCAGCCGGAGCTTGTCGGCGAATTCTGGATTGCGCGCCACGATCATGCCGCCATCGCCCGCGCCGCCGAGATTCTTGGACGGGAAGAACGAGAAGCAACCGAAGTCGCCGACCGAGCCGGCGCGCTTGCCTTCCCATTCGGAGCCGATCGCCTGCGCCGCGTCCTCGATCAGCCAGATCTGGTGCTTGTCGCACACGGCCTTCACGGCCGTCAGGTCACAGCACTGGCCGTAGAGATGGACGGCGATGACCGCCTTCGTCTTGGGCGTGATGGCGGCCTCGAGACGGTGCGGGTCCATGTTGTAGCTGCGCGGGTCGATGTCGACGAACACCGGCGTGCCGCCGGCGTTGACAATCGTGCCGGCGCTGGCGAAGAACGAATAGGCCGTGGTGATCACTTCATCACCGGGGCCCACGCCGAGCGCGCGCAGGCTGAGCAGCAGCGCATCGGTGCCCGAGGCGCAGGCGATGCCATAGGGCGTCTGCGAGTAACGCGCGACTTCTTCCTCTAGCCCTGAAACTTCGGGGCCGCCGATGAAGCGCGCGCTCTCCATCACGCCGCGGACGGCTTCGTCGATCTCCGCCTTGATGTCCTTGTACTGCGCCTTCAAGTCCAGCAGCGGAACCTGCATCGTGGCCCGGGTCGGCATCGCGCCCATCGTGTCTCTCCCTGATGAAGGCCGGTGTGCAGCGAGCCGGCTGTGAATCGTGATGGAATGTCCGTCGCGACAGTGCGGCGGTAGTTCAGTCTAGCTATCGACCCAGCCCTGGTTCTCGAGCAATTGTTCGACCGGTACGTCGCGCAGCTTGCGCGCAGGCCCGCCCAGCACAATTGTGCGCGGGGCGACATCCTTGGTGACCACGGAGCCCGCAGCGACCAGCGCATCCTCGCCGATGGCCACGCCCGGCAACAACACCGTGCCGGCGCCGATGCGGCCGCCCTTGCGCACGGTGACGCCCTTGAAGTGCTTGAAGCGTTCGGCGGTGCGGCCGACATAGTTGTCGTTCGAGGTGACGACTCCAGGTGCCACGAACACGCGGTCCTCGATCTCCGAGTAGGCGGTGATGTAGCACTCGCTCTCGAGCTTGCAGTACTTACCGACGTTGCAGAAGTTTTCGACGGTGACGCCACGGCCGACGATCGTGCCCCGGCCGATGGTGACGTTCTCGCGAATCGTGCACAGGTCGGCCATCAGTACCTTGCTGTCGATCTTCGCGCCGCGATACAGGATCACGGCCGTGCCCACGATGCAGACGTCGCCGACACTGAGCGGCGGCAGCTCCTGCTCCTTCGTGGTGGCGGAATTCGCCGCCTTCATCGGCAGCTTGCCGAGCACCGCCTGATCGTCGATGCGCACGTCGTTGCCGACGACCGTGCCGGCATGGATCACCACGTGATGCCCGATCTTGCAGTCCGTGCCAATGACGACGTTCGCGCTGATTACGCAGAACTCGCCGATCACCGTGCCTTCGCCGATCTTGGCGCTCGCATGCACCACTGAGCTCATCGTCCCTTTCGTGTTCATCGGGCCACCGCGCCTGCGGTGGCGATCGCGATCGGAGCGCCCCCGGCTTCGAGTGACGCCTGCGCCGCCGCCAGCACCTTTACCACGCGGAGACCATCGTCGCCGCCGGTGAGCGGCTGCTTGCGCGTGCGCACGCATTCAACGAAGTGCTTGCACTCGATGGTGAGCGGTTCCTGGAGCGAGATCTTGGGGATCAGGATGTCGCCGCTGCGTACGGTCAGCGAATCGCCATACGAGACGACTTCGCCCGCGCGGTCGACGCCCTTGTCGTAGACGCGGATTTTCTCGCTGGCTTCCATGTCGTCGAACACCACCATTTTGCGGCTGCCGACGACGGTGAACTTGCGCAACTTGTGCGGGTCGAGCCACGACACGTGCACGTGGGCCATCTTGCCGCCCGGGAAGCGGATGTCGACGAACACGACGTCCTCGACCTTGCCCTGGAGGAATGCCGAGCCGCGCGCGACGACGTCGATCGGCTCTTCATTGATCAGGTGCAGGACCACCGACAGGTCGTGCGGCGCAAAGCTCCACAACGCGTTCTCGTCCTTGCGGACCTTGCCGAGGTTGACGCGCTGCGAATAGATGTAGAACACGTCGCCCAGGTCACCGCGGTCCACCATGTCGCGCAGGTACTTGACCGCCGGGTGGAACAGCAGCAGGTGGCCGACCATCAGGATGCGGTTGTGCTTCTTGGCGAGCGCCACGAGCTCTTCGGCGTGGTTCACCTGGAGCGTCAGCGGTTTCTCGACGTATACGTCCTTGCCGGCCTCGAGCATCATCTTGGCCAGCGGGTAGTGACTCACCGCCGAGGCCGAAACGACGACGGCCTGCACATCGTCGCGCGCCGCGAGATCTTCCGCGCGCGTCAGCGCCACGGCGTTCGGGTAGCGGGCCGCCCATGTCGCCAGGCGCTTAGGCTCGGAATCACACAGCGCATTGAGCGAGGCATCCGGCAGCGACCCGAAATTGCGGATCAGGTTGGCACCCCAATCCCCGGTGCCGACCACTCCCAGTCCGACACGATCCGACACAACAACCTCCCCTGATCGAAGAATGAAGCCGGATGCGATCCTGCATCCTAAGCGGGCGAGTCTACTGCCCTCGTTTCCCGAGGGTCAACGACCGCAACAGCAAACCTTTGTGATCTATGCAGCCAGGTCTTCGAGAAATTCGACGCGATTACGGCCCAGGCGCTTGGCCTGGTACAGGGCGCGATCGGCCGCGGCCAACAGTCCCATGGAGTCCTGGCCATCGGCCGGGAATGTCGCCATCCCCAGGCTGACGGTGATGCGTCCCTTGGGCACCAGCGCGAAGGCGTGCTCGCACACCGCCACGCGCACGCGTTCGGCCACCACCATCGCGCCATCGCGCGGGGTCTGGGGCAAGATCATGGTGAACTCGTCGCCGCCGTACTTCGCCATCACATCGAACGAGCGCACCTGCTCGGCGCACAGGCCCGCCAGTTCCTTGAGCAGGAAGCTGCCGCGCAGGTGGCCGTTGACGTCGTTGTACGCCTTGAGACTGTCGACGTCGATCATCACCACCGAAAGCTGCTGCTTGAAGCGCGCCGCGCGTCGCAGTTCGCGGCGTAGCGCGGTCTTCAGGTAGCGGTAGTTGTAGACCTGCGTCAGGTCGTCTGTCACTGCGAGCTTCTGGAGATCCTTCGCGAGCCGGCGATTGTCCAGCGCCAGTGCCGCGGTCGTGGCGAGCATCGTCAGCAGGCGAGCTTCCTCGCGCTCGAACGGCTTCGCTCCCGCGCGACGGTAGGCCACGAGGCAGCCCGCCGTGGTCTCGCGGCTGCCGAACGGCACGAACACTGCGGGGCCTGGATCGAAGCCGGGACAGGTGTCGTCCGCCATGGCGCGATGATCGAGCGACAAGTCGGGCACGAGCAGCGGATTCGCCATGCGCGCGACCAGTCGCTGGAACGCCGATCCCTCGCGCGGCAATACCTGGGGCTCGTAGTGCGAGCCGTCGCGTCCGCGCAGCATGCGGATCGCGTCGCGATGACGCGGTGCCGTGAGCGAGACGCCGTCGCAGTCGAGCAACGCGAGCGCTATGTCGAGCACACGGCCGCCGAGTTCCACAGGCGTGAGCCCGGCGGAGCCGGTCGTGAGTTCGAGCAGCGAGTGGATGACGCGTTCGCGCGACAACATGAGCGAGGGCAGATCCTGTGGTGAAAGTTGGGGCAAAAAGCCACGGACAGCCGCAACGCCTGTGCCACGAACCTGCCGCTCAATCCCGGGGCGGTGCACCAAACGCGCGCAACAACAGCACGATGCTGCGAATGGCGAACCCCACCCAACCGACGGCCAGCCCGAGCAAAACACCTCGGCGTTGCCATTGCTGTATCGGCAGGTCGCTCTCCGCACTCCAGAACCACTTAGCGGCCCAAGTGACAACGCCAAAGACCGCCAGGGAGACCGCGAGCTGGAGCACCGTCCAGGCCCTCCAGTCAGCCCTGCGCTGCTCCGCCAGCGTGGGCTTATTACCCAGCCGGGGGAACGGCCCCCGGGCATCCTGCAACGTCTGGGGCGCCTCCCCCGTGGCCGGCGTTGCCACCCAGAGGTGGGTAGCACCCAGCAGGAAGCGCTGGCGGTGCTGCACCCGGTAGCCCGAGGTGGTCAACAGGGCCGAAAAAGCATCGCCCGAGCCGAACTCGAGGATTGACAGGCCCAGGTAGGCATAGGCCGAAGGGTCGGGCGACAGCCTCCCCAACAGCGGCAGGCCGTGCAGCAGATGCAGCTTGTGAAAGAGCGCGAACGGGCCTGGCGAGGGGGCCGTCGCCTCGAGAATGATCAGCCGCCCGTCGGGCCGCAGAACGCGCCCGACCTCCTGCAATGCATGGTCCCGCGGCCGCAGGTTGCGGATCCCGAAGGCGATGGTGACGCAGTCGATGCTGGCGTCGCGGAACGGCAGGTGGAAACCGTCGCCTGCGACCAATCGCGGCGCCCAGCCGAGCCAGCCCTCCTGCTCGCGCGCCACGCGCAGCATGCCGAGACTGACGTCGAGGCCGATCACCAGCCGCCCGATTTGGCGCAGGCCGCGCAGCGAGGAGCCACTGCCCGTGCACAGGTCGAGCACCACGCGCGCGGAGTCGGGCACTTCGCGCCACATGGCATCGCGCCACGCGGAATCGCGGCCCAGCGTCATCAGTTGGTTCAGGAAGTCGTAGCGCCCCGAGACGTCGTCGAACATCTCGGCCATCTCGCGCGCGGCGTGAGCCTTGAATCGCTGGTCCGCGGGTGGCGGTACGGCGGACGACATGCTGGCAGCGCCTGCGAGGGTTAAGAGAAGTGGTGCGCCCGACAGGAATCGAACCTGTAACCTCTAGCTCCGGAGGCTAGCGCTCTATCCAATTGAGCTACGGGCGCGCGAGCCAACTTTTATAGCACACAGGGCGGGTTCCGTCACTCCGGACCACTTTCCCGACGGCGGTGAGATCAGGGCCCGAATGCCGCCGCTATTCACGCCCCAGCACCCGCAGTACTTCGCTCACGTCCTTGTCGCCGCGCCCCGAAAGGTTGACCACCACGCGCGTATTGCTCCCGAGCGCGCGTCCCTCCCGCAGCACCCAGGCCAGTGCATGGGCGGACTCGAGCGCGGGCAGGATGCCCTCGAGCCGCGACAGTTGCTGGAACGCATCGAGCGCTTCGTCGTCGGTGACCGAGGCGTAGTCGGCCTTGCCCTGGTCGGCGAGCCATGCGTGCTCGGGTCCCAGCGCCGGGTAATCGAGCCCTGCCGAAACGGAATGTGTCTCGCGAATCATGCCGCGCCCATCTTGAAGCACCAGCGTGCGCGTGCCGTGCAGCACGCCGATGCTGTGCTCCGGAACCCTCGCCGCGTGCTTGCCCGTGCTGAGCCCGAGGCCGCCCGCCTCGACGCCGACCTTGCGCACGGAGGTCTCATCGAGGAATGCGTGAAACAGGCCGATGGCATTGCTGCCGCCGCCGACGCAGGCGACGAGCAGGTCGGGCAGGCCGCCGGCCTGCGCCGCGAATTGTTCGCGCGCCTCGAGCCCGATGACACGGTGGAAGTCGCGCACGATCGTGGGGAATGGATGCGGCCCGAGCACGGAGCCGAGTACGTAGTGGGTGTCCTGCACGCGCGTGACCCAATCGCGCAGCGCTTCGTTGATGGCGTCCTTGAGGGTCTTCGAACCCGAGTCGACGCCCTCGACAGTGGCACCCAGCAGGCGCATGCGTTCGACGTTCAGCTTCTGGCGGCGCATGTCCTCGACGCCCATGTACACGCAGCACTCGAGCCCGAACTTCGCCGCAGCGGCGGCGGTGGCCACACCGTGTTGCCCCGCGCCCGTCTCGGCAATCACGCGCGGCTTGCCCATCCGGCGCGTCAGCAGGCACTGGCCGATGGTGTTGTTGATCTTGTGCGCGCCGGTGTGCAGCAGGTCCTCGCGCTTGAGGAAGACGCGGCAGCCGGCGGCATCGCTGAAGCGCTTCGCCTCGATCAGCGGTGTCGGCCGCCCGGCAAAGTCTCGCAATGCCGTGGCGAGTTCCTCGCGGAAGCCGGGATCGGCGCACGCCGAGGCGTAGGCGGCCTCGAGTTCGTCGAGCGCGTGGATCAGCGTCTCGGGCACGAAGCGGCCACCGTACGGGCCGAAGTAGCCGGCTGCGGCCGCCGGCGCGTTAACGTCATTCTTCGAAACGGTCATCGCACTCCCTCACTGCGGCCACGAATTGGCGGACGCGCTCGGCGTCCTTGATCCCGGGCGATGATTCTAGCCGGGATGAGGCGTCGACGCCGAATGGCCGCACGAGTCGCACGGCGGCGGCCACGTTTGTGGCGTCGAGCCCGCCCGCGAGCAACACGCTGCGCGAGGCGGCGACCACCCGCGCCGCTTCCCATGGGAACGTGCGCCCGGTGCCGCCGGCGAGCGAGGCGTCCGCGGTGTCGAGCAGCACGTGGTGGTGTTCGGGCGGCAGCATCTCGGTGAGCGAACCATCGGCTGCCACCGAGACCACGATCGTGACCGGCAGCGGGAAGTCGGCGGGCCAGTTCGAGGGATCCACGCGATGCAATTGCACGCGCGTGGCTCCGGCTGCGCGCGCCAGTGCAAGCGCTTCTTCAGGCGTGGGGGCCACCATGACCGCGACGACCGTGGCACCATCCACCGCCGAGCTGATGATGCGCGCCCTCGCCGCCTCGATGCGCCGCGGGCTCTCGCCCCTGAGGATCACGCCGATCCAGTCGGCGCCGGCGTCGATCGCGACGCGCGCGTCCTCGATGCGCGTGATGCCGCACACCTTGACGATCGTGCGCGCGGTGCGGTTCATGCACGCGCCGCGGCGGCCAGCTGTGCAAGCGTGGCGGCCGGGTCGGCGCTCGTCATGAACACCTCTCCCATCAGGACGGCATCGCAGCGCGTCGTGCGCAGGCGCTGGAGATCGGCGGGCGTGGACAGCCCGCTCTCGGCGATCGCGGTCACCGGCGGCGGGATGTGCGGCAACAGCTGGACCGCGGTATCGAGATCGACATGGAAGGTGTGCAGGTTGCGGTTGTTGATGCCGATCAGGGTGCCGCCGGCGCGGATCGCGATGACCAGTTCCTCGCGCGTGTGGACTTCGACCAGGCTGTCGAGCCCGAGCAGGCGCGCTTCGGCGATCAGGCGTTGCAGCACCGTCTCGGAGTGCATCGCCACGATCAGCAACACCGCGTCGGCGCCACGCGCTGCGGCATCGAGGATCTGGTAGGAGTCGAGTACAAAGTCCTTGAGCAGCACCGGCAGCTTGGTCGCCGCGCGCACGGCGTTGATCCACGTCAGCTCACCGCCAAAGTGATCGGGCTCGGTGACGACGGAAATCGCCGCGGCGCCTCCCGCTTCGTAGATGCGGGCGGTCGCCGCAGGGTCGACCGCTGCATTGAGGACGCCCTTGGACGGCGAGGCGCGCTTCACCTCGCACAACAGCTTGAGCGCGCCGCCTTCCCCGCCACGGCGCAGGGCGCGTTCGAGCCGGCCCGCGGGCGCTGCTGAAAACAACCGCGAGCGCAACACATGGCCCGGCGTCTCCGCTTCGAGCGCCGCGATACGCTTGCGCCGGTCCACGGCAATGCGCGCG
>JANLOX010000069.1:0-5428 GCA_031366795.1 Candidatus Eiseniibacteriota bacterium | reverse complement strand
TTCACCGGCTTCGTGCGCGGCGAGCGCGTGGCGATGACCGGCATCGGCTCGGTCGCGGTGTCGCCCGAACACCGCCGTCGTGGCATCGGCGAGGCATTGCTCAAGTCGATGCTGCGCGAGATGCGCCAGGCCGGACGCGCGTTGTCGGTTCTTTACCCGTTCCGCGGCTCGTTCTATCGCAAGCTCGGTTATGGCTCGATCGAGATGACGCACCTGCTCGCGTTCGCGCCGTCGAACCTGCCGCCGTCCGAGGAGGCCCGCCGCACGCGGCGCCTGATGCTGCCCGATCGCGCCGCCGTGCAGGAGCTGTACGCGCGCATGGCGCAGCAGGGCCACTTTGCACTCGAGCGTAGACCTGAGTGGTGGTCGAACCGTCTGTGGGACTACCCCGGCGAGTGGATCGTCTATGAAGGTCGCCGCCGCGGGCAGATCGAGGGCTATCTCTACTACGAGGCCGACACCACGAACGGCCCGTTCAAGCTGGCGCTCACGCTATCGGAGTTCGTCGCCTCGACGCCCGAGGCGCACCGAGGACTCGTTGGGCACCTCGCGTCGTTGAGCGACCAGGTCGCCGAGATCCACTACGCCGCACCTTCGGATGCCGCGTGGCCGCTGATTTTCCGCACGCCGAACAACCTGCGCCCGGGGCCCGAGATCGGGTTGATGAGCGACACCGGGAATATTGGCGCCGGCCTGATGCTGCGCGTCGTCGATGTGAAGCCCGCGCTCGAACAGTTGCCGATTCATTCGGCTGCGCGCGGCGAAGTGGTGCTCGAGGTGCAGGACGAAGTGCTCCCGCAGAACGCGCGCGGCTACCGCGTCAGCGCGCGCGATGGCCGCATGAGCGTGCGTCCTGACTCAGCGCGCGCGGTGGGCGCTCGCAAGCTGCCGCGGCTCGTGGTGCCGGCCGACATGCTGGGGCCCGTGCTGGCGGGGACCCTGTCGACGGTGCGCGCCGCCGAGGCCGGGCTGATCGGTTCGAACGACGGCGCCGCCGAACTCGTCGAGCCGTGGTTCCGCGCCCGCTCGCCGTTCCTCCATCACTTCAACGCGTTCTAGCGCTGCTCAAGAACCGGCACCCTCACATATGACCGACTTCACCCTCGTGCACGAGATGGTCCCGCGCTTTCGCGACACCGACGCGATGGGCCACATCAATAACGCCGTCTACGTGACCTATCTCGAGGTCGCGCGCCAAGAATACTGGCGCCGAATGTCTGGCACCATGAACTACGGCAAGGTCCCGTTCATCCTTGCGCACTGTACCATCGACTTCCGCTCCGAAGCGCTCGTCGACGAAGTGCTGCTGCTCAAGTGCCGCTGCGAATGGGTGGGCACCAAGTCGTTCGGCTTCCGCTACGAGATCCGCGACCGCAAGGCAGATCGTCTCGTGATCGAGGCCTCGACCGTGCAGGTGTGCTACGACTACGGCAAGAAGCGGAGCATTGCGATGCCGGAGGATTTGAAGCGGGCGCTCGAGGTGTTTGAGGGGCGTTCGTTGGCGCGGGCGACGCAGTAGCTTTGGTGGTCATGACTAAGCCGAATGGCGGGCCGCGAGAGGACCGGGCTCTCTGATATGCTCATGAGCGACTCGTCAGGCACCCGCTGTATCCAAGAGCCCTGAGGCAAAGATGACGGCGCCAGAAATTCTCGAACGCGACCCGAAACTGGCCGAGCTGGTGCGCCGTCTCGTTGCGGCTCATCAGCCGGCGAGGCTCTACCTGTTCGGATCGAGAGGGAAAGGACAGGGCGCCCCCGACAGTGAATACGACCTGCTGATGGTGTTCGAGCGCCTCGAGAGTCCCGCTTATCAAGTTGCCCAGCAGGCCCACAGTCTCGTCTGGGGAATGGGAATCTCCGCCGACATTCTCGTGTGGTCACGCGAGGAGTTCGATCGCCGGCTGCCGCTCAAGGCCTCGCTTCCCGCGACCGTCGTGCGAGACGGGCTACTTCTGCATGCCGCCTGATTCGGCAGGTGTTGCGGGTGGCGTGCCCCTGATATTCGAGTCTCGCATCTTCTCTCAATAAGGAGTGCTGCTCATGACGACGACTCGATCCACGCGTGCGGCGGCAAGGTCGCGGCGGCGGTTCCTCAAGGTGGCGATGCTCGGCGCAGCCGCAGCCGTGGCGACCAGCGTGTTGCCGGATGCTGGCGAGGCGGCAACTGCGCGCAGGAGGCGCAAAGCCGCGCCTTCCCCCGTCCCAACGGAACACCCTGCTGCCGGCGGACGGGGAGCGGCCCTCGAGGCCGAGATCACCAAGCAGAAGCACGCGACGAGCGATTTACTCAAGACGATCCGCGACTATGAACTTCCCGCGGGCAGTGAGATGGCGTTCGTGTTCGCGCCGTCCAAGGCGCCCAAGCGCGCCGCGGGCGGAGGTGCGCGATGAGCAAGGTCGATGACGCCACGCTGTTCAAGCCCGTCTATGAATTGTCGGAGTTGATCCGCACGCGCAAGCTGTCGCCTGTCGATCTCACCGAGGGCTATCTCGAGCGCATCGACCGCTACGGCGCGAAGCTCAATTGCATCGCGCACGCCATGCCCGAACGCGCGCGCGCCGAAGCGCGGCAAGCCGCGGACGAGATCACGCGCGGCCACTGGCGCGGGCCGCTGCATGGCATTCCGTACGGCGCCAAGGACCTGTTCGCCACCGCCGATGCGCCGACCGAGTGGGGTGCCGAGTGTTGCAAGGGCCAGCACTTCGATCACGATGCGACGGTGATCACGCGGCTGCACGAAGCGGGCGCGGTGTTGCTCGGCAAGCTGGCGATGATCGAATTCGCGGGCGGCCTCGGCTATCGCTATGCAAATGCCTCATCGACGGGCCCGTGCCGCAATCCTTGGAATCCCGATCACTGGACCGGCGGCTCGTCGTCCGGCTCGGGCGCCGCAGTCTCGGGTGGGCTCGCCGCATTCGCGCTCGGCACCGAGACGTGGGGATCCATTTTGTGCCCCTCCGCATTCTGCGGCACCACGGGTATTCGTCCGAGCTACGGCCGTGTCAGCCGCACCGGCGGCATGGTGTGCTCGAACACCTTCGACAAGGTGGGGCCCATCGCGCGTTCGGCGCGCGACTGCCGCACGATTCTCCAGGTGATCGCAGGGCACGATGAGTCGGACCCGACATCATCGTTGGAGCCCGTGAAGCTCGGAGCAGGCAGCGGCCGGCACATCAGCGAGCTGCGCGGCGCGTTGGTGCCGCTCGACTTCACGAAGGGCCGCGAGCCCGAAGCCGCGGGCGCATTCGATCGCGCCGTGGCGGAGCTCAAGGCGATGGGCCTGAAGATGGAAACCGCGAAGCTGCCCGAGGTCCCGGTCGGCGAAGTTGCCGGTCTCATCATCACCGCCGAAGCGTTATCCGCCTTCGAACGCTTTCATCGCGACGGCTCGGTGAGCAAGCTCCACGACCCCTACGCACAGTACCAGTGGGAAATCGCCTCCGGCGTCACCGCCGACGATCTCGTGAAGGCCTGGCGCATGCGTACGGTGGTGCGCCAGAAGATGACCGAGTTCTTCGGGCAGTACGACGTGATCGTAACGCCCAACTTCATCACCACCGCCCCTGGCGTCGACGAGGACATCAACAAAGCCCTCGACGGCTACACCGATCCCGTCGGCGGACTCGGCAACGCCTGCGGCCTGCCCTCGATCGCGCTTCCCGCGGGGCCCGGCAAGGGCGGTTTGCCGCTGGGATTCCAGATCATGGGATCACCCTTCGACGAGGCGACGCTTTTGGACCTCGGCGAGGCGTACCAACAGCGCACCGCGTTCCACGCGGCGCATCCGGTGATGACGGGGTAGGGGCGGGAGGGGCAGGAGGGCGCACGGCTATTGCCACGATTAGTAGCGTGGGTCCTACCCTCGGCCATTGCAAGCGGATTGCCAACGGTCGGCATCAACGGGGCCAATAATGCAGGCCGTGCTGTGAGCGGGATGTCCGCACGAGTCATTCTGTCAGGCAGGCGCAGAAGCCAACAATGGAAAAAGAGCGGGCGGGGCATCCTGGGTGGTTGAAGCGGGTCGCCCTATCTGGGGCGCTGCCGAGATGTGGCCGCACGGTCGATGCGGGTCGGGCCAGAGGTCTTTGCGCCGCTTGCGTTTTCGTCATGTGCGTCCTGGTTGTGTCCTGTGGCGCGATCGGAACGGTGGAATCTGGTCCGAACATGCACCCCGATGCCGAGCCAATTGCCATCGGGGTGGATGTCAGCCCCGGACGCTCTGCCCTCAATGCGGATACGACGACGCATCGCGCTGCATTGGGCGCAGTGGCGGAAGAGCGCGGCGAGCCGAAAGGCGAGAATCGCATGCCTCGGACAATGAGTGACCGAGGGCTGTTAAACATATAAATTGGGGGCGCTTGTTGGCGAGGCCACCGCCGGGACCAACGGGAACCTGGTGACGCAATATCTCCCCGGAAGTTATGTAATCACATGGACGGCAATGAAAGTACTTAAACAAGATGGCTCGCGCCATCATGGAATCGGGGTAGTGCCAACCGTTGCGTGCTCGCCAACGATTGGCGGGATCGCTGCGAGACGGGATGAACAGCTTGAGAGAGCGATCGAGGTTGTCTCGCGGCGATAGCGGTCTGGCAAGGCTGCGGGCTCGCATCAAGGGCCAGCGGACGGCAGTCGCGACGACTCTATGAGGAGCCGCCCATCATACGCAGCGGCTCCCTATAGCAAATCCGCCAGCTTGATCTTGAGATCCTTCTTCTTCCCCTCGTGCATCACGCCGACCTCGACGACTCTCCCCACCGGACTCTCCTCGAACAACTCCTGCAGCGTGTCGGGGTTCCACTCGGTTGCGGCGCGGCCCTCGATCGTCAGCACGTCGTCCCCTTCGCGCATGCCTGCGCGATACGCGGGCGAGTTGGGGATCACCTGCATCGCCTTGACGCCATCGTCGTAGCGTGCCATCTGCACGCCGGAGCGTGAGAAGCTGTCGCGGCGGCCGAACTTTGCCGAGGGCTCGAGGTAGAGCGTGCGGTGTTCATAGTCGAAGGTGCACTTGAAGCGCTCGAGGATCTGGTTGCCGATGTTGCCGGCGTAGTCCTCGCTCGCCAGCGCGCCGTTGGCGGCGCCGGAGAACGTGAGTGTCGGCGCGTTCCAGTTGAACGGCCCCAGCTGCAGCGTCTTCATGCGCGTCAGCGTGTTGGTGAACGAGCCGCCAAAGCCGCCACCCACCACCGCGATACGCGCGCCGGTGGATTCGCGGTCGATGTGATTGCGCGCCACGAACGGCGCGTGCAGGTCGACGGTCGAGCTGCTGCCCACGTCGACTCTGAAGTCGCCGCTGAACTTGCCGTCGAGCGTCATCGCCACGGCCGGCATGTTGCCCGCGAGCCGGAATGGTACGGCTTTGCCGGCGCCTGCGTACTTGAAGGTCGCGGGGTCGTAGAACACCAGCATGCCGTGGTCGTAGTC
>JANLOX010000068.1:0-11310 GCA_031366795.1 Candidatus Eiseniibacteriota bacterium | reverse complement strand
TGGTGCATCGCCAGCAGTCGGCCACGGGCCTCGATGACTTCCTGCAGCCGCTCCTCGCGAGCCGAGGTTCGGACCGACAGCCGACCCTGATGGACGGTCAGCTTGCCCGGCAGGGTGAACAACTCGAAGCGCAGTCGCTTGGGCCGGGCGTCGCGCAGGCGCTCGGGCAGCGCCCGTCGCTTGAGCACCGTGAGCACGTTGAACGTCAGTGCGTTGATGCGGAACCACGCCGCGTTGGCACCGAAGCGACCGCTCGGCATCACTCCGGCGCCGAGTTCGTCCTTCATGACCCGGTGCACGTGCTCGATGGTGCCCGCCTTCTCCCAGTGCCAGCGCACCAACCCTCCCGCATCCACCTCCGCGCGGTTGCTCACGATCGCCAGGTGCTTCGGCGTCATCGTTTCGAACATCTCGTCCTGCAGCGGCGTGAACCGTACCGCCACATACCGCAGCGGGAGCGCCTGCTTCGGCCAGTCCCCCGGGGTGAACTCCAGCTCAGCAACATCGACCTGATCGCTCTCGCGTTTCTCCAGCTCCACCCAGCCTTCGCGCGGGACCGCCAGGCAGCAGGCACGCAACTCCTTCGTCATGTCGGCACTGATGGTAAAGCCGATCCCTTCGCCCACCAGGTACTTGAGCAGTGGGGTGCAGTACGCCGCCGAGTCCCCACGAAAGGAGCGCTCCCGCACCCACGACGGCAGGTTCTCCATCGCCCGCTTTGCCACCGACAGCGGGTCCTCGCCACCGGCCACGTTGCCGTCGCGGAACTCGTCCGCCACGATCAGTTGCTCCTCCGCCCACACTGCCACCAGCGGCTGGGAGCCGCGCGTGCCTTCGTAGGCCACCTTCGCGTCACGCTTGTGTGCCTCGATGATCGTTCCGTCGTGGTCGATCGTCGCCCGGGTCGGGGTGCGTGCCGCTGCGCGGGCGACCCGTTCCCGATTGATCGTATCGAGTGCTCGCAGGCCCAACGACTCCGGCGGCACGTAGGCCTTCTTCCCCCGTGGCCGGTCCGCCCAGCAGCCGCTCCAGTCCCTTGTCCTCGCTCAGAACGCGGATGTCCTCGACTTCTCGGCGTGGGTGAAGGCTCAGGGGACGATCCGGGGCAAGGTAAAGCTGCGCGTCTCTGAATTGCTCGATGCGGTGCAGCACGGCAGCACCAGGTACTCGCCCGAGCTGGCGCTGACCTCGGGCTGGCAATTGCTCGCCGTGGACTACACCGTCCGCGTTGCGGGTACCGCGTTGTCGTTGCGGGTCACCGATGCGCCGGTCGCCAGTGGCGAGACGTTCCGTGTCGACGACGCGTCGATCACACTGCTGAGCGTGTCCGCAAACGCCGTCACTTCGGGCGATGGCACCGCGGTGGAGCCGCTGGCGGGAGCGGACGAAATCGCGGCGCCGCTGGCGTTCAGCGCCGCGAACACACCCAATCCGACGCGCGGTGGAACGCGCTTGAGCTTCGTGACTACGCGTGAAGGCTTCGCGCGCGCCGCGCTGTACGACGCCAGCGGCCGCCGCGTTCGCGAACTGATCAATGGGCAGAGCCTGGCGCCTGGGCGTCACCGGCTGGATCTCGATGCGCGCAATTGCCGTCACGCGCCGCTCTCTTCGGGTATCTACTTCTATCGCATCGAGGCATCGGAAGGCGTGCTCGGCGGGCGCTGCGTGTTTATCCAATAGGCCGGGTCAGGCGGCGCGCCCGTCGCGACGTTCAGCAATCAGGGACAGTGCTACGCCTGCCCCGAGAATCAATAGCACGACGCCGAGCAGGTAGAAATTGAATCCGCTGCCGAGCATCGCCTTGAGCCACTTTACTATCAGCATCTTCACGCCAACCACCATCAACACCACCGCGAGTGCCACCTTGAGGTACCTGAACCTGTCGAGCATGCCTCCCAGCGCGAAATAGAGAGACCGGAGGCCAAGGATTGCAAAGACATTACTGGTGAAGACCAGGAACGGATCGCCTGTTATCGCGAAGATCGCGGGGATCGAGTCCACCGCAAAGATCAGATCCGTGAACTCGACCATGATCAGGGCCAAGGCCAGGGGCGTGAGCATCCATGTGCCGGGCCTGGCTATATTCACTGCCTCATCCGGGAGCGCGGCCGTCCCAGGGAACTCGCTCTCGTATGAGGCCGCTGCTCCAGCCCGAACGGCGAAGTGCTGTCCGTGGAACCGCGTGGTGATCGGGAAGAAACGCCGGGTGAGCCGTACGATGATGTTCTGGCTGGGGTCCGTGTGATCCGTCTTCAAGACCAGCATCTTGATTCCGGTGAAGATCAGGAAGCCTCCAAAAACGTAGAGGATCCAGTGGTACTGGGCAATCAAGGTTGCGCCCAGTGCAATCATGGCCCCGCGCATCACCAGGGCGCCCAGGATGCCCCAGAACAGCACTCGATGCTGGTAGATCGGCGGAACCGCGAAGAAGCCGAAGATCATTGCGATCACGAAGACGTTGTCGATACTCAGCGACTTCTCAACGACGTACCCCGTCAGGTACTTGATCGTCGCCGTCATGCCGTTGTTGGTCACCCCGTCGACGGCATCGATCGCACTTCCCATTCCCAGCCAGTGGTTCTCGTACCCGTAATACACAAACAAGGAGAAGGACAGCCCCAGCGTGACCCAAACGGCGGACCACGTGAGGGCCTCTTTCAGGGTGACCACATGGGCTTTCCGATGGAAGACCCCGAGGTCCAGCGCCAGCATCAGTAGAACCACGAGGATGAATCCTGCCCATATCCAAAACATTCGCAACACTCCTTGTTCGTGGGGCAGCCCCCAGACGTTCAACAGTCCGATGACGCCGCTGGCACCTTCTTGCGATCATCGCTGACTACAATGCCGGGCCCGTCGGTGCAAATCTACACGAGGTCGCGATCCCGATGGCCCACGCAACGCCTCGATTTCTCGCGGCAACGCGCGTGCTTCTTCGAGGATCAGTCGGGTGTGCGGTTCTCCCTCGTCCTTGAGGTCCTCTGTGACCGGTGACTGCTCGCGTTTACGGCTACTGCAATGGACAGGTTCAGAACCATGAATGTAGCGACGAGAAGGTAGACGGCGAAGAAGCCCCAGGAATGCGGCGACTGCGCCATGACGCCGAAGATCGATGTCATGCTTGGCAGTGCATTGAGCAGGGCGCCGATCACCCGGCGCATCGACGGCACCAGGGACACCCGTCGGCGTACGCGCAGCACGCGCAAGACGGGCAGGACGGCGAAGGCACTCCCCGCAGGATCTACCGCTATCCCCACGACCAAGCGATCAAACACGCGCCAGGGATCCTCGAAAAAGCGGCCATGATGGATGAAGCAGCGCGTCAGCAACTCGACTGCGAACACAACAGCACCAGCCGGTCGAACACGTAGAGCAACTCGCCGAATCGTGCGGCAACCAGCGGTGAGGCTTCGATTCCCATCGCCACACCCTGTCGTGTGGCTCCTCGTTGCCGCAGGAGGAATCGGCCCCGGCCCACCGCGTCTCCGGCGCCGGCGCTCCCTTCTCGAGTGGCTCCACAGGCACCACGTGGGCGAGTGCTTTCCACTCGTCCGGGTGACTGCCGGGCTTATCTGTGTCGGCCCACCCGAGCGAAGGGTTAGCCCCGATTCCTCACGCATCGCAGACTTCACGAAAGGCCCCCGCCTGCTGGAATGCGCCTGTTCAGGGAGCTTGCTCCGCGAAGGGTGGCCATCGGAGCGCGCGACCTTCTCACGACACCCTGTGCGCTGTTTCCGGAGCTTTCAAGCGACCCCTGACCGCCGTGTCCGCCGTCCCCAACGCGCGCTCGGATGATGACCGCCCGCGTAACGCGGTGCCCCTTGAGGGCGACACGCGAGAGGCTGACGGGCAACAACGCGCATCCATTTCCGCGGCGCTGAACCCTTGACCCCTCGCGGCGTGCGCCGTACCGTCCGGGTCTCGCACCCGTCGATCCAGACCGCCCCGCGCGGCCGCAGGTCCCCTTTCAGGCGTGACCACTCCAGAGAGGCACCGTGAATTCCGTCGTCAACGACCTGACCATCAATGTCGCCACGGTCAATGGCTCCGGCAGCCAGACCGCGAACTCCGTGTTGCTGCGCGCCATCTTCCAGATGGGCATTCCCGTCAGCGGAAAGAACCTGTTTCCCTCGAATATCGCAGGTCTACCGACGTGGTTCACCATCCGCGTCAACAAGGACGGCTACCTCGCGCGCCGCGCGGACCACGACATTACCGTAATCATGAATCCCGAGACGGCGGCGCAGGATGTGGCCGCGTCGGGACCGGGCCGTGTGATTATCGTCAGCGACCAGATCCCGCTCGCGAATGTGCCGGCAGACCGGATCGTCTACGCGGTGCCGATGCGCAAGCTTGTCGAGGCGGTCACCACCGACGTGAAGCTCAAGCGCCTCGTGATCAACATGATCTACGTCGGCGTGGTCGCGCAGTTGCTGGGGATCGAGGAAGTGGAACTCGATCGCGTGCTCGATGCGCAGCTGGGACGCAAGCCCAAGGCGCTCGCGCTCAACCAGCAGGCCGTGCGCGCGGGGATTGAGTGGGCGGCCGCGAACCTGACCAAGACCGATCCCTACAAGCTCGAGCGCATGAACAAGACGGCCGGCAAGATCCTGATCGACGGCAATGCCGCGGGTGCCCTGGGCGCCCTGTTCGGCGGCGTCACCGCGGTGACGTGGTACCCGATCACGCCTTCGACGAGCCTGATCGAGTCGCTGATAGGCTATCTCGAGCGCTATCGCATGGATCCCGCGACGGGCAAGGCGACGTTTGCCGTGGTGCAGGCGGAGGATGAGATCGCCGCCATCGGCATGGTGATCGGCGCCTCGTGGGCGGGCGCGCGCGCGATGACCTCGACTTCGGGCCCGGGGATTTCATTGATGTCGGAGTTCACGGGCTATGCGTACTACACTGAAATCCCCGCGGTGATCTGGGACGTGCAGCGCGTGGGGCCAAGCACGGGCCTTCCCACGCGCACGGCGCAGGGCGACATCCAGTTCGTCTACAACCTGTCGCACGGCGACACGCACCACCCGGTGCTGCTGCCGAGCTCGGTGCGCGATTGCTACGATTTCGGGATGCAGGCCTTCGACCTCGCCGAGCGGCTCCAGACGCCGGTGTTCGTGCTGTCGGACCTCGACATCGGCATGAACAACTGGATGAGCGACCCCTTCCCCTATCCCGACAAGCCTTGGGACCGCGGCAAGGTGCTCACCGAGGAAGACCTGAAGTCGATGCCGAAATTCGAACGCTATCGCGATGTCGATGGCGACGGTATTCCCTACCGCACGCTGCCCGGCAACAAGGACTGGAAGAGCGCGTTCTTCACGCGAGGTTCCGGCCACGACGAGGGTGCCCGCTACACCGAGGAACCGCACGCCTACCAGCGCGTGCTCGACCGGCTCGAGACCAAGTTCGCCACGGCGCGCACCCTGGTCCCACCGCCGGTGATCGAAGCGGACGCGGGTGCTGCGATCGGCCTGCTCGCGTATGGCTCAAGTCACTGGGCGATGATCGAGGCACGTGATGCCTTGCGCGCGGGCGGCACGCCGACGGGTTACCTGTTGCTCAAGGCCCTGCCGTTCAGCCCACAGGTGAAACCGTTCCTCGAGCAGTATCCGCGCATCTACGTCGTCGAACAGAATCGCGATGGCCAGATGGCCACCCTGCTGAAAGCCGAATTTCCGCAGATGGCGGCGAAGATTCGCTCCGTGTTGCACTACCACGGGCTGCCGCTCGATGCCGCGAGTGTCACCAGTGGGGTGTTGCACCAGGAAGGAAGCGCCGCAGCCGCCACCAGCGTCCGCTAACCACCGAAATTTGCGCGGGCGCGAGAACGGCCTGGGCCAGGAGTGTCTCCCATGACTGCCACGCTGAGCGTACCCATCTACACCGTCGACGCCTTCGCCGATCGTCCGTTCGCGGGGAATCCCGCCGGGGTATGCCTGCTCGACGCCCCGCGCGAGGCGGAATGGATGCAGTCGATCGCGGCCGAGATGAACTTGTCGGAGACCGCATTCGTCTCGCCGCACGCGGGCGACGGCTTCGACCTGCGCTGGTTCACGCCCACCGTCGAAGTCGACCTGTGCGGCCACGCCACACTGGCGAGCGCGCACGTGTTGTGGGAGAGCGCCACCCTGGGCCCGAAGGTTGCGGCACGCTTCCACACGAAGAGCGGAGTGCTGACGGCGACGCGACGCAGCGGCGGTATCGAACTCGACTTCCCCGCCAAGGCCGTGGAGAAATCGGAGCCGGTGCCCGGATTGGTTGAGGCGCTCGGCGTGAAGCCGGCGTTCATTGGCCGCAACGCGTTCGACTACTTCGTCGAGGTCGCGGAGGAAAGCGACGTGCGCAACGCGCGTCCCGATCACGGCAAGCTCGGCGCGATCAAGGTGCGCGGCGTGATACTGACGAGCCGCCCTGCCAATGCCGACAAAGGCATCGACTTCGTGTCACGCTTCTTCGCGCCCGGCTCGGGTGTGGCCGAGGACCCGGTCACGGGCTCCGCGCACTGCGCGCTCGCGCCCTACTGGGCGGCCAAGCTGGGCCGCAACGAGATGACCGGCCACCAAATCTCCGCCCGCGGTGGCATCGTGCACGTGCGGGTCGAGGGCGACCGCGTCATGCTGGGCGGCAATGCGGTGACGGTGATGAAGGGCCTTCTGCTGTAACATCACCGCCGAACCACGCCGGCGCTTCCTGCCCGCATTCCTTTCTGTTCCCAAACGATGGACTCCCATGCTCCGAGCCGGAATTGTCGGTCTTCCCAACGTCGGGAAATCCACCTTGTTCAATGCGGTCACGCGCACGCGTAAGGCCGAAGCCGCGAATTACCCGTTTTGCACGATCGACCCCAACATAGGGATCGTCACGGTGCCGGATGCGCGGCTGTTCGAGTTGCAGAAGATCGCCAAGACCAACGTGGTGATCCCCGCCGCGATCGAGTTCGTCGACATCGCCGGACTCGTCAAGGGCGCCAGCCAGGGCGAAGGCCTGGGCAATAAGTTCCTCACGCACATCCGTGAAGTCGACGCCATCGTGCAGGTGGTGCGCTGCTTCGAGGACGCCGACATCCATCATGTCTCAGGCGATGTCGACCCTGTGCGCGACATCGAAGTGATCAACACCGAGTTGATGCTCGCCGATCTCGAGTCGGTGTTGAAGCGCCGCGAGCGCCTGGCAAAGGACGTGAAGCGCGGCGACAAGACCGCCGCCGCAAATGATGAAGTGCTCGCCAAGTTCGAAGCGCTGCTGGCGGTGGGCAAGCCGGCGTTGCTCGCCGACTTGAGCGCGGACGAAAAGCTGATCGCGGCCCCGTTCTTCCTGCTTACCGATAAACGCACGATCTTTGCCTGCAACGTTCGCGAGAGTGACCTGGCGACGGCGGACACCAACCCGCACGTGATGAAGGTGCGCGACTACGTCAACACCCACCTCGCCTGCGAGGTCGTGGTGATCAGCGCGCAGATCGAGAGCGACCTCGTGGATCTCTCGCCCGAGGACGCGGCGGAGTTCCTGCGTGATCTCGGTGTGCAGGAGAGCGGCATCGGGGCGCTGATCCGTTCCGTTTACCACCTGCTCGGGTTGCAGACGTATTTCACGGCGGGGGAGAAGGAAGTGCGCGCCTGGACGATTCACCTGGGCGACACGGCCCCGCAGGCCGCGGGCGTGATCCACTCCGACTTCGAGCGCGGCTTCATCAAGGCCGAAACCGTCGCTTACAAGGACCTGATCGACTGCGGCTCGGTGGCCGCGGCGCGCGCCAAGGGTCTGTACCGGATGGAAGGCAAAGAATACATGGTCGCCGACGGCGACGTGATGCTGTTCAAGTTCGCGGTCTAAAACCCCATCGCACGGATGCACCCGAGTCATATGAGGCAATCGAATGGATGACCAGGACGAATTCCCGGTAGAGGCCACACGTCGCAAGTGGGCAGCGGATCCGCGCCCCAATGAAGAACTCATCGCCCGCTCGCTCGCGCTGTGGTCGCGGCCAATCGAGGAGGACGACGAAGATGAAGACGACGGCACTCATGAACTGTGGGTGATCGCCGCGCGCGGCGGAGCGGCGGAGCTCGAGTTGCTGCTGCCGCTGTCCCGCTCGTTCGTGCCCGCCGAGCGTGAGGTGGCGGCGTTTGCGCTGGCCCGCTTGGGGTTCGCCAGTCCAGCATTCGAGCAGGAGGTCGGCGAGCGACTGGTGGAGATGCTCGACGACGCAACGCCGGCCGTCGCCCGCGGCGCGATTTACGGATTCAGCATCCGCAAGTGGCCCGCCGCGATTCCGCGCCTGCTGGCGTTCGCCGCGAGTACTGACGCTGAGGACCGCGAGGCGCTCGCGCATGCGCTGGGGAACCAGGACGGGGCGGCCGCCGTCGACACGCTGCTGCAGCTCATGCGCGACCCGACCACTTCCGTGCGGGACTGGGCGACGTTCGCGTTCACCAGTGGGCATGCGGAGCTCGACTCGCCTGAAGTTCGCGACGCCCTGCTGGCACGCACCGACGACGATGACGCCGAGGTTCGCGGCGAAGCACTGATCGCGCTGGCGCAACGCGAGGACCCGCGTGTGACCGAAAAGCTAGCCCGGGAGCTCGGCCGGCCGCTGGAAGGCGATTGGGTGTTCGAGGCGGCGGACTTGATGGGCGATGTTTCATTGCTGCCACTGCTGGAAAAGGCTCGCACGCGCGATGGAGCGCAATTCGGCAAGGGCCAGCAAGCGGAGATGGATGAGGTCATCGCGAGGTTGCGGGAGACCGAGTAGCCGTGTCGCCAGCCGATGAGTTGATCCGCAACGTCTCCGACACCGCGATCTGGGTGGCGATGTACCGCGCGCTCGAGTCCGAGCGGCCCGATGCGTTGTTCCACGACCCCTTCGCGCGGCGACTCTCGGGCGAGCGCGGCGAGCGGATCGCGAGCACACGCGAGTTCGGGCGCGGGAGATCGTGGCCCATCGTGGTGCGGACCTGCGTGTTCGACGAGTTCGTGCTGAACGCGGTGAACAACGATGGCGTCGACACGGTGCTCAATCTCGCCGCCGGGCTCGACGCGCGGCCGTGGCGGTTGCCGCTGCCCGCAACGCTGCGCTGGATCGACGTCGACCTGCCCGAGATGCTCGGCTACAAGCAGCAGGCGATGGCGGCCGAGTTGCCCCAGTGCCGCTACGAGACACGGGCCGCGGACCTGCGCGAGGAAGCCGCACGGCGTGCGCTGTTCGGCGAAATCGGTGCGGGAAGTCGCGCGACGCTTGTGATCAGCGAAGGGTTGATCATCTACTTGCAGCCCGAGGCGGTCGCCGCACTCGCGATCGACCTCGCCGCGCAGCCTGCCTTCCGCTGGTGGATGTTCGACCTGCTCTCACCGCAAATCCTTGCGCGCATCAGCAGGTCGCGCGGCAACGGCCCGGGCGGCCCGAACTCGCCGTTCCTGTTCGCCCCCGCGGACAGCATGCGATTCTTTGCGCCCTACGGTTGGCGGGAGCGTGAATTCCGTTCCATGTGGGCCGACTCCAAGCGCCTCAACCGTCGCATGCCCGGCGCGTGGTTTTTCGACCTGATGTTCTCGTTCCAATCGCCCGAGCGCCGCCAACGTGCCAGCCGCATGGCGGGGAATGTGATGCTGGAGCGGGCGGGAACCGCCTCATCACCAGCATGATCCTGGCACTGCTCGGGCTGCTGGCCGCCGTCACGACGGCTGCTCCCAAGGCCCTGCCCGCCGAGCGAATAGTTGCGAGTGCCGCAGAGTCCCTGCTCGTCGCGGCCATCGACCCGGGCGGCCCCGGAGCCGCGGTGTTGGTCGCGCAGGGCGATCGCGTCGTCTTCCGCGCGGCGCGAGGACGTGCCGAGATCGAACTCGGCGTCCTCGTGGAGCCTGCCCACATCTTCCGCATCGGATCGATCACCAAGATGCTCACCTCGGCGACTGTCCTCAAGCTCGCCTCGAAGGGTCTGCTGTCGCCCGAGGACCGCCTGTCGCGGTACATGCCGGAGTATCCCGACGCCAACAAGATCACGATCGCCCAGTTGCTCAGCCACACCGCGGGCATCAGCGACAACTGGGAGTCGGACCCCGCCCGCGCCGTCACGAGCGCGGAACTCGTGCGGATCATCCAGCAACAGCCGCTCGAGTTCGCGCCGGGAACGGAGTGGCGATACAGCAACTCGGGCTACATGCTGCTCGGCTCCGTCATCGAAACGGTGTCCGGGCGGTCGTGGTACGACGCCATCGCGGATCAGGTGCTGGTGCCGCTCGCCATGACCCACACTGGTTATCACGGGGACCAAACGCTCGTGAGTGGGAGCGTCGCGGGTTACAGCGCCGACTCGAGCGGCACCACGATTCGCGCCGCTTTCGCAAGCCTGACGGGTCCTGGTCCCGCCGGCGCATTGTCCTCGACGGTGGACGACCTGTTCCTGTTCGAGCGCGCCCTGACTCACGGGAAACTGCTCCCCGATACGTTGGTTCGCCTGATGACCGCGGCTCGCAAGTCCGCGGACGGGCAGATGTTTCCTTATGGGCTCGGCGTGATGTTGGGGATGGTTCGTGACCAGCCGGTGATCGAACACAATGGAATGATCGATGGGTTCTCGTCCCAATTGACGTTCTTCCCGGACCAGGACGTCACGGTGATTGTGCTCACGAATTCCGATGCGGGAGTGATCAACACCCGTTCGCTCGCCCACCGGCTCGGCGCCATCGCCATCGGCCGTCCGTACCGACAGTTCGGCAACGTGTCGCACGATGCGCCGGTCGCGAGTCTGGCGGGCACCTATCGCGCCGGGCCCGCCTCAGTGCGCACCGTGTCGGTGCGTGGCCACCGATTGTTCGTGCGGCGCGACCAAGGCCCCGAACGGGAGCTTGTGTTCGACGGTCGCGATATCCTGTACTGCCCGAATGACCGCATCGACTATTTCCGCGTCATCGTGGGGCACTCAGGAGCGGTCCAAGCGCTCGAGTTTCACCCCGATGGAGCGACCATTGGGCGGCGCGAGCAGCGCAGCCGGTAGTCACGAAGGGTCGTCACCAGTGGTTGACGACTGGGCGCCTTAGCCGCCAATCTCCCCACAGCCATGATGTCCAGTGCCCGCATCGCGAGGAGCAGCCCATGACCGAAACTCCCGTCGTCCCGCCCGGAGCGCGCAACCGGCTGGGACTCAGCAAGGCCGACTACGATGGCGCCAAGACGACGCTGTGCCCGGGATGCGGGCATAACGCCATCACGGCGGGCATCATCCAGGCGGCCTACGAGTCGAACCTGGAACCGCATCGCGTCGCCAAGCTGTCGGGCATCGGTTGCTCGAGCAAGACGCCGGCGTA
>JANLOX010000035.1:0-2115 GCA_031366795.1 Candidatus Eiseniibacteriota bacterium | reverse complement strand
TGGCGCTCAACCCCCGGAACACGAGTGCGCTGGCCTTCATGGGCGTGCTGATCAGCCACGGCGGCGAGTGGGACCGCGGTGTCGGGATCGCACGGCGTGCGATGGAGCTCAACCGTCACCACGCGGGCTGGTATCACTTCCCCCAGTTCTTCGACCACTACAGGAAGCGCGAGTTTAATGAGGCGCTGGAGACGGCGACGCGCCTCAACATGCCCGACGACTTCTGGACCCATGCCGTGACCGCGGCGGCCAGCGGCCAGCTCGGTCGGAGGGAGGAGGCCCGCGCCGCACTCGGGAGGCTCGGGAGCCTGCTGCCCGGCTACCGCGAGGAGCTGGGGCCGACCCTCCGGCTGTGGATCGTGGACGCGGCCTTTGTTGAACAGGTGATGGAGGGAGTCGCCAAGGCTGAGGCCCTGGCTTCGTCCGCTCCTTCGAGCGGGGCACAACGGATGGAGGAGGGCTTCTAGGTCGCGGTGATGCCATTCAGGCACAAGGGCGCGAGCGCCGACGTCGCCACGCTGGCCGAGGGCCTGACCTAAGAGATCGTCACCGGCCTCGCGCGCTTCTCCTACCTGCGGGTGATCACTTCGGCTCAGTCCCGGGGAGCACGCGGAGGCGCGGGAGGCGCTGGAGCGCGCCGTCGAACGGGCGCCCGCCAACGCCGACTGCTGGGCGATGCTGTCGTGGGTCTACTCCCACGAGCACGCCCACGGTTTCAATCCCCGGCCAGAGTCCCTCGGCTGATCTTGGGCCTCAATGAGTACCGGCTCGGCCACCACCGAGCGGCGCTCGACGAGATCGTGCGAGCCAACCTGCCCGAGGGCTTCTGGAAGAGCGCGATTCTCGCGGCGGTTCACGGCCAGTTGGGCGAAAGCGTTGCCGCGGGCCACGCCCTGCGCGAGTTGCTGGCCCAGAGGGACGACTTCGCTCGATCGGGCCGCGCCCTATTCGAGAAGTGGTTCGCCCCGCAACTCGTCGATGACCTCATGGACGGGTTGCGCAAGGCGGGTTTGGAGACGCCAATGCGGTAGAATCCCGCGATGCCTCTCACCCCCAACACCCGCCTCGGCACCTACGAGATCGTCGCGCCCCTGGGCGCCGGCGGCATGGGCGAGGTGTACCGCGCGAGGGATCTGCGGCTCGGCCGCGAGGTGGCGCTCAAGGTGCTACCTGCCGACGTGGCCGCCGACACCGGCCGCCTTGCCCGCTTCGAGCGCGAGGCACGCACGGTGGCGGCCCTCAGCCATCCCAACATTGTGGTGCTCTACTCGGTCGAGGACGAGGGCAATGTCCGCTTCCTCACCATGGAGCTGGTGGAGGGCCAGAGCCTCGACCAGCACGTGACACCGGGCGGCCTTCCGCTCGCACGCGTGCTCGAGATCGGCATCGCGCTCGCCGACGCATTGACTGCGGCGCACGAGAAGGGTGTCGTGCACCGGGACCTCAAGCCGGCAAACGTGATGCTGACGCGCGAAGGACGGGTCAAGGTGCTCGACTTCGGGCTCGCCAAGCTCGCGGCGGTGGAGTCAGGGGCCAATATCTTTGAGTCCCTCGTCGCCGCCTTCAACGGCGCACCGCCTCAGCCTAGCTTCGCCTGAATCCAGTCTAACTGCCTCAAATTGGGCTGAGTAGTTACCGTTGTAGAAACTAAATGGCATTCAAATCCCGCTTCTGGGTCGATCTGACGACGCGCGACTTCGCGCTGCTTGACCTGGCCCGCACCATCGCCGTGCTGCCCGTTGCTGCCACCGAGCAGCATGGCCCGCACCTGCCGGTGAGTGTGGACACGGTGCTGGTAGGTGGTGTGGTGGCGGCGTGTGTGCCGCATCTGCCTGACGGTGTGACCGTGCTGTTCTTGCCCACGCAGGCGGTGGGCTTCAGCCCCGAGCATGACCGCTTTGCAGGCACGCTCACGCTCAAGAGCGAGACCGTCATCCGCCTGTGGACTGACATCGGTGAATCGGTTGCGGCAGCGGGCATCAGGAAGCTAGTGCTGTTCAACTCGCACGGTGGCCAGGTCAGCGTGATGGATATCGTGGCGCGCGACCTGCGCGCGCGCCTCAATCTGCTGGTGTACAGCGTGAGCTGGTTCAATCTGCCGCTGCTGGACGCGCA
>JANLOX010000018.1:0-3344 GCA_031366795.1 Candidatus Eiseniibacteriota bacterium | reverse complement strand
TCCTCGGCGTCCTTTGAGATGCGCTCGATTGCCTCCGCCGACTTGCCTTCGCATCGAAGGATCTCCTCGGGTGGGATCGGAATCGAGGACCCCTCAGGATCATGCCATTCGGGCAGTTGGTGCGTCAGCTTGACGAGCTCCCACGGGGCGAAATGGCCGTAATCCTTGTCCACTTGCTCGATCACGCCGATCTCGAATTGTGACAGCTCGTCGAGCCCGGGATCTTCGAGTACGCGGACTTCGTAGTTGCTCGGTGGCGAGATCGAGCCGGCCCAGGCGGAGCCAGGTTGAGCGCTCCCGGAATTGATGCAGTCGAGCACCATGCTCAGGACAGGGCCATGCGGCATCGAGACCAGGCGATCCCCGATGATGGGGTGCCCGCAATGAAGCAATGCTGCGCGATCGGCCAGGTAGAGCAGCTTGATCATGGCCATGTTGTTCATGCTGCCGCCATGACGATTCAGCAGCAAGCACGCGGCTTGCGACGCCTTCTTTTCATCAAATCGGAACCGCATATTCAGCCTCCTACCTCAATCAATTATCGGCTCGGCACAGAGGACTGTACAGGTGGCTTCTCGGCGCTCTCCCGCTGGCCCCGTGTTGCAAATGCGTTGGGCAAATGCCCCCGCTACTAGGTCCGCTCGCAGCTCGGCGAATTCCTTTGCACGAGGCGTGCCCGCTACGCGCGGCCGCAATAGAATGAGCCGAGACCCCTTTCGAGGGTCCCGGCCCCACCAACAGCGGCGAAATGCCGACGCGAACGACTAATACGTGATGGCGTAGCTGAGCTTGATGCTCCAGTGCGTGGCCTTGGGCTCGCCGGCGCCGAACACGGGGTTCACGGGAAAGTTCTCGCTGGCGACGCGCGCGAAACGCATGTCGAAGCCCAGCATCTGGTTCGACGCCACCGGCGCATCGAATCCCGTGGCCACGAAGCTCGAGGTCTTCACCCGGCTGAAGTCGCTGCCCGTTTTGTAGACCTTGCGGTAGAACGGGCCCGCGCCGAGGGTGATGTAGGGGCGCGCGGCGCTCTTCCAGTGCAGGTAGCGCGTCATCTCGGCGGCCACCGGCACTTCGACATCCTGCGCCGAGCCGAAGCGGCCGAGCACGTCGTATTCGACGAAGCCGCCCAACGACCAGTCGTTGAACAGCGTCCAGTGGAGGAAGCCGAGCGGCTTGAGCCCCAGCACCTTCCAGTCGTTCACCTTGCTGGGCTTGAGCATGTGGCGGAAGCCGATCGCATAGCCTGCGCCGCCATTGCCCGCCCCGCTGGCGGAGTTACGCGCAAGCCCGCCGCGCAGGTACATCCAGTTGCTGCCCGCATCCCACGGGTCGTCGTTGGCGCGCGCGGCCGAAGCCGTGAGCGAGCCGCAGGCCAGCACGGTGAGCAACCCCGCCACATGAATCCAACGCTTGGTGAAGATCAACGGAACTCCTTTCGACCCGGTCGGCTCCGGACGGCTCGATGAGCCCGGATGTCGCAGCTGCAAGGCGGAGAAGGCTAACAGAGCGGTCGGACCAGTCTCAAGGGGGGTTGCGGGCCTGCTGGCGGGGGCTCGGCTCAGGCACTAGGATTCGCGGCCCATGACCCCGACACGCACCGTTTCGATTGGACTTCTGCTGCTGGCGTTGGCCGCCGCGCCCGCGAAACTTGCAGCGCCCAGCGCGCCCCCGAAGCCCTCGGCCCCGATGCCGCGCTTTGTCCGCACGATCGTGCTCGTCCGGCACGGTCTCTATAACGAGGACGATCCGCTCGACACCGAAGCCGGCCTCGGGCTGACCGACAAGGGCCGCGCGCAGGTGCGGCTCGCCGCGCACCGGCTCGCGCAGTTCCCGCTGCACATCGATGTGCTGCGCTCGAGCACGATGACGCGCGCCAGGGAGACCGCCGCGATCTTCGCCGACTCGCTGCCGGGTCTGGTACCGATCGCATCGAAGGACCTGTGTGAGTGCACGCCGCCGACCGATCGCGCGGATATCCTTGCCGAGCACACGCCCGGCGATCTGGATTCGTGCCGCCAGCAGATGGACCGTGGCTACGCCATGCTGTTCCGCCCCTCACCGTTGCGCGACTCGACCGAGGTCGTGGCGGGTCACGGCAACTTGACGCGCTACTTCCTCTGCAAGGCGCTGGGCATCGACCCGTTGCACTGGCTGCACATGGGCACCCAGAACGCCTCGTTCACCATCTTCCGCGTGCGCACCGACAGCACGGTGCAGTTGATGTCGTTCAACGACTACGGCCACCTGCCGCCGGAGCTTGCGACCATGATCCGTCCGACGCGGGCGGATTCGGTGGCGGCTCCTGCTGGGGCGAAGCCCGGTTCAGCGAAGGCGCGTGTTCGTTAGCGGGCGGTTGGGCCGGCGTTCGGCGTTCGCGATCGCCCTGATTGCGGCAGCCGCATGCGGCGCGGGCTGCGGCGGAGGCGGGGACAAGCCGCCACCGGCGCTCACCTTCGAGCAACTCAGCGACACCGCTTCGCTGTCCCAGGGCAAGCCGCTGCTGGACAAGATCGAGCCCTACCGCGAGGCGAACGGCGTCCTGCGCGTGCGCGGCACGGTCGGTTTTCCCGACGGCGTGCGCATCCAGATCTCGATCTCCGACAAGGATACCAAGGCGCTGCTCAAGCGCGTGCAGATGACCGTCGACGACCATCACTTCGTCTCACCGCCGATGATGGGTGACAACGGCCCGCTACCCAAGGGCCTGTACCGCTTCGAGTACATGGCGCTGTTCAACGAAGCCTGGCAGACGACCGACGTCATGCGCCGCACTGACAACGGCCGCAGCTTGCGCGGCCCCGGCGTGTCGCGCGACCGCATCGGCGGCGCAGCCTTCTACCTCGTGGAAGAGCGCGCGATCTAGACGGTCGCGTCCGGGGCTGCTTTCCCGCTTTGCTTCCCGCGCCACCTTCGCTAACTTGCGCGCATGGGCGAGATGCGAATGCCGCCCGCCGACTCTCACTCCACAAGGAGCGCTCTCGGTGAGCCGCCCTCGACCACCGCGTCCCCCAGCACTGCGATACCGCGTCGCGCGGCGCACCGATGTCGAAACGCTGGCCGATCTCGGCCATCGCGCCTACCGCATCGCGAGCCTCGAGAAGCGCCGCGAGTTCTACACCGACCACCCGCGCTTCACCATCCGCGACGTGCGTGTCGGCGAGCTCGACGGGCAGATCGTCGCCTCGCTCGTGCTCTACCCGTTCACCGGCTTCGTGCGCGGCGAGCGCGTGGCGATGACCGGCATCGGCTCGGTCGCGGTGTCGCCCGAACACCGCCGTCGTGGCATCGGCGAGGCATTGCTCAAGTCGATGCTGCGCGAGATGCGCCAGGCCGGACGCGCG
>JANLOX010000470.1:0-3174 GCA_031366795.1 Candidatus Eiseniibacteriota bacterium | reverse complement strand
CAGCACCGAGCCCTCGTGCAGCACCGTGACCTTGACGCCCAGCGCGCGCACGAAATCCATATCGTGCTCGACAACGACGACGGAATGATCCTTCGCGATCGCGCGCAGAAGCCTCGAGGTCTCGGCCGTTTCAGCGTCGGTCATTCCGGCGACCGGCTCGTCGACCAGCAGCAGCTTGGGGTCTTGCGCCAGCAGCATGCCGATCTCCAGCCACTGCTTCTGACCGTGGCTGAGATCCCCGGCAAGGCTATAAAACTGCTGTTCCAGACGGATCATCGACATGATGCGGTCGATCGTATCGCGTTCCTTCTGCGTCTTGCGCCACCACAGGCTCGGAAACACCCGGCGATCACTCTTGAGCGACAGCAGCAGATTGTTCTCGACGGTATGCGACTCGAACACCGTCGGCTTCTGGAACTTGCGTCCGATGCCGAGATTGGCGATTTCCGCTTCATCGAGCTGCGTGAGGTCGATGCTTCGGTTGAAGATGACGTCGCCACTGTCGGGCCGCGTCTTGCCGGTGATCACATCCATCATCGTGGTCTTGCCGGCGCCGTTCGGGCCGATGATCGCACGCATCTCGCCCGGCGCGATGTGCAGCGAGAGATTGTTCAGCGCACGGAAGCCGTCGAACGAGACGGAGACCGCATCGAGATAGAGCATGCTCGACGACAGCGCGGCTGGAGCATCGGTGAGGCGCGGGGACTTGGCGGCAATGGTCATGTCGAATGCTCCTATTCCGCCGGTTGAGGACTGGCGCCGTTCGGGACGTCGTCTGCCGGCGGACCACGCCGGGGGCGTTCCGACAGCGCACCGAGCACGCCCTTCGGCAGATAGATCGTCACCAGCACAAACAGCGCGCCGAGCACAAACAGCCAGTAGGGCGCCAGGAATCCGGTCGTGAACGTCGTCTTCGCGAAGTTGACGAGCACCGCCCCGAGCGCCGCGCCGGTCAAGGTTCCCCGTCCGCCGACCGCCACCCAGATCACGACTTCGATCGAGTTCGCCGGTTGGAACTCGCTCGGATTGATGATGCCGACCTGGGGCACGTAGAGCGCGCCGGCAATGCCGGCCATGATCGCAGACACCGTGAACACGAACGTTTTGTAGTGCTCGACGCGATAGCCGAGAAAGCGCGTGCGGCTCTCCGCATCGCGGATCGCCACGAGGATGCTGCCGAGTTTGGAGGTCACGATCGTGCGGGCCACCAGGAAGCCCGCGAGCAGCGCGAGGCCGGAGCAGGCGAACAGCGCAGCCCGGGTCGCCGGCGCCTGGACCGAGTAACCGAGGAAGTCCTTGAAGTCGGTCAGGCCGTTGTTGCCGCCTAGCCCCATGTCGTTGCGGAAGAACGCAAGCATCAGCGCATAGGTCAACGCCTGCGTGATGATTGACAGGTACACGCCCGACACGCGGCTGCGGAACGCGAACCAACCGAACACGAACGCGAGCAGCCCCGGAATCGCCAGCACCATCGCAAACGCGAACCAGAACTGGTCGAAGCCGTACCAGTACCAGGGCAATTCCTTGTAGTTCAGGAACACCATGAAATCCGGCAGCACCGGGTTGGCGTAGACCCCGCGGGTTCCGATCTGCCGCATCAGGTACATGCCCATCGCATAGCCGCCGAGCGTGAAGAACGCGCAATGGCCGAGCGAAAGGATGCCGCAATAACCCCAGACGAGATCGAGCGACAACGCCAGCAACGCATACGTCAGATATTTGCCGACGAGCGCCAGCGTCGACGTCGACACGTGCAGCGGTGACGTCGGCGGAAAGGCCAGGTGTGCGAGCGGCATCAGCACCGTCGCCAGCAGCACGATGGCAACGAAGATCCAGGCCTGCCTGTTGCCCGCCACGAGCCCACGCGAGATCATGTCTCGATCGCCCTTCCCTTCAGCGCGAACAGTCCGCGAGGCTTCTTCTGGATGAACAGGATGATGGCGACGAGCAGCAGTATTTTCGCCAGCACCGCACCGGCGTAGGGTTCGAGCAGCTTGTTTGCGATGCCCAGAGACATCGCGCCGACCAGCGTGCCCCACAGGTTGCCGACGCCGCCGAACACCACGACGAGGAAGCTGTCGATGATATAGCCCTGGCCGAGATTGGGGCTGACGTTGTCGATCTGCGACAGCGCAACTCCGGCCAACCCCGCGATCGCCGAGCCCAGGCCGAATGTCAGCGCGTCGACCTGCGTGGTCGGGATGCCCATTGAGGCAGCCATTCGCCGGTTCTGCGTGACGGCGCGCATATGCAGGCCGAGCGCCGTGCGTTTCAAGGCGAGCAGCAAGCCGGCGAAGATAACGCCGGCGAACACGATGATGAACATCCGGTTCCAGGTGATCGAGAGCCCGCCGAGCTGGAACGCCCCGGACATGAAGCCGGGATTGCCGACCTCGCGATTGGTCGGCCCGAAGATCGTGCGCACGGCCTGTTGCAGGATCAGGCTTATGCCCCAGGTGGCCAGCAAGGTTTCGAGCGGCCGGCCATAGAGATGTCGGATGACGCTGCGCTCGATCGCTACTCCAACGAGGCCCGCGACGAGGAATGCGAGCGGAATCGCGATCGCGAGCGACCAGTCGAACAGGCCCGGCCAGTTTGTGCGGATCACATCCTGCACGACGAACGTCGTGTAGGCGCCGAGCATCACCATTTCGCCATGCGCCATGTTGATGACGCCCATCACGCCGAACGTGATCGCGAGACTGATCGCGGCCAGCAGCAGCACCGAGCCGAGCGACACCCCGTACCAGAGGTTCTGCGCGACCGACCACAAGGCGAGGCGGCCTTCGATGGTCTTGGCAGCCCGAGCTGCCGCCACAACGACATCGCCACCGGCTTCGCTCGGCAAGTTGGTGAGCACCGCCAGCGCATCCTGCCCGCCGTAGGCTTCCAGCGTCTGCACGGCTTTGACGCGAACGGCATTCGAGCTGTCGGATTTGGCGAGCAGAATAGACGCCCGCGCCGCTGTCATGAGGGCCGCAAGGTCCCTGTTCGGCTCGCGCGTCAGCGCGGTATCGAGCGCCGCCAGCGCATTCGGGTCACGCGACCTCAAGACGGCGCCGGCGGCGGCGCGACGCTTGGCGGCGTCGGTGTGCAGAATTCCGGCGCTGGCTAGCGCCGCCTGCAAGGCCGAGCGCACACGGTTGTTCAGTCGCACGGCAGAGAGGCCGCCGG
>JANLOX010000466.1:0-2261 GCA_031366795.1 Candidatus Eiseniibacteriota bacterium | reverse complement strand
AGTTTTTGGTTTAAATAAAATTTGAATTGTTGATTTTTATTTACATTGTTTGCTAACATTTCCATCTGTGATTATGAGAATAAGCGACCGATAAAATACGCCGCTGCCGCTGCTAAAATTCCGATCATGGTTGTATTCATTGCACCCTTCCATGGACTTTGTCCAATTATTTTACTTTTGAAAAAACCAAAAATCATTAGACACATCACAGTAATGATTGAAGAATAAATTAATCCATCACGAGGAGTAGTTGTAAAAAAATAAGCTGTCAACGGAACGATGCCACCAACAATATAAGACAAACCAATATTACGAGCGCTCAATCGTGCTCGATTAATATCTGGCTTCTCCAATCCTAATTCAAATCGCATCATGAACTCAACCCATTTGTCTTTATCCTTTTCCATTTCACACATAATAAGTTCTTGTGATTCTGGTGATAATCCATAGTTGGCAAATATGCCTTTAACTTCTTTTCGCTCGGTGTCATAATGTGTAACCAACTCATCGTACTCTCTTTTTAATTCAGCGTCATAATGTTCAATCTCTGTCTTTCCTGCAAGAAATCCACCAAGTCCCATTGCTATTGAACCTGCAATAATTTCTGCCAGTCCTGCGGTTATGATTGTATCATTTTGAGCTACAAGGCTGCTCAATCCGGCAGCCAAAGCAAATGGAACAGTTAATCCATCAGACATTCCAATTACAATATCTCTAATCGTATCTGATTGCTGAAAATGTTCCTCGTGGTGAGGATGATAATGCGTTGTTGTACCTTGCATTGCAATTAATTGTTAGGAGAATTTTAAGCGAAATTTTAATAACTCTTGAATAATCGTCCCAAAGTAAAGAAATTTGTTCCATTCTTATGAATCAAGATTTCGTTTATCTCGATAATAATTCTACAACTGAGGTTGATCAGCGAGTAGTTGACGCTATGCTTCCATATTTTTTAAAGCATTACGGAAATGCAGCAAGTCGAAGTCATAGCTTTGGATGGATTGCTGATGAGGCTGTAAAAAAATCGAGAAAAATTTTAGCTGAACTAATGGGTGCGGAAGAAAATGAAATCATCTTTACTTCCGGTTCTACTGAAGCAATTAATCTGGCAATAAAAGGAGTTGCAGAAGCGTACCATTCTAAAGGCAAACACATCGTCACTATTGCTACCGAACATAAAGCAGTGTTAGATACGTGTAAACATTTGGAGAAAAGCGGTTATGAAATTACTATACTTCCTGTGATGGAAGATGGATTGATAGACTTGCAAATGATGGAGAACGCAATTCGGACCGACACCGTTTTGGTTTGTGCGATGTTGGCCAACAATGAAACCGGAGTCATCCTTCCGATTGATCAGATTGCTCAGATCGTTCACGACAAAAAATCACTTTTGTTTTGTGATGCTACACAAGCAGGTGGAAAAATTAGGGTTGACTTGTATGAGTTAAAAGCAGATCTACTTTGTTTGTCAGCCCATAAAATGTACGGACCAAAAGGTGTGGGGTTGTTATTTGTAAAAAGAAAAAACCCGAGAGTTACATTGATTGGACAGATTGATGGCGGAGGTCATGAACGCAATCTTCGCAGCGGAACTTTAAATGTGCCGGGTATTGTTGGCTTTACGAAAGCAGCACAAATTTGTTCAGAGGAATTATTAGACATCAGTGGAACAATTTCCATACTTCGTACCCGATTAGAACAAGCACTTTGCGACAAGGGAGCATCTATCAACGGCTCCATTAAAAATCGCTTGCCGAATACCAGTAATTTAAATTTCCATCATCATAAAGCAACAGAAATAATGAAAGCATTACCTAACATTGCCCTCGCAACAGGTAGTGCTTGTTCCTCCGCCTTATCAGAGCCCTCGCATGTATTGTCGGCGATGGGGTTGAATGAAAAAGAAGCTTTTGCATCAATTCGTTTCTCTCTCGGCAGATTTACAACAGGCGAAGAGATTGAATATGTTGTTGAAGAATTTGAAAGGCAATTGAAGATTGAGAATTGAGAATTGATTATTGAGGATGGAAGATGGAAGATTGAGAATTGATAATTGAGGATGGAAGATTGAGAATTGAGAATTGATAATTGATAATTGAGGATGGAAGATTGAGGATTGAGGATTGAGAATTGATAATTGATAATTGAGGATGGAAGATTGAGAATTGAGAATTGAGAATTGAGGATTGAGAATTGCACATTTATCTTCCGGTTTTTACATTGTCTGGTGTGGCACTGGAACAATTCTTTGGCAGCAG
>JANLOX010000463.1:0-1863 GCA_031366795.1 Candidatus Eiseniibacteriota bacterium | reverse complement strand
CATCGACCGGGGCGCCCCGCCGATTCACCTCAAACGGGAGAACCCTTCATGGAAGCCACCAAGACCACGCTGGTGAACTACGCCGTCAAGAACGGTGTCGCCTATCTCGAACTCGCCGATCCGCCGGCCAACACCTACACGCACGAGATGATGCGCGACCTGGACGACGCCATTCTCAAGGCGCGCTTCGACGTCAGCGTGCACGTGATCGTGATCAAGGGGGCCGGCGAGAAATTCTTCTGTTCGGGCGCCAACATCAACATGCTCAAGACGTGCGACCCGACCTTCAAGTACTACTTCTGCCTGCACGCCAACGAGACGCTCAACCGGCTCGAGCACACGCCGAAGCTGGTGATCGCGGCGCTCAACGGCCACACGGTGGGCGGTGGTCTCGAGATCGCGATGGCGGCCGACATCCGCATCGCGCGCAAGGGCGCCGGCAAGCTGGGCCTGCCGGAAGTCACCCTCGGTGTGTTGCCGGGCACCGGTGGCACGCAGCGCTTCGCGCGGCTCGTCAACAAGAGCACGGCGATCGAGTTGATGGTCACGGGCGAGACGTTCGACTTCGAGAAGGGCCTGCAGTTGGGCGTGATCAACCAGATCTGGGAGACCGCGACCAACGCCGAGTTCATCGAGAAGATCGAGAAGTATGCCGAGCAGTTCTGCCCGCCGAACAAGGCGGCCAAGGCCGTCGGGCGCATCAAGCGTTCGGTGCAGTCGGGCGTGGAGATCCCGTTCGAGTCCGCGCTGGCGGTCGAGCGCGAACTGCAGCAGCAGCTGTTCCAGAGCGAAGACGCGAAGGAAGGCCTTGCCGCCTACGTCGAGAAGCGCAAGCCGAACTTCACCGCCAAGTAGGCGGGCGCGAGTCCAGCGCTCCTGAATACAGCGACGCCCCGTCATCATGTGATGGCGGGGCGTTCGTGCGAGGGGTGGGCTGCGCTATAGTCGCCCCACTCATGACTCGATTTCGAATGATCCTGGTGGCGCTGGCGCTCCATGGCTGGGCGCCCCTCACTGCGAGCGCAGCGAACGCGCCGCCGCATCTCCTCGTGCCGGTGCGCTCCGATAGCGTCTCGATCGAGTCCACGCCCGCGCCGCTGATCGTTCCGGGCCGCAGCTCGACGCCCGATTCTCTCGTACGCACACCCCAACGGTTCGCGCGCGCGCAGGCCGCGATGGGGCGCCAGATGGAGGCGATGGGCAATCTTGCCGCGGCGATGCTCGCCTACCGGAACGCCGCTCGCGCCGACTCGCTGCTCCCCGGCGTGAGCGGCCGGCTCGGCAGCATCTACCTGCGCATGGGTCACGCCTCCGCGGCGGAGCCGCTGTTGCGACGCGAATTGCGCCACACTCCTGGCGACACGGAGGCCAGCCGTAACCTCGGGCTGGTGCTGTCTTCGCTCGGCCGTCACGCCGAGGCAATCACGCGGATGAAGCGCTTGACCGTGAAGGAACCCGGCAACGATGAACACTGGTACGCGCTCGGCGTCGCCTACGCCAATGCCGGCAGGCTTCGCGACGCCGAAGCGCCGCTCAAGCGCGCCATCGCCTTGTCGCCTGATCGCGCGCTCGAACACCGCGATCTCGGCGTCGTCTATGGCTCGCTCAATCGCCCGGACGCCGCGCGCGGGGAGTATCGCCGCGCGCTGGCGCTCGCCCCCGACGACGCCTCCATCTGGCTCAACCTTGCGAACCTGGAAGCTCGCAGCGCCCATCCCGACAGCGCCCTCGCGGCCTACCGCGAGGCCGAGCGGCGCGACTCGACCTATGCGCTGGCCTACGAGGGTGAGCTCAAGGCGCTGACCACGCTCGACCGGCGCGACGCCATCGCAGATCTCTACATGCGCTGGGTCACGGTGAAGC